>JAUIIC010000095.1 GCA_030431935.1 Alphaproteobacteria bacterium | reverse complement strand
CATGTCCTTTCCCCGACAGCATCGGACCAAGCTGCACAGCACGAACCCGATCGAGCGGCTGAACAAGGAGGTCAAACGCCGAGCCGATGTCGTCGGGATCTTCCCCAACGAGCCATCCATCATGCGCCTGATCGGCGCCGTCCTGTTCGAGCAGAATGACGAATGGCAGACCGCCAGCCGCTACATGATGGTCGAGGCCTTCGCCCAGATCGACACCGAGGAGATAGACCCCATTCTCAGCATCACTACGGAAGCCGCCTGATCATGACCTCAGGCCATCCGGGAAATTACACCAGCTTGACGGACGTGACCGCTCCTGTCGGAACGACACGCATCACAAAGTTCCGCACACCCGCGCCTGCTCTCGCATCACAGCATAGTCCGCGAGCATCTCCGCGATCGCCGATCCCTCTGGCTGCATTGCCAATTCCTCTGCCGCCTGCGCCTGGAACTCCCGGCTGTATTCCACGACCGGCGGGCACACCTCGAGGCCGGTGAGGTCAGAAGCGCCCGTCGCGCAGCCGCTCAGCCAGATCGTCGCGAGAACGAGGCCGACGCGCCGCCGCCTCGAGCATCCGTCGTTGCGCGTCATGGATTCTCTCCATTGTTTCGAGCTGCTCGGTCACCCGTCCAGTGACTCAGCTCATGCAGCAGCACGGCATACCATCCCTCGTTGGCGCTGCAGGTGGGCGTGCCACGGAACCGATGGCGGTCGAGCATGGTGGTCGCATCCTCGATGCGGTGATAGGGTTCTGGCCGCCCTCCTGGATGCGGGCACCGGTTGCCTGGATGAAGGCATCGGCACTGGCAATCGGATTAACCGCATTGTCAGCGGGCTCGGGCTCGGGCTCGTGCTCGTCGAGCGCGTAGCCGTCCAGCTGGGCGACGTTGAAGGCCCGTGAGGCGCAGGACCATTAAGCAGCGGTCGGGGTTGCCCTGACGGTGGCAGGCGATGCGCCGGTCCACCGCATCAGTTCAGCCAGCGCTGCCCCGTCGCCTCGGGCATGGGCAGGAGCGCTGCCACGTCGCCCCGTCGCCTCGGGGCTGGCGATAGGTCCAATTTTCCCGGCAAATCGACTGTATCGCCGGGACTCTCTATCGCGTTTCCCTAATCCATTGGAAAACCTGGATAATATCGAGTTGTGCGGCGTGTCGGTGTAACTGCGCCTGGTTAAACTATTGATTTTCAACGGTTTTTCCTCGGGTCCTTCCTAGGCGTGGCGGCGCTGCGGGGGGACGCCGAACCCCGAGTCTTGCGCAATTTGAAATTTTTCTGAGAAAACAATGGCTTATTTACATTCTAATGTCTGAATGTGAAGGGTCTTAACATAAACTGAACCGTTTAGTTTAGTTCCGGATGTGATCGAGCCCGAATCCCGTAAAGACCCCCTTCATCCTGGTCGGAATCAGTGCAGCAATGCTGACCTATTCGGATTCTGAGCGCCACATCTCGTCAAATCGTCTCTATTCGATTTGTCACAGTTGTCACAGTTAGTGTCACAGTTTTTTCGTCCCGCAGGTCTCATAAGCTACTGATTTTGTTCATAAAGTCACGGTTGTCACAGTTGTCACAGTTATCTGGGAGACTTCTGCTGAAAAGGGTATGTCATTTTAGAGGGAGGCTAGAGCCAGAATCATGGGAATCTGAAATACCCCTCTACGGGATAATATAGGGACCTAACTGGGACAACTGTGACAGACTGTGACAAATTCAACAATATCAATGAGTTAAGCTGTCACAGTCTATTTGGAAACTGTGACAGGCTGTGACTCTCGGAAATGCGATACAGCCCATTTGCCAGAAAATGCGACACAGCGCATCTGCAAATGCGATACAAACGATAAGACGATACAGCGCATTTGCGAAGAAGATCGAATGTAAACGATCATCGAACACAGCGCATTTCGTGAGAAGATGCGATACAGGCGATCATGCGATACAGCGTCACTCGATCAGCCTACCGGCAATCAACCTGGTTGTGAAAGCCAGGTCCGACACGGCTTGGAGTAAGGTCAGTGAGCCGGACCTGATCTGGGCCCTGGCTCCCCACCGATTTTTCGGAAAGTCCGCAGGTTGATGCGCCGCTCTCCAACCTTGATCCTCCGGAAGCTGGATTCTCCCGTCCGTCTGACGATGACGGGCTCGTTGCGCCATCGGGATAATTCACGGCACTCAAGACGTGAAACCCGATCGCGCCTTGAGGTCAATCATCGTGTAACGTCTACGGCAATCTTCCAGCTGTTCTCGGGCGTCGGCAAGGCTCTTGTGGGGGCGCTCCACAGCAGGCCGGATTCTGGGTCCGGTTTGTTGGTCTGCATCCAAGTTAACATTCTGAAAATAAATACTTTATGAGTCCGGCCGCGGGTACCAGGGGGTGGGATCTACATGCCTGTCACCATTGGGTAAATTCTGATCGAGGCATCCGGGGATGCGCATGGCCAGACACACGGAGTGTTCAAGGCCCGCCTGTCCTTTGGGGCGATGTAGAGGCTGCCAATGCAATCTCAGGGCCCCGCGTGGTGCAGTTTCGGCCGATGGATCGCGCGTAAGGGTCTTGCTTTTGCAATGCTACACCGAGCCCCGGTTCTCTCGGGAGTTCTATCGGAGCGTCTTGATGGTCTTTGGAGAGCCGATGGCGTGCTGATCTGGGTGTTCAGGCGCTCGAGCGGGGGGCTGCGTTGCGTGGTGTGAACGGCCTTGCGAAGCGAAGGAACTGCGGCATGTTCGGGCGACCGCGGTTCTTGCGGCCCTGCTGGTGACACAAGGTTGCCAGACAGAACGCCACGCCGCTGATCGCGCCACCAGGACCTTGACCCGGCAGGCGGGTAGCGGCGCGCGCGTTTCCCTTTGGGGCACAGGCCCGCCGGATCACGGACAGATCAGGATCTTGCCCCGGGCCCCCGGCCGCACCGTGGCCCGAAACGCCTCGGCCGCCTCGTGCAGGCCAAAGCGGTCTCCGATGACCGGCCGCAGCCCGCCCGGCGCGGCCTGCTCCACGATCGACGACAGCGCCGCGTGGACCACGTCCCGGCGGGCGTTCCAGATCGCCAGCCCGCGGATGTCGATGTCCTTCAGCATGGCGACCCGCGGCTGGATCGTCACCGATCCCCGGCAGCCCACGATGACGATACGCCCCGACGCCGCCACAAGGTCGAGGTCGGCGGCAAGGTTCACATCCGCCAGCATCTCGACGATCAGCGCCGGCCCCGTGCCCGCCGTCGCCGCGCGCACCGCGTCGAGGTAGCCCGGCGCGCCGTGGTCGACGGCCAGCGCCGCGCCTTCGCGCCGGACCCGCGCCAGCCCTTCTGCCGTGCCGGCGCTGCCGATCACGCGTGCCCCCGCGGCCCGGGCGAGTTGCACCGCGGCAAGACCCACCGCACCGCTGGCGCCGTGGACGAAGACGGTTTCCCCTGCCCGGATGTTCCCCTTGTCGTGCAACGCCAGATGCGCCGTGACATAGGGCACGCCAAGGCAGGCGGCCTCTTCCAGCCCCAAGGCGTCGGGCACCGGCAGCGCGTCCCCTGCCGCAACGACGATGCGCTCTGCCAGACAACCGCTCAGCCGTCCGGTCAGCGCCGCGCTGACGAAGACGCGCGCGCCCGGGGCAGGGGCCTCGACGCCGGGACCCGTGGCCGAGACCACCCCGGCACAGTCCCCGCAGGGCACATATGGCAGGTCAGGCCGGAAGACGTAGGTTCCGGTCAGCATGTAGGTGTCTGCCGGGTTCACCCCGACGGCGGCCACGTCGATGACGATCTCGCCCGGCCCCGGCACCGGATCGGGCCGGTCGGCCATGGCGAGGTTCTCGGGACCGCCAAAGGCCCGTGCCTCGACCGCTCTCATCCCGCCAGCCTGCCGTCCTGCCAGGCCATGTCCGAGGCCCAGGTGACATGCCGCGCGAAATCGGCCAGCACGACCTCGGCCCCCAGCCCGGGGGTCCCCGGCACCGGCACGGTGCCGTCTGTCACCGGCAGCATGTCGCGCAGGATCAGCTCGCGCCCCGCGTTCGGGTGGCAGTCAAGCTCCAGCCAGCCGGGCGCGCCGGCGGCGGCCAGGACGTGAAGCGAGGCCAGGTTCGCCAGCCCGCCCCCGAAGACATGCGGGCAATAGGACTTGCCCGCTGTCGCCGCGGCGCGCGCGACGCGCAGGCAGCCGGTGACGCCGCCCCACTTGGTGATGTCGGGCTGGTAGAAATCGAGGATGCCTTGCGCCATCCAGTCGTCGAACTGCGTGCCGCGCAGATTCTCGCCCCCGGCCAGCGGGATCGGCGAGCGGTCGGAAAGATCCTGCCAGTCCGCCATAGGTGCATCGACGCGCATCGGCTCTTCCAGCCAGGTGATGCCGTGGGGCGCGGCGGCCGCGATCATGTCGAGGGCGGCGTCGCGGCTCAGCGACTGGTTGGCGTCGAGCATGAAGGTCGCGTCGCGGCCGATGGCGCCGCGCACCGCCGCGATGTTGCGCAGATCCAGGTCGCGACCGAAGCCGATCTTCAGCTTGAAGGCGCGGTGCCCCTCGGCCAGGCGCGCGGCGGCGAAATGCTCGGGCCCGTCGGGGTTGAGGCCGGTGGCATAGACCGGCACGCGGTCCTCCGGACGCGCGGCCAGCATCCGGCAAAGCGGCTGCCCCGCCTTGCGCGCGTGCAGGTCCCAGGCCGCGATGTCGATGCCGGCGATCACCTGTGCGACCGGGCCGACCTCGCCCGTCTGCAGCACGAGCACTTCCGTCAGCCGGGTCAGGTGGTCGTAAACCGCTGGCGGGTCGACAAATTCCTGCCCGATCAGCGCCTGGCCCAGGTCGACGGCCAGGCGCGCGCGGTGCTCGGCGCCGACGGCGGGCCAGTTCGACCAGATCTCGCCCCAGCCGGTCGCGCCCTCGGTGTCGGTGATCCGCACCAGCACCATGGGGCGGTCGCGGAAGGTGCCGAAGGCCACCTTGATCGGCGCGGCGATGGGCACGCGGATCGCAAAGGCGTCGATGCGGGAAATCCGGATCATCGCGGGCGTCTCCTTTCGGGTCAGGTCAGGGCGAGGCGGGGTTCGGGCAGACCGGCCACGCCGGTCTCCATCGCCAGCAGCGCCCCGGCGAGCGGCGCGGCGGCGCGCTCTGCCTCGGTCATGTTCTGGCTGGTGGTGGTGATATAGAGCGTGCGGCGGTCGGGCCCGCCGAAGGCGACGGCGGTGGGGCGGTCGACCGGGGTCTCGATCACGGCCGAAACGCGGCCGTCGGGGGCGCGGCGCACCACGCGGCCGCCGTTGAACTCGGCATACCAGAGATGGCCCTGCGAGTCGGTCGTGGCGCCGTCCGGAAAGGCGGGCGGCATCGCGTCGGCAAAACGTCGGCATCGCGTCGGCGCGCCGATGGCGGGGTCGAGATCGAAGGCGTCGATCCCGTGGGACAGCGAATCGGCGAAATACATCGTGCTGCCCTCCGGGCTCCAGGCCAGGGCGTTGGGGATGCGGATGCCGGACAGGACCGGCACCAGCGCGCCGCCCTCCAGCCGGTAGAGCGTGCCCTCGGCCGCGCGGGTGAGGTTGTGCATCGTGCCCACCCAGAACCGCCCCTGCCGGTCCACGCGCCCGTCGTTGAAGCGGTGCCCGGGGGGCATGTCGCCCAGCGTCGCCAGCGGCTCGAACGCGTCGGATCCCGGCCGCCACAGGCTGACGGCCCGGCCCATGGCAACGGCCAGCCGGGGACCTTCGGTCAGCGCGATGGCGCCCACCAGATCTGGCACCGCGAAGGTGTCGACAGCCCCGGTGGCCGGGTCGAGCCGGCGGATGGCGGGACGGCGGATGTCGACCCACCAGAGCACGCCGGCCCGGTCGTCCCAGAGCGGGCATTCGCCGAGAATGTCGCGCTGCGCCCCGATCGGGCGCAGCGGGGCCGGGGCCTCAGATGCAGCGGCCACCGTCGACCTCCAGCACGGTGCCTGTCACCATGCTCGCCTCGTCCGAGCTGAGATAGAGCGCGGCGTTGGCGATATCGAGCGGCGTCGACAGCCGGCCCAGCGGGATCGTCGCGCGGAAGGCCGCGCGCTTTTCCGGTGTGTCCTCGCCCATGAACTGCGCCAGCAGCGGCGTCTCGCCCGCGACGGGGGCGATGGCGTTGATGCGGATGCCCTCGGGGGCCAGTTCCACCGCCATCGACTTGGTCAGCAGGTTCACCGCGCCCTTCGAGGCGTTGTACCAGGTCAGCCCCGGGCGGGGCCGAATGCCGGCGGTCGAGCCGATGTTGACCATCGAGCCGCCGCCGATCTGCCGGAAATGCGGGACGACCGCATGGCTCATCAGGAAGATCGACTTGACGTTCACGGCGAAGACCCGGTCGTATTCCGCCTCTGTCACCTCCAGCATGGGCCGGTTGCGGTGGGTGGTGCCGGCATTGTTGATGACGATGTCGAACTGCCCGAAGGCGGCGATCACCTGCGCCACCACGGCGTTCAGCGCCGCGCCATCGGTCACGTCGCAGCCGAAGGCCAGTGTGCCGCCGCCGATGGCCGCCGCGGCCTCGGCCGCCTTGTCGCCGTTCAGGTCCAGGATCGCCACGCGGGCGCCTTCCTGCACGAAGCGTTCCGCAATGCCGTAGCCGAAGCCCTGGGCGCCACCCGTGACGATGGCGGTCTTGTCTTTCAGTCGCATGTCCGTGTCATCCGTGGTTCAGAACGATGGTCTTGGAGGCCGAGAACTCGTAGAGCGCCTCGAACCCCTTTTCGCGGCCGTGGCCGGATTTCTTGACGCCGCCGAAGGGCAGTTCGATCCCACCCGCGGCGCCGAAGCCGTTGACGAAGACCTGCCCGCAGCGCATCGCGCGTGCGACCCGCATCGAGCGGTTCGTGTTCCCGGTCCAGACCCCGGCGACAAGGCCGTAATCGGTGGCGTTGGCCAGCGCGACGGCGTCGGCCTCGTCCTCGAAGGGCAGGAGCGCCAGCACCGGGCCGAACACCTCTTCGCGGGCGATCAGCGCGTCGCGCGGCACCGGGCCGAACAGGGCGGGGGCGACGTAGAAGCCGCTCTCGGGCGCGTCGGCGGCGACCTGCCCCCGCGCGAGGAGCGGCACGCCGGCGGCCTGCGCGCCATCGACGAAGGCGCGCACGCGGGCCTGCTGCCTGGCGGTGACCATGGCGCCCAGGTCGAGGTCGCGGTCATGCGGGCCGGCGACGGTGGCGGCGAAACGCTCGGTCAGCGCGGCCGCGACGGCATCGTAGATCGGCCGTTCCACCAGCACGCGGCTGCCGGCCGAACAGGTCTGTCCGCCGTTCTGCAGGATCGCCTTGACCAGCACCGGCAGCGCGGCGTCGAGGTCGGCGTCGGCAAAGACCAGCTGGGGCGACTTGCCCCCCAGTTCCAGCGTGCAGCCGATGCGGTTCTCGGCGGCGGCCTTCTGCACCAGCGTGCCCACCTCGGGGCTGCCGGTGAACGAGATGTAATCGACGTCCGGGTGGGCGGTCAGCGCGGCGCCGGCCTCGGCCCCCAGCCCGCAGACGATGTTCAGCGCGCCGGGGGGCAGGCCACAGTCGAGCGCGAGTTCCGCGATGCGCACCAGCGTCAGCCCGGCATCCTCTGCCGGCTTGACGACGCAGGCGTTGCCGCAGGCCAGCGACGCGCCGACCGAGCGGCCGAAGATCTGGCCGGGGTAGTTCCAGGGCACGATGTGCCCGGTCACGCCGTGCGGGTCGCGCACCACGGCCACGGTATAGCCGTTGTGGAAGGGGATCGTCTCGCCGTGCAGCTTGTCGGCGGCGTGCCCGTAGTATTCGAAGTAGCGCGCCGTGGCGACCATGTCGGCGCGGCCCTGGCCGGCCGGCTTGCCGGTGTCGCGCGATTCGAGCGCGCCCAGCTCGTCGAGGTTCTGCAGGATCGCCTCGGCGATCTTCACCAGCACGCGGCCCCGCTCGATCGCGGTGAAGCGGCCCCACGCGCCGTCGAAGGCGGTGCGGGCGGCGCGCACGGAGCGGTCGATCTCGGCCGCGCCCGAGCGCGGGATCGTGGCGAAGGGGCGCCCGTCCGAGGGGCAGACGACCTCTATCAGGCGCCCGTCCTCGGCCTCGGCGGACTGGCCGCCGATCAGGTTGCGGTAGGCGGCAAGGCGGCTGTCGGTGGGGGCTAGCGTGGATGCGTCCATGTCCAGGGGGCTCCGTCGGTGCAGGCGTGAAGTCCGGATCCGTCTACTAGTTGTAATTCATGTTGACAAGTAAAAACTCGGAAACTAGTGATGCAGGTGAAGGGCCGGGACAAGAGGGTGCACATGCCGTCGAAGCCACGCATGATCGTGACGCGCGGGCTTCCGGGCGCGTTGATGGAGCGGATCGCCACGCAGTTCGATGCCTGGGTGAACCCCGAGGACCGGACGCTTTCGGCAGAGGAATTGCAGCGCGCGGTGGCGGCGCACCGGCCCGAGGTGATGCTGGTCATGGCGATGGACCGGATCGACGCGGCCTGCATCGCCGCTCTGCCGGACGCGGTGCAGGTGCTGGCGACGCTTTCGGTGGGCCATGACCACATCGACCTGGCCGCCGCGCGGGACCGCGGCATCGCCGTGATCCACACGCCCGACATCCTTAGCGACGCGGTGTCCGAGATCGCCATCCTGCTGATGCTTTGCGCCGCGCGGCGTGCGCAGGAGGGCGAGCGGATGATCTACGACCGGACGTGGGCGGGCTGGTCGCCGACCCAGCTGCTGGGGCGCGACGTGACTGGCGCGCGGCTGGGCGTGCTGGGCATGGGGCGCATCGGGCGGACCATCGCGCGGCGCGCCGCGGCCGCCTTCGACATGCCGGTGCATTACCACAACCGCAGCCGCCTGGCGCCCGAGATCGAGGCCGGCGCACAGTATCATCCCACTGCCGAGGGGCTGCTGGCCGAAAGCGATTTCCTCGTTCTCGCGGCGCCCTCGACGCCCGCCACGAGGGGGTTTCTGAATGCCGAGCGGCTGGCGCTGCTGCCGCCGGGCGCGATTGTCGTGAACATCGCGCGCGGCGACCTGGTGGACGACGACGCGCTGATCGCGGCGTTGCGGTCGGGCCATGTGGCGGCGGCAGGGCTCGACGTGTTCAATGGCGAGCCAGAGATCCATCCGGGCTATCGCGACCTGCCCAACGTCTTCCTGCAGCCGCACCAGGGCAGTTCGACCATCGGCACGCGGGTGCGGATGGGACAGATGCTGCTCGAGTCGGTCGCGACCCATCTGGCCGGCGGCACGCTGCCGAACCGGCTTGTCTGACCAATCGACGGAAAGAAATGGAAAAAATCATGCTCGACACCGCAGAGACCGCGCTTCGGCTGGACCCGGCCAGCCTGTTTTCGCTGAAGGACCGCGTGGCGCTGGTCACCGGCGCGGCCGGTGGCATCGCCTCGGGCATCACCGAGGCGTTCGCGGCCGCCGGCGCGCGGCTGGTTCTGGCCGACCGTAGCGACCGCGTCCACGACAAGGCCGAGGCGTTCCGCGCGGCGGGCACCGAGGCGAAGGCGTTGGTCTTCGACGTCAACGACCGGGACGCCGCGCGCCGGGGGGTCGAAGACGCGGCGGATGTCTGGGGCCGGCTCGATATCGTGGTCAACAACGCTGCCGTGATCGTGCGCAAACCCTTCCTGGAGCTGGAGGACGCCGACTGGCAGAAGGTGATCGACACCGACCTGACCGCCTATTTCACCGTGGGCCAGGCGGCGGCGCGGATCATGGTGGCGCAGGGCGGCGGACGCATCATCAACATGGGCTCGATCATGGGGCATGTGTCGCGCCCGAACCTGGTGCCCTACGTCTCGGCCAAGGGGGCGGTGCATTCCTTTGCCCAGGCGGCGGCCGCGGATCTGGCCGGCACCGGCGTTACCGTGAACGTGCTGGCGCCGGGCTACACCATCACCGAGTTCAGCCAGGCCAACATCGAGGAGTTCCACGATTTCGTGCGCGACTGGACGCCGTGCCGGCGCTGGGGCCGGCCGCAGGACATCGCCGGCGCCGCGCTGCTGCTGGCCTCGGACGCCGGGGCCTATATCAACGGGCAGGTCATCTATATCGACGGGGGGTTTACCGCCGTCACGCGCTGACGCCTGCAGGTCGCGGGTTTCGGGCCGTCCCGTTCGGGGCGGCCCGATTCGTTTCCGGGGCGGCGCCGGTGATGGCCCGCCCGCCGGTGCGGCGGAAAATCCCTTGGAATTCCAGCCGGTAGATCGCCATGTCCAGCTTGTAATATCAGTTGACAACTCGCAAAGTTGGAAACTAGAGTTACAAATATTGGAGGAGGGGGAATCGACGGGATGGTCAGCCTCATGGAAACCAGAAGCGCGAAAGAGCTTTCGGAGATCCCGGTCGATCCGTCCGCGGTTCGTCGCCCGGCGCGTGCGACGATGTCGCCGGGGCAATTGGCGGGCCGGTTCTGGCGCGCGCGCTGGTTCGTCGTGTTGCGCGCCTTCGCCGTCTTCATCGCGCTTTGGTGGGGGGTGTCGGCCTGGGTGTCGAGCCCGATCCAGATGCCGACGCCGGCCAAGGTGTTCGACGCCTTCCTCGGGCTCGCGTCCAGCGGCGAGCTGTTTCAGCACATCTGGATCAGCACCCAGCGTCTGCTGGTGGCGCTGGTGGTCGCGACGACAATCGCGGTGCCGCTGGGGTTCTTCATGGCGCTGAACCGCGAGGCCAACGCCTTTATCGACCCGCTGGTCGAGCTGTTGCGGCCGATCTCGGGCATCGCCTGGATCCCGCTTGGGCTGTTCATCTTCGGGGTGGGTGGCACGTTGCCGGTTTTCATCATGGCCTATGTCGCCTTCTTCCCGTTGCTTCTGAACACGGTGGACGGGGTCAAGGGCATCGACCGAAAGCTCCTCGCCGCCGCCGAGACGATGGGCGTGAGCCGGCGTGCGCGGCTGACCCATATCGCCGTGCCCGCCGCGTTGCCCTCGGTCATGGTGGGGTTCCGCATCGCCTTCGCCTCGGCTTGGGCCGCGATCATCGCGGCCGAGCTGATCGGCTCGCCCTCGGGGCTGGGCTTTGCCATCGAATGGTACCGCCAGCTGCTGATGAGCCCGAAGGTCTTTGCCTTCATCATGACGATCGGCGCGGTCGGCTATCTCTGCGACCTTGGCCTGCGGGCCCTTCAGCGAAAGCTCACGCCGTGGGCCGAAGGAACGGGGATCGGACAATGACCACCGCGACGCACCGCTTTTCGATCACCAGCCTGCCCCCGGCCGTCAAGGCGGTCACCCTGCCGATCCTTCTGATCCTGGCGTGGCAGGCCTGGACGCTGACGCTGCCCGAAAACTCGCCGGCACCGGCGCCGGCCAAGGTGGTGGCGTCCTTCCTGGCGCTGACGGCAAGCGGCGACCTGATCTGGTCGACGTTGCAAAGCCTGGGTCGCGTCATTGCCGGCTTTGCCATCGCGATGGTCTGCGGCATCAGCCTGGGCGTCCTGATGGGATCGAGCAAGGCCGTGCGCGAGAACCTGGACCCCATCGTGGAGAGCTTCCGGCCGATCGCGCCGATGGCGATCCTGCCGATCGCGATCCTGTGGTTCGGCACCGGCACCCCAGCGGCACTGACCATCGTCGCCTATGCCGCCTTCTTCCCGCTGCTGGTGAACACCGTCTACGGCGTCAGCCGGGTGGACCGGCAGCTTGTCCGCGCCGCGCAGACCATGGGCATCGGACGCCTGCGCACCGTTCTTGCGGTGATCGTGCCGGCCGCGGTGCCCAGCGTGCTGCTCGGCTCGCGCCTGGCGATGGGTGTCGCCTGGACCGCCATCATCGCCGCAGAGCTGGCCGTCGGCGCCAAGTCGGGCAGCGGCGGCTCCGGCGGGATCGGGAACATGATGTTCATCTTCTACGCCTACTCGGTCGACCTGAACGGCATCGTTGTCTGCATGATCGTCGTGGGTGTCATCGCCTTGCTGATCGACCGGTTGTTCCGCGCCGCGGAAACCCGCCTGCTTCCCTGGAGGACCTGACAATGACCGTCGCCACCATGCCCACGTCCCAGAAGCCGAAGCTGCGGCTGCAGAACGTCACCAAGGAGTTCGTGGCCAAGCGCACCGGGCAGAAGACTCTGGCCGTGTCCGACTTTTCGCTCGACGTGCGGCCCGGAGAGTTCCTGTGCGTGGTCGGCCCCTCGGGCTGCGGCAAGTCCACGGTGCTGAACATGATCGCGGGCCTCGACCAGCCGACCGAGGGTTCGATCGTCATGGATGGCCAGCTTGTCACCAGGCCGGGCGCCGAACGGGGCGTGATGTTCCAGGACTATGCCCTGTTCCCATGGAAGAGCGTGCGCGACAACGTCGGTTTCGGGCTGAAGCACGGCACCCCGGGCAATGGCCTGTCGCCGGTCGAGCGCAGGGAAAGGGTGGACCACTTCGTCAAGATGGTGGGCCTTGAGGCCGCGGCGACCAAGTACCCGCACCAGCTGTCGGGCGGGATGCGCCAGCGCGTGGCGCTTGCCCGACTCCTCGCGAACGGCCCCGAAGTCCTGCTGATGGACGAGCCACTTGGCGCGCTCGACGCCCAGACCCGCATGGTGCTTCAGGTGGAGCTTCTGCGCATCTGGGGAGAGGCCGCCGACCATGGCGAACGCAAGACCGTGGTCTTCATCACCCATGGCATCGACGAGGCGGTGTTTCTCGCCGACCGCGTCGTCGTGATGTCCAGCCATCCGGGGCGCGTCAGTGCCGTGATCGACATCGACATCCCGCGCCCGCGCACGGAACACATCCGGTCCGAACCCCGGTTCGGGCAGCTTACCGACGAAATCTGGTCGCTGATCCGCGACGAGGCCTACCAAGCCATCGCCTGACCCCGACTGCCACAGCTTCACCCCGTTCCGGAACGCCTCCGGGACTTCAGTTTCGGATCAAGGGAGGAAAACCATGTCCGACGCTATCTCCAAACTCGTCCTCAATCGCCGCTCCTTGCTGGCAAGCGGTGCCGCCACCGGCATGCTGCTTGCCGCGCCGGGCATCGTCCGGGCCGCGACCGACAAGATCACGGTCTCGGTCGGCCGGATCCCCTGGGCGGCCGGCAACGCGCCGATGACCGCCTACATGATCGAGAACAAGCTGTTCGAGAAATACGCGGCCGATCTGGGCTATGAACTGACCGTCGACTGGCGCGACTATCCCACCGCGATGCCGCAGGTCGAGGCCTTCGTCGCCGATGATCTCGACATGGGCATGTGGGGCAACACGCCGATCATCCGTTCGATCGCCGCTGGTCTGCCGCTGTCGCTGATGGTGGTGGGCGAGGGGCGCCTGCGCTTCCTGATCGTCACCCGCGACGGCCGCGGCATCCGCAAGCCCGAGGACCTGCGCGGCAAGACTGTCGGCTCGCTCCTGGGCGGCGACCCCTACAACGCGCTCAGCCAGATGCTGCGCTGGGAACTCGGCTCGGCCGATCCGCGCGAACTGGGCATCAACCTGATCAACGTGCCGGTTCTCAGCCAGGCGGCCGCCGTGCCGACCGGGCTTGACGCCGCGATCGCGATCCAGCCGATGTACCTGGCCGCCGCCAAGAACGGCACCCGCGCGATCTGGAACTCCTACGGCTACACCGAGGAATTCTACGAAGGCCCGCTGGGCAGCGGCGCCGGCATCCAGGTGCCGTCGGTGCTGAACTCGCCCTTCTACCCCGAGGGCTACTATGTCCACCGGTCGTTCTGGGTGGTGCGCAACTCGATCGCCGAGCAGCACCCGAACATCGTCACCGCCTTCATGGCCGCGCAGCAGGGCGCCGTGGCGACCCTGTCGGCGCAGGATCCGGGCGACGTGTCGCAGCTGGTCAAGGACTACTGGAAGCTGGAGCCCGACGACGGCGCCAAGGTGGTCAACGACGACCTGATCTTCGCCCGCGGCTGGGCCTGGCCCACCGTCAGCGAGGCGCGCGCGGTGCAGCAGGCCTCTCAATACCTGGTGGATGGCGGCGTGATCGAAAGCCCGCTGACCTGGGACCAGGTCAAGGGCGCCTTCGAGCGGACCGCGCCGCTGGCCAAGCAGGCGTATGAGCTGCTGGGGTCGCGCACCGCGGCTTCGGAGTTCACCCGCACCGACGTGAACGACCTGCGCGGCCTGCCGCTTTGGAACATGAGCGACTGGTCCGAGAAGGCCTGATCCACCCGACACCGGCCCGGGCGCGGTTCGCAATGGCGACCCCGCGCCCGGGCGCAACGAGGACTTCCGCCATGAGAAAGGGAAACGCATGGCCAAAGTAGGTTTCATCGGCCTGGGCGTCATGGGCGCTCCGATGGCGCTCAACATCCTGAAGGGCGGTCACACGCTCTCTGTCTTCGATCTGAACCCGGATGCCGTCCAGCGCCTGGTCGAGGCCGGCGCGACCGCCTGCGCCACCCCGCGCGAGGTCGGCGCGGCGAGCGATTTCGTCGTGACCATGCTGCCCGAGCCCCACCATGTCGACGGCGCCATCCTGGGCAAGGACGGCGTGGCCGAGGGGCTGCCCAAGGGCGGCATCGTCATCGAGATGAGCACGATCGACCCGCAGACCTCGCAGCGCATCGGCGACGAGTTGCGCGCGCGGGGCATGAACCTGGTGGACAGCCCCGTTGGCAAGACCTCGGAACATGCCGTCACCGGCACGCTGACCCTGATGATCGGCGGCGAGCCCGAGGCCATCGCACGTGCCGAACAGGTGCTCGATTGCATGGGCAACGAGAAATACTATTGCGGCGGTCCCGGCATGGGCCACGCCATGAAGATCACCAACAACGTGCTGGCCACGACGATCATGGTCGCCAACACCGAGGCGATCGCGCTGGGCCTGAAGTGCGGCCTGACGCTGGAGATGATGCAGAAGGTCATGAAGAACACGATGGCCTGGAACAGCCAGTTCTCGACCGCGATGCCCAAGAAGGGCTTCCTCGGCGACGACAGCCCCGGCTTTGCGATCCGGCTTGCCGCCAAGGACGTGCGGCTGGCCTGCGAGCTGGAGGAACGGCTGGGCATCCCCTCGCGGATCGGGCGGGGCGGGCTGGCCGCGCTCGACGCTGCCATCGTCGCCGGCTACGGCGACCGCGACACGGCGCGGCTGCAGTTCATG
>JAUIIC010000094.1 GCA_030431935.1 Alphaproteobacteria bacterium | reverse complement strand
GCGCGCGCCAGCGTGGTTTCCAGCACGCGCTGCGCCCCGGTGGTGGCATCGGTGACGATTGCGACCGGCTCGGACGGCGCGCGGCCCGCGTCGAGCAGCGCCGCGGCGATGCGGGCGATATGCTTGATCCCCATGTAGATCACGATCACCTGGCTGCCGCGCGCGATCGAGGGCCAGTCGAGCGACGAGGGCGTCTGGCCGGACTGGTCATGGCCGGTCACGAAGGTGACGGACTGGTTCACGTCGCGGTGTGTCACCGGGATGCCGGCATAGGCCAGCCCGCCGATGCCCGCCGAGATGCCGGGGATGATGCGGATCGGGACGCCATGCTGGACCAGCGTCTGCGCCTCTTCGCCGCCGCGCCCGAAGACGAAGGGATCGCCGCCCTTGAGCCGCAGCACCCGGCGCCCGGCGCGGGCGAGATCGACAAGGCGCAGCGAGATGTCGCGCTGTTGCGGCGACGGCTTGCCGCCGCGCTTGCCGGCGAAGATGCGCTCTGTCGCCGGGGCGGCCCAGTCGAGGATCGCGGGTTCGACAAGGGCGTCGTAGACGATCACGTCGGCCTGGCGGAGCGCGTTGAGCGCGTGGAGCGTCAGGAGCCCCGGGTCGCCGGGCCCGGCGCCGCACAGCCAGACCCAGCCCGGTTCGAGACGGGGCCAGGCATGGGCCGGAAGAGGCGGGGGCGAGTCGGTCATGACGGCTTTATGACGGCTGGCGGAGGTTCCGGAAAGACGGCAAGCGACCGCATTCGGGCGATTGGCGGCGCGAGGGGGCTATGGCTATAGTCCCGCGCATGAGCCGCATGCCCGAAGGAGAGCTGCGCCGGGGCTGGACCACGGGCGCCTGTGCCACCGCCGCCGTCAAGGCGGCGCTGGAACGGCTGTGGGGCGGCGCGTTTCCGGCCGAGGTGCAGATCACCCTGCCGCGCGGCGAGACGCCGGTGTTCCCGCTGGCCCATCGCGACGCGGGGCCGGGCTGGGCCGAGGCGGGGATCACCAAGGACGCGGGCGACGATCCGGATGTCACCCATGGCGCGCTGATCGTGGCGCGGGTGGCGGCCTCTGGCGGCGGCGTGGTGTTCCGTGCGGGGCCCGGCGTGGGCACTGTGACGAAACCCGGCCTGCCGATCCCGCCCGGCGAGCCCGCGATCAACCCGGTGCCGCGGGAGATGATGGCCGGGGTGGTCGGGGAGATGGCGGCGCGGTTCGGGCGGGCGGCGGACGTCGAGATCACCGTCAGCGTGCCGGGCGGTGCGGAGATCGCGCGGAAAACCTGGAATCCGCGGCTGGGAATCGAGGGCGGGCTGTCGATCCTCGGGACCACCGGCGTGGTGCGCCCGTTCTCCTGCGCGGCCTGGATCGCCTCGATCCACCGGGGGATCGACGTGGCGCGGGCCGCGGGCCTGACCCATGTGGCGGGCTGCACCGGCGCGACGAGCGAGGCCGCCGTGCAGGCGCTTTACGGGCTGCCGGATCATGCGATGCTGGACATGGGCGATTTCGTGGGCGGGATGACGAAGTACCTTGTCCGCCACCCGGTCGCGCGCCTGACGGTGGGCGGCGGGATCGGCAAGCTGTCCAAGCTCGCGCAGGGCGCGGTGGACCTGCATTCCTCGCGCAGCCAGGTGGATTTCGGGCGCCTGGCGCGGGAAAGTGGGTATACGGCGGTGGACAGCGCGGAAACTGCGCTACATGCCCTTCAGTTGGTTGGTCCCGGGCTTGCCGCCTGGGTCGCAGAGATGGCGAGAACCGTCATGCAGGACCGATTGGGAGGGACAGGTACCACCGTGGATATCGTGGTCGTGGACCGCGCGGGCCGGATCGTGGCGCGGGCAGGCTGATGCGTCTGTTGCTTCTGGCAGGCACCGGCGAGGCACGCCAGATCGCGCGCGGGCTGGCGTCGGAGCTGCGGGTGAGCGCGATGGCCTCGCTGGCGGGGGCGACGCGGATGCCGACGCCCCTGGGGATTCCCACGCGCATTGGCGGGTTCGGCGGGCGTGACGGGCTGCGCGCCTGGTTGCGGGCCAGCCGGACCGACGCGGTGCTGGACGCCACCCATCCCTTCGCCTCGACGATCAGCCACAATGCCGTTGCGGTGTGTGCCGAGCTTGGGTTGCCCTACCTGATGTTCCTGCGCCCGGCCTGGACGCCCGATCCGGGCGACGACTGGGTGTTTCTCAACGCCGAAGAGGAAGCCGCGTCGCGGATACCTCAGGGCAAGACGGTGCTTCTCACGACAGGGCATGGCGGGTTGGAGAGGTTCGGGCCGATGCCGGGGCGGCGGGTCGTCGTTCGGGTGGTCGAGCCGGTGACGGGGCCCTTGCCGTTCGAGCGGGGCGAGGTGGTGCTGGCGCGCCCGCCGCATACGGTGGACGACGAACTGGCGTTGTTCGAGCGTCATGGCGTGGACTGGGTCGTGGCCAAGAATTCCGGCGGGCCGAGCCGTGCGCGCCTGGACGCGGCGCGCGCGATGGGCCTTCCCGTGGCGATGCTGCGCCGCCCGCTGCAGCCCGAGGCGCCGCGCGTGACCACGGTGGCGGCGGCGCTGGGGTGGGTCAGGGGCCTGTTGTGAGCGGCGCGGCCGGGGTCGGGCGGATCATCGAGACGCCCGCCTGCGTGGCCGAGGGGGCGGCGCATCTTGCCGCCTGCGAGCCGCGTTTCGCCGCCGCGCTGGCGTTGACCGGCCCCTTGCCCCTGCGGCGGCGCGCCGACGGGTTCGAGCCGCTGCTGTCGGCCATCGTCAGCCAGCAGGTCAGCGTTGCCTCGGCGGATGCGATCTGGCGGCGCCTGCAGGAGGCCGGCCTGACGGGGGCGCACCGGATCGCGCAGGCCGGCGATGAGGACTTGCGGGCCTGCGGGCTGAGCCGCCAGAAGATCCGCTATGCACGTGAACTGGCCCGGGCGGGCATCGACTTTGCCGCGCTGCGCGACGCGCCGACCGAGGCGGTGGTGGCGCGGCTGGTCGAGGTCCCGGGCATCGGGCGCTGGACGGCCGAGATCTATGCGATGTTCTCGCTGGGACGGGCGGACGTGTTCGCGCCTGCGGACCTGGCATTGCAGGAGGCCGCACGGGTTCTCTTCGAGATGGAGGCGCGGCCCCGCGAGCGCGAGTTCCGTGAGATGGCCGAGGCCTGGGCGCCGTGGCGGGCGGTTGCGGCGCGGCTTCTGTGGGCCTACTACCGGGTTGCGAAGGAACGAGAGGGCATCCGATGACACGCGCATTGACCGGCGGGCGCCGCGCCGCCGCATCCGGCACCACGGAATCGGTGGTCGTGCTGCTGCACGGCTACGGGGCGGACGGGCAGGACCTGTTGGGGCTGGCCGACCCCTTGGCGCCGCACATGCCCGATACGGTGTTCCTGGCCCCGAACGCGCCCGAGGCCTGCGTCAACAACCCGATGGGCTACCAGTGGTTCCCGATCCCCTGGCTGGACGGGTCCTCCGAAGAGGCCGCAGAGGTCTCGATGCGCCAGTCGATCGCCGACCTGAACGCCTATCTCGACGAGGTGCTGGAGACCGAGGGGGTCACGCCGGACCGTCTGGTGCTGTTCGGCTTCTCCCAGGGCACGATGATGAGCCTGCATGTGGCGCCGCGCCGGGCAGACCCCGTGGCGGGTGTCGTCGGCTTCTCGGGACGGTTGTTGCAGCCCGAGGCGCTGGCCGACGAGGTGGTGTCGAAGCCGCCCGTGCTGCTGGTCCATGGCGACCAGGACGAGATGGTGCCGCCCCAGTCCCTGCCCGAGGCGGGCAACGCGCTGACCCAAGCGGGGTTCGAGGTTTATGCCCATGTCATGAAGGGCACTGGCCACGGCATCGCGCCCGACGGGCTTTCGGTGGCGCTGGCCTTCATGCGCGACAAGCTGGGGATCGACGCGGGGTAGGGGGGCTGCCCTTGGGGGGACCTGGCAGAGGGGAGCGGATGACCGCCGGCAGCCGCTCCGGCGGCTGAGGTCTTCACTTTATTCCGGCCAGGTCCGGACGCCCCCTGAGCGTGCGCTGGCGTTGACAAAGCGGCTGGCCGTCCGGGCGGCCATCCGCTGCCCGGGCCGCTTGCGCGGCTGTTCCGGGCAGGGGTTTCTCCGCTTGGACCTCAGGTGTTCACCGTGCCCCCGTCCACCGCGATGGTCTGGCCGGTGATGAAATCGCTGTCGGAGGACGCGAGGAACACCAGCGCGCCCAGCAGGTCCGAGGGGTGCGCATCGCGTGGCATGGCACGGGCGGCCAGAACCCGGTCTCGGGTCTGCGCGATATGCTCGTCATTCTCGACGATGCTGGAAGACAGGGTCAGGCCCGGCGACAGCGAGTTCACGCAGATCCCCTTTGGCCCCAGTTCGCGCGACAGGGCGCGGGTCATGGCGGCCAGCGCGCCCTTCGACGTGATGTAGTGCAGCATGTTGGGCATGCCGCGATAGACCGTTCCGGATGTGATGTTGATGATCTTGCCGCTGCCGCGGGCCTCCATCATCGGACCTGCGGCCTGCACCATGTTGAAGGCGCCGCGCACGTTCACGGCCATCACCCTGTCCCAGAGGGCGGGGTCGATTTGGTCATAGCGCTCCATCGCCAGCGGGGCATAGAGCGCGGCGTTGTTCACGAGGATATCGACGGGGCCGAAGGCCTCGGCGGTCGCGGCGACGGCGCGCCGCGCGGCCTCGGGGTCGGTGACGTCGGTCTCCACGTAAAGCCCGCCCAGCGCCGCGGCGTGGGCGGTGCCGTCCGCGATGTCCGCGATGGTGACGCGCGCGCCTTCACCCGCGAGCGCGCGGGCGAACTCTGCCCCGAGCCCCTTGGCGCCGCCGGTGACGATGGCGCACCTTCCCTCAAGCCTAGGCATTCGCGATACTCCCCTTTGCGGGGCAGTCTAACGTGCGTCCCGACGCGGGAAAGGGGCTATTGCAGGGCCGAGATGATGTCGTTGCCGCGCCGGATCCGGCCGGCGAACTCGCGCGCCATGTTGGTCAGGATCGTGGACAGGATGCGCGGATCCTGATGGCCCAGCGTTTCCAGGTGATCGGCCGTCAGCCCGTAGCAGATGGTGCGCTCGTCCGCGACGATGTCGGCCGAGCGCGCCCCGCCTTCCAGCACCGCCATCTCGCCGAAGAACTGGCCCGGCCCGATGCAGCCGATCCGCATGGCGGTCTCGGACCCGGTGGGCACCAGCACGCTTACGGTTCCGCGGGCGATCACGAAGAACATGTGCCCCTCGGCGCCGCGCCGCAGGATGCGGTCTCCGGCCTCGAACTGCATCGGCTGGATCACGGCCTCTACATGCTTCAGCTGGGCGTCGTCGAGGCCCTTGAAAAGCTCGATCGTGGACAGCGAGAAGCGGCTGAAATCGAAGGGCTCCCGGATCTTTTCGAGAAGCATCTCCTCGTAGGTTTCCAGCGCGGCGTCGGCGGTGTCGAAGCGGCGCAGCCCGTTGCGGTCCGCCAGCCGGTCGAGCGCGGCGGCGGCATCGGCGGGACGGCTGGCGATCTCGGCGACGGCGATCTCGACACCCTCGTCGCGGGTGCCGGCGAGAAAGCGGTCGACGAAGGCCTCTGCCGCCGGGTCGAGCGAGTTCAGCCGGCGGGTGTCGAGGATGAGGTAGTCGACTTCGGCCGCGAGCGGCTGCAACTGTCGGATCATGCGCTCGGCCGAGGCGAAGTAGAGCGCGCCCTGAAGCTCCACCAGCGCGATGCGGCCGCCGTGGCTGGCCAGGAGGTCACGTTCGCGCGGGTTGCGGATGCGCAGGCTGCTTTGCCGGTCGGCATGGGCGATGCGGCGCACCACCTCCTCGACGCTGGCGGCGTTCATGAAAAGGTGCAGGCCGAAGTCCTGGCTGATCTGGCGGCAGGTGGCCACGCCGCGCACCGAGTTGCCGATGGCATCGAGCGGCGGCGACCAGATGGCGATGGACAACTGCCCCGGCAGGACCGCCAGCACCGCGCCCGAGACGCCGCTTTTCGCCGGCAGGCCCACGTCGTAGGACCATTCGCCGGCATAGTCGTACATCCCGCAGCTCATCATCAGCGTCAGCACGTCGCGCACGTGTTCGGGCGCCAGCATCCGCTGCCCGCTGCGCGGGTTGACCCCGTTGTTGGCCAGCGTCGCGCCCATCAGCGCAAGGTCCTCGGCGGTCACGCGCAGGGCGCATTGCCGGAAGTAGAGGTCCAGCACCTCTTCCGGCGGACGGTCGATCATGCCGGTGTTGAGCATCAGGTAGGCGATGGCGCGGTTGCGGTGGCCGGTCTCGGCCTCGGACCGGAACACCGCCTCGTCGATGTCGAGCGAACGGCCGGCAAAGCCCGAGAAGAGCGCGCGCATCCCCTCGATGCGATCCTCGTGGGTGTCGCCCTCGGCCAGCGCCGAGACGGCGATGGCGCCGGCGTTGACCATCGGGTTGAAGGGACGGTTGTTCTGCTGGTCGAGGACGATGGAATTGAAGGCCTCGCCCGTGGGCTCGACCCCGACCTTGCGCAGCACTTCGGAGGCACCGAGCCTTTCCAGCGCGCCCCCGTAGGCAAAGGGCTTGGAGACCGACTGGATCGAGAAGGCCGTTGTGCTGTCGCCGGTGCTGTAGACATGCCCGTCGATGGTGGCGAAGGCGATGCCGAAGCTCTCGGGCGCCGCCTTGGCCAGTTCGGGGATGTAGTCGGCCACCGCGCCGGCATCGAGACCGCGGAAGCGGCCGTGCAACTCCTTCAGATAGGCATGAAAGGGCGACCGTGTGTCGTCGTGCATCGGCGTCTCCGGGTCGGGCCTTGGCGAAATACCCGCAGCGGAGGGGCGGTGGAACGCAGGGCGGCGGCCGAGCCGGGGCTTGGGCGTGGCGGGAGGCGCGAATGCACATGCGCCGGGCGTGTTGCCCGACAATTGGGCGGTTTGCGGACGATCCGCGCCGGACCTGCAACGCGCGGGCCGCGAGCCATGTGGATAACGTCACACGGCTGTTGAAAAGCCGCGATACGACACCTGCGACACCCCCGCATCTTGTTGGGGTTGTCAGGTGAATGACGCCATATATAGTGGCGCAAAGGCTGGGGCGGGATCCCCGCCCCGGGCAGCGGAATACGGCGGGCCGGGCGGGGGCGGAGTCACGATGGACGGAGATTTCAGGACGAGTTTCGTACGGGAGCCAGGCAGCCTGCGGCACAACCCCGCGCTGGTGCTGAACGCGGATTACCGTCCCCTGTCCTACTATCCACTGTCTCTCTGGCCATGGCAGGAGGCGGTGAAGGCCGCCGTGCTCGACCGGGTGGATATCGTCGCGGAGTACGACACGGTCGTGCGAAGCCCCTCGATGGAGATCCGCATTCCCTCGGTCGTGGTGCTGAAGGACTATGTCAAACCCCAGAAGCGCGTGGCCTTCACGCGCTTCAATCTTTTTCTGCGGGACGAATTCTGCTGCCAGTATTGCGGGGCGAGGGGCGATCTGACCTTCGACCACGTGGTGCCGCGCGCCCGAGGCGGGATCACCAGCTGGGAAAACGTGGTGGCGGCCTGTTCGAAGTGCAACCTGCGCAAGGGCGCCAAGAGCCTGCGGCAGGCGGGCATGGCCCTGCGCAAGGCGCCGCGTCGCCCGGGGTCCGAGGAACTGCGCAACATGGGCCGCCGGTTCCCGCCCAACCACCTGCACGAAACCTGGGTGGATTTCCTCTACTGGGACGCCGAACTGGAGGCATAAGGCGCTTCGAAGCGCCTTGGTCACGGGCCTTTGAAGGCCCGTGTCACGCGGTTTGCAAACCGCGTGGTGAAGCCGCTTCGAAGCGGCTTGCCCCCCGCCGCAGGGCGTGAAAGCATCGGGCGAAAAGGAAGGGCCCGGCCATGAGCGATGCGTTCTTCACCCCGGTCTCGGGGTTCGATCTGCCCCGGTTCGCCGGCGTGCCGAGCTTCATGCGCCTGCCGGTGGTGCCTCCGGGGCACGCTCGCTTTGCCGAGGTCGAGGTGGGACTGGTGGGCGTGCCATGGGATGGCGGCACCACCAACCGTCCGGGGCCGCGCCACGGGCCGCGCCAACTGCGCGATGCCTCGACGATGATCCGGGCGCAGAACGCGGCGACGGGGGTGCGCCCCTTCGAGGCCATGAACTGCGCGGACCTGGGCGACGTGGGGCCGAACCCGGCGGACCTGATGGACAGCCTCGACCGGGTGACGCGCTTTTTCGACGGGTTGGTCGCGGCAGGCATACGCCCCCTGACCGCCGGGGGCGATCACCTTGTCAGCCTGCCGATCCTGCGGGCGCTGGCACGGCCCGGCCCCCTGGGGATGGTGCATTTCGACAGCCACACCGACCTCTTTCACAGCTATTTCGGCGGGACGATGTACACCCATGGCACGCCGTTCCGGCGCGCGGTGGAGGAGGGCCTGCTCGACCCCGCGCGCGTCGTCCAGATCGGCATCCGCGGCAGCATGTACGACAGCGAGGACCGGGATTTCGCCGACAGCGTCGGCATCCGGGTGATCCCGATCGAGGCGTTCTTTGCCCGTGGCGTCGCCGATGTCATGGCCGAGGCGCGCGAGATTGTGGGCGCGGGCCCCACCTATGTCTCCTATGACATCGATTTCGTCGATCCGGCCTTCGCGCCGGGCACGGGCACGCCCGAGGTGGGCGGGCCGAATTCCTTCCAGGCGCTGCAGGTGGTGCGCGCGCTGGCGGGGCTCAACATCGTGGGCGCCGACCTCGTCGAGGTGTCGCCGCCCTTCGATGCGTCAGGGGCCACGGCCTACCTTGGCGCGCAGATCATGTTCGAGCTTCTTTGCGTGATGGCGCCCTGAGCCCGGGGCCGGGCGTTACCAGCCGATGTGGGTCTTGAAATCGGCAAGCCCCTGGCCCCAGCGGAACACCATCCGTCGGAAGCTGTCGCGCGGGATGTCGGTGACGCCGGGCACGAACATCTGCAGAAACGCGTCGCCCTGGTCGTCGGCGAAGGCCTTGCCGAGGATCCAGTCACGGTTCCATTCGTTCATGTGAAAGGGCGAGATCGCCTTGGTCAGGTCGAACCCCGCGCTGAACTGGATGTCGCGGCAATCGCGGTTCGACTGGTCGCAGCCGTAGAAGAAGATCGTGTAGTTCACGCCCTCGACCGCGCTCTGGATCTTGGGGTCGCCATCGTTCGCGGCGCCGAGCGTCGCGCGGTAGCCAAAATCGCGCAGGGCGCGCACGATCCCGTCGGGATCCTGGGCCGAGACCGTCTGTGCCGCGGCGGGCAGGGCAAGTGCCGCGAAGATGATTGCGAGGACAAGGGAGCGCGGGGACATGGGACCTCCTTTCGCGGGCGAAACCTGACGAAAGGCTAGGACACGTCGACTTTCGGATCAACTGCCGGAACGGGTGTCAGGCCGAACATGACGCCCCGCCCAGGACGCAGAAACGCGCGCAGTGAGGGTGGTTCAGCGCCACGGGGCGTTCGGCCTCTGCAAGGGTCGCGCCCAGCTCGAACTCGGGCGCATAGGCCAGCAGCGTGCAGGCCAGCACGGCGGGGCGTTCGGCCCCGCGCCGCTTGACCACCATGCGGGACGAGGCGCACATGACGTCCGAGGGCGACTTGCCCAGGATGCCCCAGCAGGCGGTGGTGATCTCGGGCACCTCGGCGGTCTCGTCCATCTCGGGGAACAGGACCGTCTCGGCGGGGTTCATGGCGTCGATGTCGAAGCCTTCGCGGGCGTAGAGTGCGGCGTAGCCCTGGCGTGCCTGCGCCTCGGTCTCTCCCCAGACGGTGCGGCCGGCGACGGTCATGCGGATGCCTTCGTCGCGCAGCCATCGCATCCCGGCCAGCGTGATCGCGAAGCTGCCCGCGCCACGTTCCTCGTCGTGCAGGGCGTGCGACCAGTGGTCGACCGAGATGCGCAGCGTCAGGCGGTCGTCATGCGCCGCCTTGAGCCGGCGCAGACCGTCCTTGACGGAGGGACGCATCATCGGGCGCATGGCGTTGGTGAGGATCAGCACCTTGTAGCCCCGCGCCAGCGCGTCCTCGGCCATCTCGATCATGCCGGGGTTCATGAAGGGCTCGCCCCCGGTAAAGCCGATCTCGGTCACGCCCCAGCCTCGGTCGTCGAGTTGGTCGAGGTAGTCGGCCACTTCGGCGGGCGTGATGTAGACCAGCGCATCGTTGCTGGGCGAACTGTCGATGTAGCAGTTGCGGCATTCTATGTTGCAGAGCGTCCCGGTATTGAACCAGAGCGTGCGCGGATCGCTCAGTGCGACGGTCGCGCGCGGTTGGCCATCGGCGGTGCGTTCCGGATGCTGAAACTTGCCGGCGTTTGCGCTGCCCGCCACGTGGTCTTTCATGGTGCTTGTCCGTCTTTCCTGCCTGCCCCCAGCTAGCCCGGCTGGGCGGTGGCGAAAAGCCCCCGGGTTTTGACTGACGCGGTTGTGAAGCCCGCAGGGGGTGCTAGACTTTGCCACGTCGGGGGGATACACGGGCGCTGATAGCGCTAACAGTGCAGCTTGCTTGAGGGAACCATGGTCTCGCGCATTATCCCGGTCGACCCGTTCGACCTTGTCGTCTTCGGCGGTACCGGAGACCTGGCGCAACGCAAGATCCTGCCGGGGCTCTACCGGCGGTTCTGGGCCGGGCAGATGCCGGCCGAGGCGCGCATCATCGGCGCGGCGCGTTCGGAACTCGACGATGCGGGCTACCGCGCGATGGTGCGGGCGGCGATCGAGGAGCATGTCGCTCCGGCCAAGCGCGAACCCGAGCAGATCGACGCTTTTCTTGAGCATATCCGCTACGTGGCCGTCGACGCGCGGGGCGAGGGCGGCTGGAAAGAGCTTGCCGCGCTGGTGCGGCCCGACGTGATCCACGCCTTCTATTTCTCGGTCGGGCCCAGCCTTTTCGGCGACCTGGCCGAGCGCATCCATGCACATGGCATCGCGGGGCCGCATTGCCGCATCGTGGTGGAAAAGCCCTTCGGCCACGACCTGGCCAGCGCGAAGGCGCTGAACGCCACGCTGGCCCAGCACTTCGACGAGACGCAGATCTACCGGATCGACCATTACCTGGGCAAGGAGACCGTGCAGAACCTGATGGCGGTCCGGTTCGGGAACATCCTGTTCGAGCCGCTGTGGAACGCGCAATACGTCGATCACATCCAGATCACCGTGGCCGAGACGGTGGGCGTCGGCGGGCGCGGCGACTACTACGACAAGTCCGGCGCCATGCGAGACATGGTGCAGAACCACCTGATGCAGCTTCTGTGCCTGATCGCGATGGAGCCGCCGCACAGGTTCGACCCGGACGCGGTGCGCGACGAAAAGCTGAAGGTGATCCGCGCGCTCGACCCGGTGGAACCCGCGGACCTTGTGCGCGGGCAGTACGGGCCGGGCGACGGGCTGGCCGGCTACCTGGAGGATGCCGGCCAGGACGAGAGCGACACCGAAAGCTTCATCGCGATGAAGGTGCATGTCTCGAACTGGCGCTGGAAGAACACGCCGTTCTACCTGCGCACCGGCAAGCGGTTACGCGCGCGCAAGTCCGAGATCGCTGTGGTGTTCAAGGACCCGCCGCACTCGATCTTCGGAGAGCAGGAGGACCGGCGCGGCAACGTGCTTGTCATCCGGCTGCAACCCAACGAGGGCATGAACCTGCGCGTCACCATCAAGGAGCCGGGCCCGGGGGGCATGCGGCTGGTCGAGGTGCCTCTCGACATGTCCTTCGCCGATGCGCTGGGGCCCGAGGCCGCGGATATTCCCGACGCCTACGAACGGCTTATCATGGACGTGATCCGGGGCAACCAGACCCTGTTCATGCGCGGCGACGAGGTCGAGGCTGCCTGGGCCTGGACAGATCCGCTGATCGCGTCCTGGACCGGGCGCGGCGACCGGCCCAAGCGCTATGACCCGGGCGGCGCCGGGCCCGAGGAATCTGCGATGTTGCTGCACCGCGAGGGGCGGCGCTGGCGGGAGATCAAGGAATGAAGTTCGTCGAATATCCCGACCGGGACATGATGATGATCGACCTGGCCAACGTGATGGCCGGGGAGCTGAACGCGGCGCTGCACGCCAACGACACGGTCAGCCTTGCCGTTCCCGGCGGGACCACGCCGGGGCCGCTTTTCGACGGTCTGTGCGCTGCCGACATCGACTGGTCGCGGGTGGTCGTGATCCCCACCGACGAGCGCTGGGTGCCCGGGGATCACGCACGCTCGAACGCGCGGCTGATCGGGGAACGGCTCTTGACGGACCGGGCCGCCGCGGCGTCGCTTCTGCCGCTCTACACCGGGGATGCAACCCCCGAGGAGGGTGCCCCGGCCCTGTCGGACCGGCTGGCGCGGCACCTGCCGGTGTCGGTCATGCTGCTTGGGATGGGTGGCGACATGCACACGGCTTCTCTCTTTCCGGGGGCCGAGGGCCTTGCGGCGGCGCTTGACCCGCAAGCGCCGGCGGTCTGTGCGATCCGTTCCCCGGACGCCGGGGAACCACGGGTGAGCCTCAGCCTGCCGGTGCTGCAGGGCGCGGTGGCGCGGCATGTCCTGATTACGGGCGCCGACAAGCGCGCCGCGCTCGACCGGGCGCGGGACCTGAACGATCCGCTTGCCGCACCCGTCTCGGCGGTGCTGGCGGGCGCAACGGTGCACTGGGCGGAGTAGAACCATGTGGCAGGCATTGAAGGAGCACCACGCGGCGGTGGCCGATCGCCGCATCCTCGGGCTGTTTTCCGATGCGTCACGGGCCGGGGCGTTCTCGGTGCGGGCCGGGGGGCTGTTGTTCGACTATTCCAAGACGAACATCGACGACGAGGGGCGCGCGCTGCTTCTGGCGCTGGCCGGGGCGGCGGGGCTGGCGGACCGCCGCGCGGCCATGTTCGGCGGCGCCGCGATCAACGAGACAGAGGGGCGCGCGGTGCTGCACACGGCGCTGCGAAACCTCGACGGCGGGCCTGTTCTGGTGGACGGCACGGACGTCATGCCGGGCGTCCGCGACACGCTGGCGCGGATGGAGGCCTTTGCCGCCGACATCCGGTCCGGCGCGGCGGGCGCGCCCGGCGGCGGGCGGTTCACCGACGTGGTCAACATCGGCATCGGCGGGTCCGACCTTGGCCCCGCGATGGCGGTGCAGGCGCTTGCGCCCCATGCCGACGGGCCGCGCTGTCATTTCGTGTCGAACGTCGATCCGGCGCATGTGCATGACGTGCTGGCGGGGCTGAACCCGGCCTCCACGCTGGTGATCGTGGCGTCGAAGACCTTCACCACGATCGAGACCATGTCGAACGCCGAGACCGCGCGGACATGGGTCGCCGCCAAGGTCGGCGCCGAGATGGCGGGCGGGCATTTCGTGGCGCTGTCCTCGAACCTCGGCAAGACGGCCGAGTTCGGCATCGCGCCGGACCGCGTCTTCGGCTTCGAGGACTGGGTCGGCGGGCGCTATTCCATGTGGGGGCCGATCGGGCTGTCGCTGATGCTGGCGATCGGGCCCGGGCGGTTCCGCGAGTTCCTGTCCGGGGCGCAGGAGATGGACCGCCATTTCCAGCAGGCCCAGGGCGCGGACAACATGCCGCTGATGCTGGCGCTGGTAGGGATCTGGCACAACCAGGTCTGCGGCTATCCCACGCGCGCGGTGCTGCCCTATGAACAGCGTCTGGCGCGGCTTCCGGCCTACCTGCAACAGCTGGAGATGGAGAGCAACGGCAAGCGCGTGGCGATGGACGGGAGCGACCTGACCGTCGCCTCCGGCCCCGTCGTCTGGGGAGAGCCGGGCACCAACGGCCAGCACGCCTTCTACCAGCTGATCCACCAGGGCACGCAGGTGGTGCCTTGCGAGTTCATGGTGGCCCGCGAGGGGCACGAGCCCGAACTGGCGCACCAGCACCTGCTTCTCCAGGCCAACTGCCTCGCGCAGTCCGAGGCGCTTCTGCGCGGCCGCTCGCTCGACGAGGCGCGCGGCATCGTCGCGGGCCGGTTCGAAGGGCCCGAACTGGACCGCCAGGCGCGGCACCGGGTGTTTCCGGGCAACCGGCCGTCCACCACACTGGTCTATCCGCGCCTGACCCCGCATGTGCTGGGCCAGATCGTGGCGCTTTATGAACACCGGGTCTTCGTCGAGGGCGTGATCCTGGGGATCAACAGCTTTGACCAGTGGGGGGTGGAGCTGGGCAAGGAACTGGCGAAGTCGCTGGAACCCGTGCTGCGGGGCGAGGCCGGGGCAGGGGACAAGGACGGGTCCACCGCGCAACTGGTGGCCGACCTGAGGGGGTAGGGGCGGGTCCGACCCGTTGAGGGCCGACACGGGGGCGCCTTGCCTGGACCTGCGGCGGCGGCGCTTGGGCTGAGCCGGCGTCGTGACGTCGCCGCAACCATGGCGCAACAGGGCGCTTGGGCGGGCGGCCAGGGGTTGACTCGGGCTGCCTTGCCGGGACACCCTTTCGCGTGGTCGAGGGTGTCGCTGTCTGCTGTCCGTGCCCCCTGTCGTGACTGTTGCTTGAGCCGGGGGGGCTTGGGTGTTTTCAGGTTTCATGAGGGCTGTGCGCGCCCTGAGTGTCGCGGTGGCGTGCTGGAGTGTCGCCTTGCCGGCGGCGGCGTTCACCATTTCGCTGACCGTCAGCGGGACCACCCATGACGTGCTGTTCACCGCGGGGTCCTACGACAGCGTGAACGGCGATCCGGCCACGCCGCTGACGACGACGCCGTGGTTTGGTGGCGGGTTCGGGGCGGCAGCCGATTTTGCACTAGAATTGCAAACCGCCGATTTGGGGGGAGCGGTCGGCCTGCCCGATGACAGCGCCTATTACGTTTTCGCATATACCGGCTTATTCGAAGGTGCAACTTATGCTGGAACGACCGCGCCTCTTGATGCCGGAAATGTGTTTAACTTAGCCGGTGCCTCAAGTGCATCGGATTTTTTGGGAAGCGATATATATTTTGCCTCCGTCGCCGCCCCCGCCGCCGTGCCCGAGATCGACGGCAATGCGCTGGCCAAGGCGCTGTTCATCCTTTTCGCGCTGGGGGCGTGGCTGGAGGCGCGGCGGCGCAGGGCCGTCTAGGATGCGGACTCATAATGTCTGGCCCATAGCCGCGCACAGACCATGAGGACGGCGGCGAGGTAGTTGCTTGCGGACTTCTCGTAGCGTGTGGCGATCTTTCTGAAGTGCTTGAGCTTGTTG
>JAUIIC010000093.1 GCA_030431935.1 Alphaproteobacteria bacterium | reverse complement strand
AGCGCGACCCCGGCGACCAGGAGACGGCGGCGGCGCTGGTGCTGCTGGCCGAGATCCTGGGCGGGAACGGGCAGACCTCTGTCCTGGCGCGCAAGCTGCAGTTCGAGACGCAGGCGGCGATCTATACAGGGGCGTTCTATGGCGACCTGTCCTATGACGACACCAGCTTTGGCCTGACCATCGTGCCCGCGCCGGACGTGTCGCTGGAAGAGGCAGAGGCGGCGCTGGACCGCGCGGTGGCCGAGTTCCTCGAAGAGGGCGTGGACCCGGCGCAGCTTGACCGCATCAAGATGCAGCTGCGCGCCCAGACCGTCTACGAGGAAGACAATGTCGAGGGGCTGGCGCGGCGCTATGGCCGTGCGCTGACCTCGGGGCTGACCGTGGAGGACGTGCAGGCCTGGCCCGGCATCCTTCAGGCGGTGACCGAGGACGACATTCTTGCCGCCGCGCGTCAGGTGCTGGACCGGCGCAGGTCCGTGACCGGCTGGCTTATGGGCGAGACGCCCGAGGAGGTGACGCAATGATCCGCTTTGCCCTGACCGTCGCGGTCTTTTTCTTCGCCGCGTTGCCCGCCCGCGCGGTGGACATCCAGGAAGTCACCAGCCCCGGCGGGCTGACCGCCTGGCTGGTGGAGGAACCCAGCATTCCCTTCATGGCGCTGGAGATCCGGTTCCGGGGCGGCGCGTCGCTGGATGCGCCGGGCAAGCGCGGGGCGGTCAACCTGATGGCCGCCACGCTGGAGGAAGGCGCGGCCGATCTCGATTCGCAGGGCTTTGCCGAAGCGGTTGAGTCGCTGGCGGCCCGGTTCCAGTACCGGGCGTGGGACGATGAGTTGGCGATTTCCGCTCAGATGCTGACCGAGAACCGGGACGCGGCGCTGGCGCTTCTCAAGACGACGCTCGACGCGCCGCGCTTCGACGAAGCGGCGGTGGAGCGGGTGCGCGCGCAGGTTCTGGCGAACATCCGGTCGGATGCGCAGGATCCCGACACGATCGCGCAGCAGACCTTCGACGCGCTCGCGCATGGCGACCATCCCTATGCCACGGATCGCGACGGCACCGTCGAGAGCGTCAGCGCCCTGACGCGCGACGACCTGATCGAGGCGCACGCGCGGACCATGGCGCGCGACCGGGTCTTTGTTGCCGCGGTGGGGGACATCACCGCCGAGGAACTGGGGCCGATGCTGGATACGCTTCTGGGCGACCTGCCCGCATCCGGCCCGCCGCTGCCGGGGCCCGCGCCCTTCCTTCTGGACGGCGGGGTAACGGTGGTGGATTTCGACGTGCCGCAGTCGGTCGCGATCTTTGGCCATGCGGGCATCCCGCGCGACGATCCCGATTTCTTCGCCGCCTTCGTGCTGAACCAGATCCTGGGCGGCGGCAATTTCAGCAGCCGCCTGATGGAAGAGGTTCGGGAAAAGCGCGGGCTGACCTATGGGGTCTACAGCTACCTTGTCGCCAAGGACAACGCCGACCTCGTGCTGGGGCAGGTGGCCAGCGCCAATGACCGGATCGCCGAGGCGATCGAGGTGATCCGCGGCGAGTGGCAGCGCATCCGTAACGAGGGTGTGACGGACGAGGAACTGTCGGACGCCAAGACCTACCTGACGGGCGCCTATCCGATGCGCTTTGACGGCAATGCGCGGATCGCGGGCATCCTTGCGGGGATGCAGCTGAGCGGCCTGCCCATCGACTATGTCGAGACGCGGAACGGCAAGGTCGAGGCGGTGACGCAGGAGGACATCCGCCGCGTGGCCGCCCGGCTGATCGACCCCGAGGCGCTGCACTTCGTTGTCGTGGGCAAGCCCGCGGGGCTGGACCCGACGAACTGATCCGTTCCGCCGTGCCCTGAGGGTGCGGCGGGATGCAGCGCGGGACCTGTCAGGCGGGGATTTCCGTGTTTTTCAAGGAACTGGACGGGATGGAGGCAGCCAGTGCCCACCCATAACCTGTGTTAACCATCTGTTAATACCTTTTAGGTTGTGTTTTTCAGGCTGACGTTTACCATATGTTGTTGATACTCAGCCTATGGGGGAAATCTTGTCCGTCTTTCCCTGCCTTGTCCGCATCGCTTCGCTGGTCGCTTTCTGCCTGGCCCTGCTGGGGCCGTCATCCGCCCGGGCGGTGAACGTGACGGTGGGCGGGACGACATATGACATCCTGTTCCTCAGCAACGTCAGTTTCAACGCCAACGACGCCGTCCTGGAAAGCACGCCCTGGTGGGGCACCGACCACCTGACCGCGCAGGACTTTGCCAACGCCTACAACACCCAGGTGGGCGTGAACTTCGACCTGACCGGGAGCGTCGACATGCTGTATTTCATCTACTCGGACGCGGGGGCGACCCAGGTCGCGGGGGCGCGCATCCTGGACACCGGGGTTTGCTGCGGGGTCACGACCACGGCCAACAATTCGCCCTCGCCCAGCGTCCATTTCGCCTATGTCGCCGCGCCCGCCGGTCCCGCCGCCGTGCCCGAGATCGACGGCAACGCGCTGGCCAAGGCGCTGTTCATCCTGTTCGCACTTGGGGCGTGGCTGCACACGCGGAGGGCGAAAAACAAAATAACTGCAACGGGTTGACCTGAGGGGACCCACTGTTAGCCTGACCCCGAGCCGGAAAAAGGGGACGGTGGCGACCATGATTTATCCGGTTCGGGCGGCGCAATACGCCGCCGCAATGCTTTTTACACTATTGATTGCCCAGGCCGCCAACGCGGTGCAGGTCGATGTCGGCGGCATCACCTACGACATTCAGGTTACCGCCGTCGGTACGTCCTACGACGACAATTCTGCCGACATCATGGCGTCTCCGTGGTGGGGAAGCGACGCAGTCGCGCTGCAGTTCGCAACGGAATACAATGATGCAACGACCTATGCTGAAAGAGATTTCTCCATTGGAGTGAGCTTCACGTTCTTTGGGGCCAGTGACAACGGTTCGACGGTTTACGGCGCCTATGCTACCGATGACTGGGCTCCTAACAGTGGTCCCCACATCAGTACGACAAATGCTCCGAACAACGCTCGTTTCGCCATCGCAACGGTGGTCCCCTCGGTCCCCGAGATCGACGGCAACGCGCTGGCCAAGGCGCTGTTCATCCTGTTCGCGCTGGGGGCCTGGCTGGACGTGAGGCGGCGCAGGCTGGCGTGCGGCGACGCCTGAACCCCATGGTCGAATCGGCGGGGGCCATGCTATCCCTTGTGGGATGTCAGCCCCTGAGCCCAAGATAAGCCCTGAACGCCCGGTCATCCGGCAACTCGACGAGGCCGCGATCAACCGGATCGCGGCGGGCGAGGTGGTGGAGCGCCCGGCCTCTGCGGTCAAGGAACTGGTGGAAAACGCGCTGGACGCGGGCGCGCGGCGGATCGAGGTGGCGATCGCCGACGGGGGCAAGACGCTGATCCGGGTCACCGACGACGGCCACGGGATCGCGGCGGACGACCTGCCGCTGGCGCTGGCCCGGCACGCCACGTCGAAGATCGATGGCAGCGACCTTCTGAACATCCTCAGTTTCGGCTTCCGGGGCGAGGCGCTGCCGTCGCTTGGGGCCGTCGGGCGGCTGACCGTCACCTCTCGGGTGGCGGGCGCCGAGGCGGCGGAGTTGCGCGTGGCGGGCGGCGCGATGGGGCCGGTCAGGCCCGCCGCGCTGAGCCGGGGCACGGTGGTGGAGTTGCGGGACCTCTTCTTCGCCACGCCCGCGCGGCTGAAGTTCCTGCGGTCCGACCGGGCCGAGGCGCAGGCGATCACGGACACGGTGAAGCGGCTGGCGATGGCCGCGCCGGACACCGGGATCGTGCTGCGCGACGTGTCGGGCGGCGGCGAGGGGCGCGTGGTGTTCCGCGCCGACCCCGAGACGGGCGACTTGTTCGACGCGCTGGCCGGGCGGCTGGCGCGCGTGCTGGGCACCGAATTCGTCGACAACGCGGTGCGCATAGAGGCAGAGCGCGAGGGGATGCGGCTGACCGGATACGCGGCCTTGCCCACCTATTCGCGCGGCGCGGCGGTGGCGCAGTACCTGTTCGTGAACGGACGGCCGGTGCGCGACAAGCTGCTGGTGGGGGCGCTGCGGGCGGCCTATGCCGATTTCCTGAGCCGTGACAGGCACCCGGCGGCGGCGCTGTTCCTGGATTGCGACCCGGTGCGGGTGGACGTGAACGTGCATCCCGCCAAGGCCGAGGTGCGGTTCCGCGAGCCGGGCGTGGCGCGCGGGCTGATCGTCTCGGCGCTGCGCCATGCGCTGGCAGAGGCCGGGCACCGCGCGTCGAGCACCGTGGCGGGCGAGACCCTGGGGGCGTTCCGGCCCGAGCCCGTGGGCGGCGCGCGCGTCTACCAGATGGACCGGCCTTCGGCGGGGGCGTTGCGTGCGGCGACTGCGGCGCAGGCGCCGGCGTTTGCCGAAACGGCGGCCCCCTGGGCGCGCGTCGAGGTGCCCGAGCCAGAGGGCGACGCGGGCCTGGCAGAGCGCCCGCTGGGCGCGGCGCGGGCGCAGGTGCACGAGAACTACATCATCGCACAGACCGCCGACGGCATGGTGATCGTCGACCAGCACGCCGCGCATGAGCGGCTGGTCTACGAGCGGCTGAAGCGGCAGGTGGCGGAAAACGGGGTGGCATCGCAGGCGCTGCTGATCCCGGAAATCGTGGATCTGTCGGCGGCCGAGGCGGCGCGGCTTCTGGAGATGGCGGACGAACTGGCCCGGCTGGGGCTGGAGATCGAGCCCTTCGGCGCGGGGGCCGTCGCGGTGCGCGCCACGCCCGCCGTGCTGGGGCAGGTGGACGCGCGCGCGATGCTGGGCGACATCCTGGACGAGCTGGCGGACCTTGGGCAATCGGCCAGCGTGCAGGCGCGGATCGAGGCGGTGCTGAGCCGCGTGGCCTGTCACGGGTCGGTGCGCTCTGGTCGGCAGATGCGGGCCGAGGAGATGAACGCGCTTCTGCGCGAGATGGAGGCGACGCCGCATTCCGGCCAGTGTAACCACGGGCGGCCCACCTATGTGGAGCTGAAGCTGGCGGACATAGAGCGGCTGTTCGGGCGGCGATGATCGAGATCGGCGGGCAGGCATACGCGCTGGACGATCCGGCGGTGATCGCGATGCTGGCGGGGGCGGCGGTGCTGCTGCTGGTGCTGATCCTGCTGGTGGCGGCGGTGCGCGCGGCGGGGCGGTCGGCGCGGATGGCGGAACCGCTGTTGCACCAGATCGGGACGCTGTCGCAGGATCTGCAAACCCTGTCGGCGGGCCAGCACCAGTTGGCGGGCGGGCTGAACCACGTGTCCGAGGCGCAGGCCGCCAGCCAGGCCAGCATGATCCGCCTGATGGAGCAGCGGCTGGCCGAGGTGGCGCGCGGCATGACCGAGAACCTGCAGGGGTCCGCCACGCGGACGGCGCGCAGCCTGGGCGAGTTGCAGCAGCGGCTGGAGACGATCGACAAGGCGCAGGCCAATATCGAGAAGCTGTCGGGCGATGTGCTCAGCCTTCAGGACATCCTGTCGAACAAGCAGACGCGCGGGGCGTTCGGGGAAATCCAGCTGAACGACATCGTGACGAAGGCGCTTCCCGCCGACAGCTACGCCTTGCAGGCCACGCTGTCGAACGGGCGGCGGGCGGATTGCCTGATCCACCTGCCCAATCCGCCGGGGCCCATCGTGATCGACGCCAAGTTCCCGCTGGAGGCCTATGAGCGGTTGCGCGCGGCCGGCACGCAGGCCGAGGTGGCGGAGGCGGGGCGGATGATGCGCACTTCGGTGCGGGCGCATATCAAGGCCATCGCCGAGCGCTACATCATCGAGGGCGAGACGGCGGACGGGGCGTTGATGTTCCTGCCGTCAGAGGCGGTCTATGCCGAATTGCACGCGAATTTCGCTGACGTGGTGCGCGAGGGGTTCGCGGCGAGGGTCTGGATCGTGTCGCCCACCACCTGCATGGCCACCCTGAACACCATGCGCGCGATCCTGAAGGACGCGCGGATGCGGGCGCAGGCGGGCGCGATCCGGCGGGAACTGGCGCTGTTGCACGCCGATGTCGACCGGCTGGGCACGCGGGTGGAAAACCTGGACCGGCATTTCGGGCAGGCGGCGAAGGATATCGAGGATATCAAGATATCCGCCGACAAGGCCGGACGACGGGCCAAGCGGCTGGACAATTTCGATTTCGAGGAACTTGGGCCAGAGGCCGCCGCGCCCGTGGTGCCACTGGCGCGCGACACCCAGGGGTAGGGCGCGTCAGATCCGCAGGAAGGGCTGCGCCATGCGCGGCAGCAGGTCCTTGAACTTCAGCGGCGCGTCGGTGGCGGCAAGGCAGATGCAGGTTTCGCCTTCTTCGGCGACGGGCGTGTGTTGCAGTTCCTCGTCAGCCACCTCGATGTCGCCGCGCCCGAAGCGGGCGGTCTCGTCGCGGAAGGCGCCTTGCAGGACCAGCGTCAGTTCGGTGCCCTGGTGGCCGTGGTCGGGCACCTTGGCGCCTGCGGGGATCTGGATCAGCCGCACGGTGGCGTCCTTTGAGGTGGACAGAAGGGCCTGCTTGACCCCGCCGCCTGCGGGCCGCCATTTCACGGCGTCAAGATCGCCGCCCACGTAGTCGCGCAGCGGCGCGGGAAAGACGCCCGAGGCGCGCGGAGCGTTGTCGCGACAGGGCGCGTCGGCGGTTTCGGCGTCGGCGGCGGCAATCAGCGCCAGCGTGGCGTCGAGCGCGCCCGAGCCCATCGTGGCGGTGGCCCCGGTGTCCAGCATGGCGCCGCCGAGGGCGTCGTAGCTTTCCACCAGCGCGCGGCACTCGTCGCACAGGGACACATGCGTCGCGATCACGAGGTTGAAGGCCTCGGGCAGGGTGCCTGCCGAGTAGCCCATGATCAGCCCTTCCGTGAGGTGATGCTTGATGCTCATCTTCTTCGTCTCACTTCATTTCGTGGCGCAAGCGGTCCAGCGCCAGGCGTATCCTCGACTTGATCGTGCCCAGCGGAAGGCCGGTCTGTTCGGCAATCTCGCTGTGGCTGAGGTCGCCGAAATAGGCGCGCTCGATCAGGTCTCTCTGTTTCGGGGGCAAAGCCGCGATGGCCTTGCCAAGTTTCTCGGTCTCTTGCTGCAGCGCCATGGCGTCTGCCTGGTCGGGTTCGGCCTCGGGGCCCCAGGGAAGATCCTCGGGCTCTGGCCGGCGCTGCTTGCGCAACGCGTCGATCTTGCGGTTCCGGGCGATGGTGAAGATCCAGGTCGAGACGCTTGCGCGCGCCGGATCGAACAGCTGGGCCTTTCTCCATACGGTGGCCATCACCTCTTGCGTACATTCCTCTGCCAGCGTTTCGCTGGCGCCGGATCTCAACAGGAACGACTTCACGCGCGGCGCGAAGTGCTGAAACAACTCTACAAAGGCTGCTTGATCCCGCATTGCGCGGATCTTGTGCATGCAAGCAACCCAATCGGGGTCTTCTGTGTTCACGGTCGTCATGCGCCTTGTCCGGGCCGCACCTATCTGTGATGTTTCCAGCACAAGATAGGACCCGATCCCACCGGGTGCATCCGATTCCTGCACGTGGCCGACGCCGCTGAACATATCGACAATACGTGGGGGGGCGCCGGATGGATCATTCTTCTACCGGTATATTTTTGCAATCCGCGGGGCGGTGCCCTGCGTAGATACTGCGTATCGCAACCGGAGAAACAGATGCCGTTCGAAACCTCGGGACCCGCAACGAAGCGGATCGCTGTCATTGGTGCGGGAATATCGGGGATGGGAGCGGCGTGGATGCTGTCGCAGGACCATCGTGTCGTTCTGTTCGAGGCGGAACCGCGGCTGGGCGGGCATGCCCGCACGCTGATCGCCGGAAAGCGGGGCGACCAGCCGGTGGACACCGGGTTCATCGTCTTCAACTACTCGAATTACCCGCACCTGGTGCGCATGTTCGAGGACCTGGACGTGCCCATCGCCAAGAGCGACATGAGCTTTGGTGCGTCGATCGACGGGGGCTGGCTGGAATACGGGCTGCGCGACCTGAAGGCCGTGTTCGCGCAGACGCGCAACGTGGCGCGGCCCGCGTTCCTGCGGATGATGCGCGACGTGGTGCGGTTCAACGCGCGCGGGCTGGAGGTGGCGGCCACCGATCCCGACATGACCATCGGCACCTTCCTGGAGCGGCTGGGCACCGGCGACTGGTTCCGCGAGCATTACCTGTTGCCGCTGTCGGGCGCGATCTGGTCGACGCCCACCCAGAAGATCCTCGATTTTCCGGCGCACGCGATGATGCGGTTCTTCGAGAACCACGCGCTGCTCAGCCACACGGGCCAGCACCAGTGGTACACCGTGCAGGGCGGGTCGCGCGAATACGTCAGCCGGCTGGCCGCGCGGCTGGTGCAGCAGGGCGTCGACATCCGCACCGGCGCGCCGATCGCGGGCGTGCGCCGCACCGCCGCCGGGGCCGAGGTGCGCGCCGAAGGCGCCGAGTGGGACGACTTTGACGAGGTGGTGTTCGCCACCCATTCCGATGTCTCGCTGCGCTTGCTGAGCGATGCGACGGGGCCCGAGCGCACGGCGCTGTCGGCGGTGGGCTACCAGCCCAACGAGGTGATCCTGCATGCCGACACCTCGATCATGCCCAAGCGTCAGGCCGTCTGGTCCAGCTGGAACTACACTGAGGCGCGGGGCCAGCGGAAGGACCGCATCGACCTGACCTACTGGATGAACTCGCTGCAGCCGATCCCGAAGGATGATCCGTTGTTCGTGACGCTGAACACCACGCGCCCGATCCGCGAGGACCTGATCCACGACGTGGCCACCTTCCATCACCCGGTCTACACGCTGGAAGCGCTGGCCGCGCAGGACACCATCCGCGCGATGAACGGGGCCAACAGCACCTGGTTCTGCGGCGCCTGGATGAAGAACGGGTTCCACGAGGACGGGCTGGCCAGCGCCGTCGACGTGGTCGAGGCGATGCGCAAGCGCGACCTGCCGGTGGCGATGGCCGCGGAATGACGGCGACGGTCGATCATATCGCCGGAGAGACGTTCCACGGACGGCGCGGCGCGGTCGAGAACGCGTTCCGCTATCACGTGGACTACGTGTGTCTTGACGCCGAGGCGACGGCGCGGGGGCCGGCGCTGTTCTCGCGCAACCGGGGCAACCTGACCTCGCTTTGGGATCGCGACCACGGCGGCGCGCCGAAAGAGGGCAGGGGCGCCCCCTGGGCGCGCGAGGTTCTGGCGGCGCACGGGCTGGGCGAGGTGACGGGCGGCCGCCTGCTGCTTCTGGCGCAGCCGCGGGTGCTGGGGCACGTGTTCAACCCGGTCAGCTTCTGGCTGGCGCATGACGCCGAGGACCGGCTGCGGGTGGTCATCGCCGAGGTGACGAACACCTTCGGCGACCGCCATTCCTACCTGTGCCACCGCGACGACCGGGAGCCGATCACCCGGTCCGACACGCTGGAGGCGACCAAGCTGATGCACGTGTCGCCGTTCCAGCCGGTCGAGGGCGGATACCGCTTCCGCTTCGACATCCGCGACGACCGCATCGGCATCTGGATCGACTATCGCACCGGCAACAACGGGCTTTATGCCACGCTGACCGGCCCCCGGCGGCCCCTGACCACGGGCGCGATCCTGCGCGCGGCGTTGGCCCGGCCCTTCGGGTCGCGCCGTGTGCTGGGGCTTATCCACTGGCAGGCGCTGAAGCTGTTCCTGAAGGGCGCGCGCTATCGCGTGCGGCCCACGCCCCCGGTGGACGAGGTCACGCGATGAGCGTGACCGGGTCCCGGTCGCTGCCCTCATACGCGCTGTTCGCGGCCATGCTGGCCAGCGCCGGGCTGCCCATCTACATCCATGCGCCCAAGTTCTTCGTCGACAGCTACGGGGTCGGGCTTGGCGCGCTGGGCGCGGTGCTGTTCGTGCTGCGGCTGTTCGATTTCGTGCAGGACCCGGCGCTGGGCTGGCTTGCAGTGCGTCTGCGGCGCGCACGCGGGGTCACGGTAGCGGTGGCGCTGGCGGCGATGGCGCTGGCGATGGTGGGGCTATTTGCCGTCACACCGCCGGTGGCGCCGCTTCTGTGGTTCGGCATCACCCTGACGGTGCTGTTCAGCGGGTTCAGTTTCCTGACGATCACGTTCTACGCGCAGGGCGTGCGCAAGGCCGAGGCCCTGGGGGAAAAGGGTCACCTTCGGCTGGCGGCGTGGCGCGAGACAGGCGCATTGCTGGGCGTGTGCCTGGCGGCGGTTGCGCCGACGCTGCTTCTGGGAACGGGTGCGCCCTTTGCGATCTTTGCCGGGGCCTTCGCGGCGCTGGCGCTGGGCGCCGGGCTGGCGATGCGGCGAGAGTGGGTGGCGGCGGATGTGCCGGGCGAGGGCGGGTTGCGGCAGGTTCTGGGCGACCCGGTCGCGCGGCGGCTCTTGCTGGTGGCGCTGGTCAACGCGACGCCGGTTGCCGTGACCTCGACCCTGTTCCTGTTCTTTGTCGAAAGCCGGCTCGCCGCGCCGGGGTGGGAGGGGCCGCTGTTGCTGCTGTTCTTCCTGGCGGCGGCATTGTCGGCACCGGCCTGGGGCCGCGCCGCGCGCCGGTTCGGGGCGAAACCCGTGCTGCTGACCGGCATGGTGCTGTCGGTGGCGGCCTTCGGCTTCGCTGCGCTCCTCGGGCCGGGGGACACGGCGGCCTTCGCGCTGATCTGCCTGGCGTCCGGCGCGGCGCTGGGAGCGGACCTGACGCTTCTGCCCGCGATCTTCGCGGCGCGCATGGCCCGGATCGCGCCCGAGGCGGCACAGGCGTTCGGCCTGTGGTCCTTCGTGTCCAAGTTCACGCTGGCCTTTGCCGCGGTGACGCTTTTGCCGCTGCTGGAGGCGTCGGGCTTCGTGTCGGGCGGGGAGAATCCGGCCTCGGCGCTCACGATGCTGACAATTCTTTACGCTTTGGTGCCTTGCGCCCTGAAATTTCTCGCGATCGGGCTATTTGCCATGACGACCCTGAACGAAGAGAGCTGATGATGGACATCTTCGCTTACATGCTACTGGGCGCGGGTATCGCCCTGGCGCTTGTCTGGATGCGCGCCCGTTATCTGGATTTCCCGGCGCAGACGCCCGAGGAATACGCCGATCTCGGGCCCGAGTTCGACCTGCGCGAGCACCTGCGCGGCCCGATCCTGTGCGAGGGCGTGATCTACGGGCCGACGGGCCGGGTCGCGTCGCGCTTCGTGGCCGACATGAATGCCCGCTGGGATGGCAACGTCGGCGTGATGACAGAGGATTTCCGCTATGACAGCGGGGCCACGCAGCGACGGGAATGGACCCTGACGCTGGGCAACGACGGCTCGATCAAGGCCACGGCGCCGGACGTTGTGGGCGAGGGGCACGGGATGCAGAAAGGCCCCGGCGTGCAGCTGAAATACCGCATCCGCCTGCCCGAGGATTCTGGCGGCCACGTGCTGGATACCACGGACTGGATGTACGTGGTGGAAAACGGCGCGATCATCAACCGCAGCCAGTTCCGCAAGTTCGGCATCAAGGTGGCCGAGATCGTCGCCACCATGCGCCGCAAGGAGGCCGCGTGAGCATCGACTGGACCCGCAGGCGCTATTGGCTGGTCGGCGCGAGCGAGGGGCTGGGCCGCGCCGTCGCCGGCGTGATGAGCCGCGCGGGCGCCGACCTGGTCTTGAGCGCCCGCAGCGCCGGTCGGCTGGACGAGCTGGCGGCAGAGCTGCCGGGCCGGGCGCAGGCGGTGCCCTTGGACGTGTCGGACCGCGCGGCGGTCGAGGCCGCGGCGGCCGAGATCGGCGACATCGACGGGCTGGTCTACCTGGCGGGCGTCTACTGGCCCTTGGGCGCGCAGGCCTGGGACAACGCGAAGAACGAGACGATGGCCGACATCAACTATACCGGCGCGATGCGCACGGTTGGCGCGGTGCTGCCCCGGATGCTGGAACGCGGGCAGGGCCATATCGTGCTGACCGGGTCGCTGTCGGGGTTCCGTGGCCTGCCCGGCGCGGTGGCCTATGGCAGTTCCAAGGCGGCCGTCATGTACATGGCAGAGGCGATGCAGGCCGACCTGCGCCACACCGGCGTTCAGGTGCAGCTGATAAACCCCGGCTTCATCCGCACGCGGCTGACCGACAAGAACGACTTTTCCATGCCCTTCATCATGGACCCCGACGAGGCGGCGCGGCATTTCTTCGACCACATGCAGACCGACCGCTTCAAGAAAAGCTTTCCGGGGCTGTTTTCCCTGGTGTTCCGGGGCAGCCAGTTCCTGCCCGACTGGGCCTATTACCGGATCTTCGGCGAAAAGGGCTGATCGGCCCCATTGCGTCCGGGCACGGTTTGCGCTGAAGTCGCGGACCACGCCACCGCGACAGGAGGTTCGCCCATGCTACAGATCAGCCCGCGCCGGGTCGCCCACGTCATCGTGCGCGCCCGCGAGATCGACGCCAAGGTGGCGCGCTGGGACAGCGTCGGCGACACGGCGGATGCCGACACGATCCTTGAATCGCGACGCGGCGATGCCACCGAGGCCGAGCTGCGCGCCTTCATCGCCCAGATGAACGAGGACGAGAAGGCGAGCCTTGTCGCCGTCATGTGGATCGGCCGCGACACCTATGACGCCGAGGACCTCGAAGAGGCGATGGAAACCGCCCGCAACGAGGCGACGACGCCCACCGAGGATTACCTTTTGGGCGTGCCGCTGTTGTCGGATTACCTGGAGGCCGGGCTGGAAAAGCTGGGGATCGAGCCCGGCGACCTGGAGGAAGAGTTCTACTGAGGTTTCACCCCGACAGGTGATCCACCAGAGCGACGTGCTGCGCCTCATCCCCCACGCGGGCCATCCATTCGGCCACCAGCGCGGGATCGGAGGGCGCGGCGCTGACGCCCGGCGCGATGCGGCCGGCCAGCACGGCCTCGACTGCCAGCGCCACGGTCTCTGACACCAGCCGCGCCATCGCCGTGCCGCGCGCGTCGCCCCAGGCGTCCAGCGTGTAGGTCTTGTGCCAGACGGTGGCGCCGTCCCGCTCCGCCTTCAGCGCCACGCAAAGCACCACGCGGTCGGGTTCGTCCGGATCATAGGCATGTGCCGCCCAGAACCCGTCCGACATCTCCTTGAGCCGCGCGTCGCCCTCGGGGCCTTTCAGCGTCTCGATCTCGGCGAAGACATCGGCCCACGCGTCGGCCCAACCGTTCAGCCGGAGCGTGCCGCGCACGAATTCCTCGACCGGCCAGGCGGGATCGAGGCCGTAGTCGGCCATGAAGGGCAGCGAATCGCGGTTGGGGTAGACCTCGAAGCTTTCGGGCGCAGGCAGGGGGGCGGTGTAGCTGCTGATCGCGTCCCAGGGCCGGGCGACGTTGAACTCGGCCCCGCCCCGGATCGAGCGGGAGGGCGAGCGCAGGGCCTTGAGCACGCCAAGGGGCGACCAGCTGAACTTGTAGCGGAAATCGTTGGGGATCTTCGGGATGCCGCCGCAATAGCTGATGAAGGAGAGCCGGTTCGCGGGGTCGAAGGCCTCGGAGGCGCGGTAGTCCGCCATCAGGGCGTGGGCCATCAGGTGGTCGATGCCGGGGTCGAGCCCGACCTCGTTCACCAACGCGACGCCGGCGTTCTGCGCCGCCGCGTCAAGCGCGCGCATCTCGGGCGCGATGTAGCTGGACGAGACGAACTGCGCGCCGGCGGCGATGGCGCGCTCGGCCAGCGGCACGTGCCAGTCGCCGGGCAGCATGGACACGACCACGTCGCGCGGCGCCAGCGCGGCGGCCAGCGCGTCGATGTCGAAGGCTCGGATGTCGTCGGTCAGGTCGCCCACCGCAGCGCGCGCCTTGTCCGCCGTGCGGTTCCAGACCGTCACGTCATGGCCCGCCGCGATCAGGCGGCGCAGGCCGGGGATGGCCGAGAGGCCGGTTCCGCACCAGTGGATGGTCATGGACTGTTCCTTTCGCGTTGGGCCGTGAACGCGCCTGCGGCGCGTGCCTCCGGCGGGAGTATTTTCAAACAGAAGAAGCGGGGGCGTTGGCCTTGTCGAAGGCCGCGGCGGCGCGGCCCCAGACGCCTGCGTCCAGACGGTCGAGCGCGTGCAGGTGGGGCAGAAGCTGGGCCGCGAAATCCTGCGAGGATTCCACCGGCAGGAGCGAGGGCAGGTTGTCGATGGCGGTGACGTCGAGCACCGGATCGGCATGGACGCGCAGCGCGGGCGCCTCCCATGACGTGGTGCGGTCGTAGACGCGGACCGGGTTGAAATCGCTGTCCGGGTCGCAGGCGATGTCGCCGATCACCCGCAGGCGGCGTGACGCGGTCGGCGCGTCGGGCGCGACGAAGACCGGGCAGCCGGGCATCGCGAGGATGCAGTTGAGAAAGATGTCGTGGTCGAGGATCTCGGGGAAGGGGCCGCCATGGGCGGTCTCGGCGATGTCCCAGCGGGTGGTGGCGATGCCCACGGCGCGGCAGAAATCGGAGGCCCCGGTGCCGACGCGGCCGAGCGCGCCGACGATCAGCGCGGTGGGGCGGGCCCGGTCCTTGGGGTCCGGCGCCAGCTCGTCGAGGGCGCGGTCGATCAGGTCGGTCATGGCGCGCGCCTCGGCAAAGGTGCCGACCGGCCCGGCGATGCCGCCCTTCGCCTGCGCGATGAAGGTGAGCGTGGCGACGGCGGCCCCGGCGAACCCGGCCCAGTAGCCGAAGGCCGCGACGCGGCGGCCGGTCTCGTCGGTCAGGTATTCGAGATCGTAGAGCCGCCCGCCCCCGGCGCGAAACCGCGCCAGCAGGCGCTGGCCGGCGGGCTGGCCCTTGAAGGCGTGGCCGAACATGATGTGGCGATGCGGCAGGGGCGTGCCGTCGTCGGGCAGTTCCTTGAGCCCGAAGATCAGCGCGTCGGCGGGCGCGCCGGGCCAGCTGCCCTCTGCCGCGATGGCGCAGCCCGCGTCGCGGTAGCCCGCGATGGGGATCGCGCGGGTGCGGCTGTCCTCGACCGTGACGGGGATGCCGGCGGCGATGAGCGCGGCGGCGCCCTCGGGGGTGAGGCCCACCCGTTCCTCGTGCGGGCGCTGTTCGGCGCGGACCCAGAGATGCGTCATGTGCGTGGCCTTTTAGTAGACGGTGCGGGCATGCGCCCGGTCGGGCGCGTCGAGGTGCGGGGTGGCGTTGTAG
>JAUIIC010000092.1 GCA_030431935.1 Alphaproteobacteria bacterium | reverse complement strand
TGTTCCTCGATCAGCTTCATCCGCTGCTTGGCCTTGTTCGACACCCAGACATAGACACCGCCCACGCCCATCGCGACGGACACGATCAGGCGGATGACGGGGCTGGCGCCGGTGCCGACCGTCAGGCCGACAAAGGCCACGACACTGAGCAGGCCCATGATCATGATGAGCTGGGTCGGGCTGAAGGCCATGTTGGCCTTCTGCGCCTTGGCGGCCAGCAGGGAGTAGAGCGGGATCGACTGCGAGCGCAGGTGCTGACCCATCTCCTTGCGGAGTTGTTCGAGCACTTCTTCGCGGCCGGCGCCCTTTTCGAGCATCCGCAGGCGGCGGTTCACGCGGCTGTTGAGGCTGATCGAGCGGCCGAAGACGGCGAGGTAGATCGCCTCGACCATGGCGAGGACCCCGATGAAGATCAGGCCATAAATGAGTGGCTCGGCGCTGAATGTCATGGCGTCACACGATACCCTTTACAGGTTGACCGAGGGCTCGAAGATCTGCGGCGGCAGATCGTAACCCCATTGCCTGAACCGCGTTGCGTAGTGCGAGCGCACGCCGGTGGCCGTGAACTGGCCCAGGATCTTGCCGTTGGGTTCGACCCCCATGCGGTGAAAGCGGAACACCTCCTGCATCGAGATCACTTCGCCTTCCATGCCGGTGATCTCGGTGATCGAGACCATGCGGCGGCTGCCGTCCTGCAGGCGGCTGGCCTGCACGATCAGGTTGACGGCGCTGGCGATCTGGGCGCGCACGGCGCGCAGGGGCATCTCGATCCCGGCCATGGCGACCATGTTTTCGAGACGGCTGATGCCGTCGCGGGCGCTGTTGGCGTGGATCGTGGTCATCGAGCCGTCGTGGCCGGTGTTCATGGCCTGCAGCATGTCGATGACCTCGTCGCCGCGGGTTTCGCCGACGATGATGCGGTCGGGGCGCATCCGCAGCGCGTTGCGCAGGCAGTCGCGCGGGGTGACCGCGCCCTTGCCCTCGACGTTGGGCGGGCGGCTTTCCATCCGGCCGACGTGGATCTGCTGCAGCTGAAGTTCGGCGGTGTCCTCGATCGTGAGAATGCGTTCCGAATTGTCGATAAACGAGGACAAGGCGTTCAGCGTCGTCGTCTTGCCCGAGCCCGTGCCGCCCGAGACGATCACGTTCAGGCGGCAGGCGACCGCGGCTTCGAGGTAGATCGCCATTTCCTCGGAGAAGGCGTTGAACTTCACCAGGTCGCGGATGCCCAGCTTGTCCTTCTTGAACTTCCGGATCGACACCAGCGAGCCGTCGACGGCCACTGGCGGCACCATCGCGTTGAAACGCGAGCCGTCGGCAAGGCGGGCGTCGACGTAGGGGTTGGATTCGTCGACGCGGCGGCCCACGGCGGACACGATCTTGTCGATGATCCGCAGAAGGTGGCGTTCGTCCTTGAAGGTGACGTCGGACAGTTGCAGCTTGCCGCCACGTTCCACGAAGATGCAGTGCGGCCCGTTCACCAGGATGTCCGAGATCGACTCGTCCTTCAGCAGGGTTTCCAGCGGTCCGAGGCCCGTCACCTCGTCATAGAGGTCCTGGATGAGGGTGGAGCGTTCCTCGCGGTTGAGGACGATGGACATCTCTTCGAGCGCCTCGGCGGCGATGTCCGCGATCTCGGCGCGCAGGTCGGCCTCTGTCGCGGTTTCCAGCGCGGCGAGGTTGAGCGTGTCGAGAAGCCGCTTGTGCAGCTCGACCTTGATCTCGCTCATCCGCTCCTTGCGCTTCTTCTCCTTGTCCACGGGCGCGGCCTGGGCGGCGGCGCGGCGCATCTCGCGGCGCGAGGGGGCGGCGGGTTCGGCGCGGTTGGGCTGGGCGGCGGGGGCGCCTGCGGCGGCGGGCGTCTGCGCCGGGGCGGCGGTGTCGAGCGAGGATTTCTTGTAACGCGAGAACACTGGTCGGATCCTCAGGCTTCGGCGGCGGCGGCGGCATGTTCGTGCAACGACACCGCGAGTTTGTGGATTTCCTTGCGCAACGGGTTCTTGGGCGCCGTTTCGGCCAGCGGCATGCCGTGATCGCCGCTTTGCATCACCTGGCGCCCGCCGTCGGGCAGTTGCACGTCGAGGCTGATGTCGAGGCTTTCGGCCATGCGCTTGACCCGCGCGCGGCCCTGCATGTCGGTAAACTTGGGGGCGCGGTTCAGGATGAAGCGCAGCTTTTCATGGGGTAGCTCTTCGGCCTTGAGCGCGCGCACGAGGCGCAGCGTGTTCTGGGCCGAGCGCATTTCGAGTTCGAGCGGTGTCAGATAGACATGCGCCGCCGTCAGAACCGTTTCGGTCCACTGCACGATGGTCTTGGGCAGGTCCACCACGACATAGTCGAAATGCTTGCGGGCGGTGTCGAGCAGGCGTGTCACGTCCTCCTGCGACAGCAGATCAAGCGGGATCATGTCGGCCGGCGCGGTCAGCACGCGCAGCTTGTCGTTGAACGTCACGAGCGCCTGGTTGAACGCTTCGTCATCCATGTTGGCGAGGTCCGACAGGATCTCGAACACCACGTCACGGCGCGGCAGGTCAAGGTAGGTGGCGACCGAGCCGTGCTGGAAATCGAGGTCCAGCAGGCAGACCTGCGGCGGGGTTTCGGCCTGGATGCCCGCGAGTTCCCACGCGAGGTTGGTGGCCAGTGTCGTCGCGCCGACGCCGCCGGCCATGCCCTGGATGGCGATGATGGCGCCATCGCGGTCGCCTGCGCTGCGCTTGCGGGCCGGTTCATCTGTGATGTTCGCGGGGGCGGGGGCGTTCAGGCGTTCGATCGCTTCGTGCAGCGCGCCTTCGGGCAGCGGGTAGGGCACGAACTCCTGCGCACCCAGCCTCAGAAGCTGGTGCAGCGCGATGGTGCTGACGTCCTCGGCGATCAGGATGACCTTGAGGCCGTTCTTCTTTGCGGTGAGGACCACGTCGGCGATGACGGCAAGGTTGTCTTCGTCTTCCTCGTCGATGGCGAGCGCGACGAATTCAAGCGACGCGGCGTCGGGCTGCGCGAGAAACAGGCGCGCATCCTCGAAACTCAGGTCGCCCCAGGCCTCGCCCAGTTCGGCCTCCATGTCCTCGATCAGCAGATCGAACTTCTGGACATCGCGCGAAACGGTGCAGGCGGCGATTGGCGCCTCTTGCTGCTGTATCGCGACCCCTGTCGACATCAAACCAACCCCTTGCAGTCACATCATGCGAGCCGGGGCTTCGGTTGTCGTTCCCCTTCACCCCTGTGCCAGGCCGCGAACGATGGGATGTTCGCGGCCTGTCCAAGGTTCTTGATCGTTGGAAACTTGGGCAACATTAGGGCCGTAAGACCGAAAATGTTCGGCATTCGAATACTTTGGCGGATGTTCCGCCCGCGTCGATCACTCGCCCTGGGTTTCGAGGCCCGAGGTTTGCGCGCTGCCCGAAGTCTGCGAGGTGCCGGCCGAGGCGACATAGCCGCGATACACGATCAGCGCGTACTTTCCGTCGAGCACAAGCGGGTTGTTCGACACGAAGCCGGACACTTCGGTCACCGTGCGGCGGTTGCGGCGTTCGCGCTCCTGCGTAGGCACGACGGGCTGGTCCTCGCCATAGCTGACAAGTGCCTCGAGCCGTTCGCGGCTTATGCCCTGAGAGGCGAAATAGGCCACCACGGCCTCTGCCCGGCGGCGACCCAGCGAGCGGTTGTAGCTGGACGATCCCACGGCGTCGGTGTGGCCGTAGACGCGGAAGCGGACCTCGGGAAATTGCCGGATCCAGTCGGCCTGACGGCGCAGCACGTCGATGGCGGCGGCGTCAAGACGGGCACTGTTGAACTCGAAGGTGATGGTCGCGGGCACCTCGTTCTCGAACCGGCGCGCGAGGTTGGCGACATAGGTCTTCTCGCCCGACTGGATCGCGATGTTGTTGGCGGTGGGATCGCCGAAGCCGCCTTCGTCGATCGAGGCGCCGAGTTCTCCGAACCAGTCCTTCGCGGCCGGAGAATTGATGCAGCCGGCCAGACCCAACAGGGCGGCGGCGGCAAGGCAGCGGGCTGCGGCCGAACGCGTCATTGGGTCACTCCATCACGTAGCCGTAGGGGCCGCTGAAATCCTGGCGCGCAACCTCGGCCGCGGCACCGGCGCGCGGGCCGTTGCGACCCAGAAGCTGGCCGTTGAGAAAGAATTCCGCCTCGGACGGCAGGCGCACGCGGTCGGTGGGCAGTGCCAGCGCCTCGCCCCGCGTGGGCGTGACGAGATGCGGCGTGACGATGATGACCAGTTCGGACTGGTTGCGATCGAATTCCGCGCTGCGGAAGAGCGCCCCGAGCACGGGGATGTCGCCCAGCCACGGCACCTGGCCCTTCAGGTTGGTGAAGTCGTCCTGCAGGAGGCCGGCGATGGCAAAGCTTTCGCCATCGCGCATTTCCACGGTCGTCGAGGTTTCGCGCTTGCTGAAGCCGTTCACGAGGAAGCCGCCGTTCTGCACGACAATTGTGGAATCGATGCCCGAAACGGCGGCCATGATCTCGAGGTTGATGACGTCTCCGTCCACGACGCGGGGCGTGAAGGTCAGTTCCACGCCGAAAGGCTTGTAGTCGATGCCCACGCCGCCATTGTCGGCCGCGATCGGGATCGGGTATTCGCCGCCGGCCAGGAAGCTGGCGGTCTGGCCCGAAAGCGCGGTCAGGTTCGGTTCGGCCAGCGTGCGCACGACGCCCTTGTTTTCCAGCGCTTCCAGCAGCACCTGAAACTCGACGCCGCCGACGGCAAAGCCGAGCGAGGCGCGCGCGCTGGCTGGCGAGGCGGTGGTGGCGGATGTTTCGGCATCCGCGTCGAGGACCGCCGAGAGGTTGTCGCCGTCGGCAAAGACATTGTTGCCACCGGCCAGACCGAGCGTCGTGCCGACCGTGCCGCCGAAGCCGACCGAGGAGCGCAGGCTCTTTGTCACCGAGCGGCGCATTTCCGCGAAGCGCACCTTCAGCATGACCTGCTGGGTGCCACCGACGCCCATCAGGTTGGACACGCGCCCGGGCGCATAGCGTTCGGCCAGCTCGATAGCCCGGTCGAGCTTGGCACCGCTGGACACGACGCCCGACAGCACGATGCCATCATTGGCGGTGCGGACCTCTATGTTCTCGCCCGGCAGGATCTGCTGCAGGCGTTCCTTGAATTCCGCGATATCGGGGGTGACCGAGACATCGACGTTCGAAATCAACGAGCCGTCCGGCGCCAGAAGCGTCAGCGTGGTGCGACCGGGCGACTTGCCAAGAATGTATATGGACCGGTCCGACAGGGTAGAGATGTCGGCGATGCTCGGGTTGGCGATGGAAAGCTCGGCGAAGGGGGTGTCGCTTTCGACCACGATCGCGCGGTTCATGGATACGTTGAGCATGCCGGAACTTGTGCCGGTCATCACCCGCAAGGTGTCCGAAACGGCAGGAGCCGCCAGCAACACACAGGCGGCTAGGGCCATCAGGCCCATACGAAACTGCTTTTTGGCCGTCATGTGATCCTGCCTCTCCGATCACGGGTCCGGCGCGTCTTGATGCGCGCTCGGGCCGATCATGCCCTGTTTGGCGATTTCAATCAAGAATCAGGTGTTTGGCGCCATCTCTTTATGTGGATAAGTGGCAACAGACGGGGCCGGGCCCTGCACAAACCCTAGTTCGTGCAGGGAATTTCGGTAACCACGATGTCCGATCCACGGCGGGTCCGGACGGTGCAGACGCGCGGGGCCTCGACGGTTTCGACCACCTCGGGTTCGACTTCCTCGGTGACGATGCCGAGCAGCGTGCGCTGGTCGATCTCGACCGCGCTGACGACGGTGTCGTCGCTGTTGCCCACGAGTGCGAGTGACAGCTTGCCGGTGCTTTGCGCCGTGGCGAGGCCTGCAACCTGTTCGGGCGTCGCCTCGACCGTGACGGTGCGGGCGATTGTCGGATTGTTGCTATCCTTGTCCGTCTTCTGGTCGATCGCCACGAGGCGCATGTTGGCCTGGATCAGCTTGGTGACGTTGCCGGTGTCCCGGGTGTTGCCCGGCAGACGGCCCGTCCAGTAGACATCGACGCGGTCGCCGGGGCGCAGGAAGCCGGACACGCCGGTGGACACGTCGACGGAGATCGCGAAGGCGCGCATACCCTTGGTCAGGCGCGACGAGACGCCGGCGTCCTCGCCGGGTTCAGTGACCTTGACGGCCATCAGCGCCTCGTCCTTTTCCATGGCGCGCAGGGCAATGCGCGGAAGATCCTCACCCTGGGGGAACAGCTCTTCCATGGTAAGGAAGGCGCCCTCTGGCACGGCCTCTTGCGGCCAGATGACAAGGCGCACGTCCTCGGGGGTGACGGGGTCGCCGTAGCGCAGGGGCTTTTCGGTCACCAGCACCTCGACCACGGGTCCGATGCGTTCGCGCAACTCACGTTCCTTGGCAAGCGCAGCCTGCTGCGCGCCGATGAAGTCGTTCGCCAGATAGACGGCACCACCGGCGAGGCCGATGCCGAGCACGAGCACGAGGTAGAAGACCGCTTTCATCCTGTACGTCCCTTTTCTTGCCGCATCCGTGGACGCGGAAATTCCTGCCTTGCAGCTATTCTCGCCCAGCAATGGGGCAAAAGAATGGAGATCGGGGGGAAATCCGGCGCGTCAGTCGGCGCGATCGGGGAAGGTGGGGGGCGCGTAGTTCTCGACCCGGGTGTTCACGTTTTCGGTCGTGTCCAGGAAGCCGTCTGCAAAGGTCATCATGACAGCCAGGCCAAGGCCCACGATCGCGGCGGTGACCACCACGAAATCGGCTGTCACGGCCCCGTCGTCGGAGAAGATGAATTTTCTGACCCACTGATACATAACATGCTCCCTGACCGTCTGACCGGTGGCCGAAACGCAGCGACCGTGTCTTGATCGATCTGGCCTTCGAATTCTGGCGAAATTGCGATGCGGGCCGCACTTTTTGAGGGTGTGCGCGCATCTTGTTGCGATCATAAAGAGAAAGCCGCGCCCCTCGGGGCGCGGCCATGACCAGCTTTTGCTGGGCGGGTTCGGAAATTAGTCCGAGCGAGCCGTGTAGGTGTTGCCCGAAGCGTCCGACTCGATGCCCGTGTTCACGGTTTCGGCGGAGTCCAGAACACCGTCGGCCAGGGTGGCCAGAACGGCGATGCCGAGGCCGACAACGGCGGCGGTCACAACCACGAAGTCAACGGTAACGGCGCCATCTTCGTCACGACGGAAGTTCTTGATGAAGTCAAACATGTCAGTGTCCCTCTGTTCTCATGTTCGTTGCAGTTCACCTCTGCGGCTGGGCGTTCGTCCCGTGTCCGCTTCGGATGACCACAATAAGCCCCCAGAATCGGGCGAGACTTTGGCGCGTTTCGTGCAATTTTGGATTGTGGGATTTTTTTTCGCGGAATTTTGCTAAGTCATTGATAATGATGAGAATGTTTTTTCAACTATAGTTTATCCCATCCTGAAAAGGCGACCTGGGAGGGCGAAATCGCGCATTCTTGTGGCCAAGAGCACCCCGATTTGCGACACTTCACGCGGGGTTTTCAGGCGCCCCCGTCAAGCAGAGGCAGAGCAGCCCGGTGATCCTGAAGCGAGTCATTGCGCTGAGCGTGGCGGTCCTGGCAGGCGCGACCGCCATGGCCGAGGACGCGCCAACGCCTTTTCCGGACTTCACCTTCAAGCGCGTGGGTCTTCCCGAGGCCGGCGCGCCGCGGATCCGGGTCCAGATCGAACCCGGATTCGATCCCTTCGCGGCGACGGCGGCGCCGACCGATGTGCCGCCGGGGTCTTCAGATGCAGCCGAAAGTGCCCCGGATGCCTTTGGCTGGTACTGGGACGCCGTGTCGCCGGCCCTGTCGGACGCCGGATCGGGGCGCCTGGCGGCGGCGCTGGCGCCTTTGGAGGGCACGTCGAGCGAAACGCCCGTTCCCGTGCCTTCCGTGCAGCTTCTGTCGACGATCGCGGCCGCGCACGGGCGCGACATCCTTCTGGCCACGGTGGGCACCTCGGTGTCGCCAGCGCTGGTCCTTGCGGTGATCGCCGTCGAATCGGGCGGGCGGGCAGACGCAGTGAGCCGCGCCGGGGCCGCGGGGCTCATGCAGCTTATGCCCGATACCGCGGATCGTTTCTCGGTCGAGGACCGCGTCGATCCCGGGCAGAGCATCCGCGGCGGCGTGGCCTACCTTGACTGGCTGATGGGCACATTCGCGCGCGATCCGGTGATCGTGCTGGCCGCCTACAATGCCGGCGAGGGCGCGGTGCGCCGCCACGAGGGCGTGCCGCCCTATGCCGAGACGCGGGGCTATGTGCCCAAGGTGCTGGCGGCCTGGCAGGTGGCGCGGGGGCTGTGCCTGACGCCGCCGCAGCTTATCAGCGACGGCTGCGTCTTTGCGGTGATGGCGGAGCGGGGGTAGCGCGGCTCAGACGCTGAAGACGTCGGCCCATTCGGGGTGGCGCGCCCGCCAGCCGTTGACGAAGGGGCAGAGCGGCACGATGCGAAACCCTTCGGCACGGGCATCGGACACCAGCCGTTCCACAAGCCGCGAGGCGGCCCCGGTGCCCCGCAGGGCATCGGGAACGCCGGTGTGATCGGCGATCACGAGGCTGGGCGAGGCGATGGAATAGGTCAGCTCCGCCTCTGCCCCGTTCGCGCGCAGGACGTAGCGGCCCTTGGACCCCTCGACCTCACGCGAGATGTCGGTGTCAGCCAACGATGGTGGCCTCGGTCGCGGCGCGCAGCTCGTCCTCGGTGACGCCGTCGGCGCATTCGACGATCTTCAGCCCGCCCTCGACCACGTCGAGCACGCCGAGGTTGGTGATGATGCGGTTCACCACGCCCTTGCCGGTCAGCGGCAGGGTGCATTCCTTCAGCACCTTGGTCTCGCCGTGCTTGTTGGTGTGGTCCATGACCACGACCACGCGCTTGACGCCGGCGACAAGGTCCATCGCGCCGCCCATGCCCTTGACCAGCTTGCCCGGGATCATCCAGTTCGCGAGATCGCCGTTCTCGGCCACTTCCATCGCGCCGAGGATCGCCATGGCGATCTTGCCGCCACGGATCATGCCGAAAGACTGAGAGCTGTCGAAATAGCTGGTGCGGGCGAGTTCGGTGACGGTCTGCTTGCCGGCGTTGATGAGGTCGGCGTCGACTTCGTCGTCGGTCGGGAAGGGGCCGATGCCCAGCATCCCGTTTTCCGACTGCAGCGTCACGTCGACGCCTTCGGGGATGTAGTTGGCCACCAGCGTCGGAATGCCGATGCCGAGGTTGACGTACATCCCGTCTTCAAGTTCCTGCGCCGCGCGGGCGGCCATCTGGTTGCGGTCCCATGCCATCGTCAGGTTCTCCTTCAGGCCGCGCGCGTGGTGCGCTGTTCGATCCGCTTTTCATGCGTGCCCTGGATCAGGCGGTGCACGTAGATGCCGGGCAGGTGGATCGCGTCGGGGTCGAGGCTGCCGCGCTCGACGATTTCCTCGACCTCCATCACGCAGACGCGGCCGCACATGGCCGCCGGCGGATTGAAGTTGCGCGCGGTCTTGCGGAAGATCGCGTTGCCGGTGTCGTCGGCCTTCCACGCCTTGACGATCGACAGGTCCGCCACGATCCCGCGTTCGAGGATGTAGGTCTCGCCGTCGAAGTCCTTGTGTTCCTTGCCCTCGGCGATGACGGTGCCGACGCCGGTCTTGGTGTAGAAGCCCGGGATGCCCGCGCCGCCGGCGCGCATGCGTTCGGCCAGCGTTCCCTGCGGGTTGAACTCCAGCTCCAGCTCGCCGGACAGGTACTGGCGCATGAACTCGGCGTTCTCGCCCACGTAGCTGGACATCATCTTCTTGACCTGCCGGGTCTGGAGCAGGACGCCCAGACCGAAATCGTCCACCCCGGCGTTGTTCGAGGCGACCGTCAGGTCCTTGACGCCCGCATCGCGGATCGCGGCGATCAGGTTTTCCGGGATTCCGCACAGGCCGAAGCCGCCCGATGCGATCGTCATGCCGTCGAACAGTAGCCCGTCGAGCGCCTCTGCGGCAGAGCCGTAGACCTTTTTCATAAGCTGTCCCCCATGTCCGGTATGCCGCACCTTTTGCCGGTGCGGCCGGGTGGTGTCAATCGCACGGGGGGCGGGCGGTTCGCGCCCCCGTGTCAGGAGGCCTTGCGCTTGGTCGCGGCCTTGGCCTTGGGCTTGGCCCCGGCGGCCTTCTTGGCGCCTGCCTTGCTGCCCCCGGCCTTGCGCCCGCCCTTCTTGGCCGACTTGTCGGCGATCAGCGCGACGGCCATCTCCATCGTCACGTCGGCGGGTTCGGTCCCTTTGGGCAGGGTCGCGTTGACCTTGTCCCATTTGACGTAAGGCCCGTACCGGCCATCCATCACGTTGACCGGCCCGCCGTGTTCGGGGTGTTCGCCAAGTTCGCGCAGCGGGGCGGCCGCTGCCGTGCGCCCGCGGCCCCGGCTGGCCTTTTCGGCCAGAACCTCGACCGCGCGGTTCATGCCGATGGTGAAGACCTCGTCCACCTCGGGCAGGTTGGCATAAAGCTTGCCGTGCTTGACGTAGGGCCCGTAGCGCCCGATCCCGGCCTCTATCATCTCGCCGTCGTCGGGGTGCGGGCCGACGGGGCGCGGCAGGTTCAGGAGCATCAGCGCCTTTTCAAGGTCCATGTCGCCGGCGTCCCAGCCCTTGGGCAGGCTGGCGCGCGGGGGTTTCGGCTGATCCTCGGACGGCTCGCCGCGCTGCACGTAGGGGCCGAAGCGGCCCGAGCGCAGCGTGATCGCGTCGCCCGCGTCATGGCCGAGGATCTTGCCGTCGGGGCCGATCGCGTCGCCGTCGTCCATTCCGGGCGGGCCGAAGGGCCGGGTGAAGCGGCATTCGGGATAGTTCGAGCAGCCGATGAAGGCCCCGCCGGAACGGGCGGTGCGCATCGAAAGCCGCCCCGCCCCGCAATTGGGGCAGACGCGCGGATCGCTGCCGTCGGCCGTTGGCGGATAGAGATGAGGGGCCAGAACCTCGTCGATCTTTTCCAGCACCTCGCCGATGCGCAGGTCGGCGGTCTCGTCCACATGCGCCTTGAAGTCCCGCCAGAAGCGATCCAGCACTTCCTTCCAGTCGCGATCGCCGGCCGACACATCGTCAAGCTGGCCTTCGAGATCGGCGGTAAAGTCGTAGCCCACGTACTTGCGGAAGTAGTTGATGAGGAAGATCGTGACGAGCCGGCCCTTGTCTTCCGGGAAGAGGCGGTTCTTGTCCTTTCGCACGTATCCGCGGTCCTGGATCGTGGTGACGATCGAGGCATAGGTCGAGGGCCGGCCGATGCCGAGTTCTTCCATCCGCTTGACCAACGTCGCCTCGGTGTAGCGGGGCGGCGGCTGGGTGAAATGCTGTTCGGGGATCACGTCGCGCTTGGCGGCGGGCTCTCCCTGGGCAATCTGGGGCAGGCGCTTGTCGTCGTCGCCCTCGGCCACGTCGTCGCGGCCCTCCTCGTAGATCTTCAGGAAGCCGTCGAACAGCACGACCTGCCCGGTAGCGCGCAGCCCGACCTGGCCGTCGCGGCTGCCGATGTCGACGGTGGTGCGTTCCAGCCGGGCCGGCGCCATCTGGCTGGCGAGCGTGCGCTTCCAGATCAGGTCATAGAGCTTGCGCTGGTCGGCATCGGTCAGTTTCAGCGCCGATGCGTCGCGCGTCATGTCGGTGGGCCGGATGCATTCGTGCGCTTCCTGCGCGTTCTTGGCCTTGTTCTTGTACATGCGCGGGCTGTCGGGCAGGTAATCCGCGCCGTAGCGGTCGCGGATCGCGTCGCGGGCGGCCATCACGGCCTCTGGCGCCATGTCGATGCCGTCGGTCCGCATGTAGGTGATGTGCCCGGCCTCGTAGAGGCGCTGGGCGGCCTGCATGGTCTGGCGCGCGCCGAAGCCGAACTTGCGGCTGGCCTCCTGCTGCAGCGTCGAGGTCATGAAGGGGGCCGAGGGGTTGCGGCTGGCGGGCTTGGCCTCGACCGAGGCCACCGTCAGGTCGCGGCTTTGCACCGCCTGCTGGGCCAGTTCGGCCTGGGTGGCGTCGGCGATGTCGAAGCGGTCGAGCTTCTTGCCGGCCAGCGTCGTCAGACGCGCCTCGTACTCCTGGCCGCGGGGCGTGGCGAGGATGGCCTTGATCGTCCAGTATTCCTGGGCGCGGAAGGCCTCAATCTCCATCTCGCGCTCGACGATGAGGCGCAGGCAGACCGACTGCACCCGGCCCGCCGATTTCGCGCCGGGCAGCTTGCGCCAGAGGACGGGCGACAGGTTGAAGCCCACCAGGTAGTCGAGCGCGCGGCGGGCGAGGTAGGCCTCGACCAGGGGCGCGTCGACCTGGCGCGGGTTCTTCATCGCCTCGGTGACGGCGGACTTTGTGATGGCGTTGAAGACGACGCGGCTGACGGGGGTGTCCTTGCGGATGGCCTTGCGCTTGCGCAGGGTTTCCTCGAGGTGCCAGCTGATCGCCTCGCCCTCGCGGTCGGGGTCGGTGGCGAGGATGAGCGCGTTGTCGTCCTTCAGGGCGTCGGCGATGGCCTTGACGTGTTTCTTCGAGTCGCTCGACACCTCCCACAGCATCTCGAATCCCTGGTCCGGGTCGACCGAGCCGTCCTTGGGCGGCAGGTCGCGGACATGGCCGTAGGATGCCAGAACGGTGTAGTCGCTCCCCAGATACTTGTTGATTGTCTTGGCCTTGGCCGGGGATTCGACGACGACGACGGGCATGGTTTTCCTTGGGTGACGGGGTCTGTGCCTATGGCGGCGCAACATGTGGGGGCGGTCAGGGGATTGTCAATGCAGGCTGTCGGAGTGCCCAGCGCCGGGCGCTTGCGGCAGGTTGGTGGCGGCGAGCGCGGGCGGGCGCCGGTGGCCGCACGGTTCATGCCTGAGGTTTCAAGGGGAGTTCGGGACCGGCGCCGGCGCGTGGGGGCAGGCCTGAAATTGTCACCATGGCGGGGCCCGAAGCAGGGCCCCGAGCGGGCGGCAAACGGGACGGGTCGATGGGCCAGGGGCGCGGCCGTCGGGGGGCGCCATCCCGGAGCGCACGGTCAGGTCGTTGCTGAGGTCTCAGTGCGTGCGGGCGAGCAGCCCGCCCGGGTGGCGCGTGATCCGGCCTTCGAGTTCCAGTGTCACCAGTTCCGGTGTGACGTCCTGCGCGGGGCGCGACAGGTCGCGGATCAGCTGATCCTCTGCCAGCGGGGTCGGGCCGAGGCGGTCGAGAATCTGCTGGTGAAGCGCGCGTGTCTCGGCGCGCGGGCGTTCCGGGGCGGCGCGGGAAAGCGCGGCGGCATCGGTTTGCGCCGTTGCTGTGCCGGGTGCCGGCGCGGTCTTCAACGGCAGGGCCGGTGCGGCGTCGTCGGGTTCGCGCGGGATCGCCCGTTCGGGGGCGCCGATGGCCTCGATCACGTCTTCGGGGCCGCGCACCAGTGTCGCGCCATCGCGGATCAGCATGTTGGCCCCGGCCGCGCGGGCGTCGAAGGGATGCCCGGGCACGGCCAGCACCTCGGCCCCCTGGTCGAGCGCGGTGCGCGCGGTGATGAGGCTGCCGGATTTCGCCGCAGCCTCGACCACCACCACCGCGCGGCACAGGCCCGAGATGATGCGGTTGCGCACCGGAAAGTGCCGGGCCTGGGGCGTCAGGCCCATGGGCTGTTCGGACAGGCGCAGGCCCTTGTCGGCGATTTCCTGCGCCAGGACGCTGTTTTCGGCGGGGTAGACCACGTCGACCCCGCCCGCCATGACGGCCAGCGTGCCGTGGTCGAGGGCGGCCATGTGCGCGGCGGTGTCGATGCCGCGCGCCAGTCCCGAGACGACGACGAAACCGGCCTCGGTCAGGCTGCCCGACAGGCGGCGCGCCATGCGGGTGCCGAGGCTGGAGGCGTTGCGGGCGCCGACAAGCGCGATCATGGGGCGGGCAAGCAGGGACACATCGCCCATGAGCCAGAGAATCGGGGGGGCGTCCGCCAGACGAGCCAGCCGTTCGGGGTAGTCGGGCGATCCGGCGGCGATGGCGCGGGCGCCGGCAAGGCGGGCGGCCTTCAACTCGGCTGCGGCGACGCCGGGCGGGCAGGGGGCGTAGTCATCCACCCCGGCGGCGCGGGCCACCTCGGGGAGCGCATCGAGCGCAGCGGACGCGCTGCCGTGTTCGGCCATCAGGCGGTAGAAGGTCGTCGGGCCGACGCGGCGCGAGCGCAAGAGACGGAGCCAGGCCAGCCAATCCTCGTCGCTTCGGGGTGGGGTGAGGGGGGTGGGGGAAGGGAGCAAGTCCTTGGCCATGCCTGATTCCGTCTCTTACGAAACGGACCATGGCACCGCGGTGGTTAACCGCCGGTGAATCGCCGCGAGAATCCCCGCATCCCGCGGTGGCGGGCGGGCTCAGGCCGAGCCGCCCACCGTCAGCCCGCCGATCAGGAGCGTCGGCTGGCCCACGCCGACCGGCACCCACTGGCCGTTCTTGCCGCAGTTCCCGATGCCGGGGTCGAGCGCCATGTCGTTGCCGATGGCGCGGATCTTCTGCAAGGAGGTCGGGCCGTCGCCGATCAGCGTGGCGCCCTTGACCGGCGCGCCGACCTTGCCGTCCTTCACGCGGTAGGCCTCGGTGCAGGAGAAGACGAACTTGCCGTTGGTGATGTCCACCTGACCGCCGCCGAAGCCCACGGCGTAGATGCCGTCGCGCAGCTCGGCCACGATCTCTTCGGGGGTGGCGTCGCCGCCCAGCATGTAGGTGTTGGTCATGCGCGGCATCGGGATGTGGGCATAGCTTTCGCGGCGGCCGTTGCCGGTGGGGGCCACGCCCATCAGGCGGGCGTTCTGGCGATCCTGCATGTAGCCCACGAGGATGCCGTCCTCGATCAGGACGTTCTTGCCCGAGGGCGTGCCCTCGTCGTCCACGGTGATCGAGCCGCGGCGGTCGGGGATGGTGCCGTCGTCCAGCACTGTGACGCCGGGGGCGGCGACGCGGCTGCCCATCAGACCGGCGAAGGCCGAGGTCTTCTTGCGGTTGAAGTCGCCCTCCAGCCCGTGGCCCACCGCCTCGTGCAGCAGGACGCCGGGCCATCCGGCGCCAAGGGCCACGTCCATGACGCCCGCGGGCGCGGGTTCGGCCCGCAGGTTCACCAGCGCGATGCGCAGCGCCTCGTCGGCCTGCGCCTTCCAGTTCGCCGGGTCGACCAGCCCGTCGAGCCCGACGCGCCCGCCACCGCCGGCCATGCCGGATTCGCGGCGGCCGTTCTCTTCGACGATGACCGAGACATTGAGCCGCGCCATCGGGCGGATGTCGCGCACCGCGCCGCCCTCGGGGCGCAGGATCTCGACCTCCTGCAGCGAGGCCGCCAGCGTCGCGGACACCTGCACCACGCGCT
>JAUIIC010000300.1 GCA_030431935.1 Alphaproteobacteria bacterium | reverse complement strand
TGTCGTCGATGTCGTAGGGCGTGAGGTAGAGGGCAAGCCCCGGCAGCGTGCCCTGGGTCGCGAGGATCAGGAGCGCGATGGCGTTGTTGACGAAGTGAAAGCCCCAGGCGGCCCCGATGCTGCCGGTCGCGCGCGTCAGGTCGGCTGCGGCCAGCCCGAAGATCGCGGCGGCGCCGACGATCAGCCAGGCATTCCCGCCGGCTCCGGCGGGGTCGAAGTGGACAAGCCCGAAGACCGCGCTGGGCAGGACCAGCCAGGCCAGCGGGCTGGCGAAGCGGGCGGCCAGCTGTTGCTGAAGGTAGCCGCGGAACAGAAGCTCTTCGGCGCCGGTCTGGATCAGCACGCCGACCAGCGCCAGCGGCAGGAAGCTGAGCCACAGCGCCACGTCGAGACCGGGCGCGGCGTCGAAGCGGACGAACCAGAGCGCGGCCCCGCCGCCGAGGATCACGGCGGCGATGGCACCCGCGACGACGAAGTCGCGCAGGACACGCGGCATGGGGCCGAACAGCGTGGCGGGCGCGCGGGCATGCATCAGCCGTGCCGCCGCCAGCGCGCCAAGCCCCATCCCGAGGAAGGTCAGCAACAGCAGGAGCGTCGCGGTGGGCGTGCTGGCGGTGATGATCCGGTCGATCCAGCGCGCGGTGTCCTCGGTGCCGAGCCCGAGCCAGAGCGCAGCAAAAAGCAGCACCACGAAGCCCAGGTAGACGCCAAGCGCCACGGGCAGGCCGAGCATCAGCCGCCAAAGCTGGGGCCGGGCGCGCGCCGGGGCGACGAATTGCGCGAAGGCTGTCGGGAACATGGGGTTTCTGGCCTGCCTGCGTTTGGCGAAAGGGTATCCCGCGGGCGCGGGCCGGGCAATCGGCCTTGTGCAAAAGCGGGGGCTCTTCTATTCCCGTCACACATCGTCAGGGAGGTGTTCATGCTCAAGCGTCAGTTCGACAAATCCAAGCTGCCCAGCCGCCACGTGACAGAGGGGCCGGCGCGGGCGCCGCACCGGTCGTACTACTACGCGATGGGCATGACCGAGGAAGAGATCCACCAGCCGCTGGTGGGTGTCGCCACCTGCTGGAACGAGGCCGCGCCCTGCAACATCGCCCTGAACCGGCAGGCGCAGGCGGTGAAGATGGGCGTCAAGCAGGGCTTCGGCACCCCGCGCGAGTTCACCACGATCACCGTGACCGACGGGATCGCGATGGGCCATGAGGGGATGCGCAGCTCTCTGCCCTCGCGCGAGGCGATCGCGGACACCGTCGAGCTGACGATGCGCGGGCATTGCTATGACGCGATCGTGGGGCTTGCGGGCTGCGACAAGTCGCTGCCGGGCATGATGATGGCGATGGTTCGCCTGAACATCCCGTCCGTCTTTGTCTACGGCGGGTCGATCCTGCCGGGCAAGGCGCCGAACGTGCCTGGCGTGCCAGAGGATTTCCTGAACCGCGACCTGACGGTGCAGGACATGTTCGAGGCCGTCGGTCGGCAGCAGAGCGGCACCCTGTCCGAGGCCGCGCTGGACGTGCTGGAGCGTGTCGCCTGTCCGTCTGCGGGCGCCTGTGGCGGCCAGTTCACCGCCAACACCATGGCCTGCGTGTCCGAGGCGATCGGGCTGGCGCTATTCAATTCGTCCGGGATGCCCGCGCCCTACGAGTCGCGCGACCAGTACGGCGAGGCGTCGGGCCGTGCGGTGATGGACCTGATCGAGAAGAATATCCGTGCCCGCGACGTCGTCACCCTGAAGGCGCTGGAGAACGCCGCGCGCGTGGTGGCCTGCACCGGCGGGTCCACGAACGCGGGCCTGCACCTGCCGGCCATCGCACACGAGGCGGGGATCGAGTTCTACCTGGACGATGTCTGCGAGATCTTCCGCGACACGCCCTATTTCGTCGATCTGAAGCCGGGCGGCACCTATGTCGCCAAGGATCTCTACGAGGCGGGCGGCGTGCCCGTGGTGATGAAGGAGCTGCGCAAGGCGGGGCTTCTGCACGAGGATTGCATGACCGCGTCGGGCTATTCCATCGGCGAGGAACTGGACAAGGTTTCGCGCGAGGCCGACGGCAAGGTGATCTATCCCATCGAGAACCCCATCACCAAGACCGGCGGCGTCGTCGGGCTGAAGGGCAACCTTGCCCCGCAGGGCGCCATCGTGAAGGTCGCGGGCATCGAGCAGGAGCAGCAGGTTTTCACAGGCCCCGCGCGCGTGTTCGAATCCGAGGAAGACGCCTTTGCCGCCGTCAAGGCGCGCGACTACAAGGAAGGCGAGGTCATCGTGATCCGCAACGAGGGCCCCGCCGGCGGCCCCGGCATGCGCGAGATGCTGGCGACCACCGCCGCGATTTCCGGCCAGGGCATGGGCAAGAAGGTGGCGCTTATCACCGACGGCCGCTTTTCCGGCGCGACCCGCGGCTTCTGCGTGGGCCATGTCGGCCCCGAGGCTGCGCATGGCGGGCCGATCGCGCTGATCCAGAGCGGCGATGTCATCACCATCGACGCGGTGAACGGTGTCCTGTCGGTCGACCTGTCGGACGAGGAACTGGCCAGCCGCAAGGCCGCCTGGCCCGGCCCGCGCGAGACCATCTATGCATCCGGCGCGATCTGGAAATACGCGCAGATCGTGGGCGAGACCTACAAGGGCGCGGTGACCCACCCCGGCGGCAAGGCCGAGAAGCATGGTTACATGGATCTCTAGGCCTCCGCCCTTCTGATCCTGCTGGCGCTGCCCGGCTGCCTTGTGGGTGGCGGGTTCGGGGCCAAGGGCCCCGCACCGGAAAGCATGACGGTGGCGGGCGGGCGCGTCACGGTGGCCGGGCCCGCCGGCT
>JAUIIC010000091.1 GCA_030431935.1 Alphaproteobacteria bacterium | reverse complement strand
CGCCCATCGCGGCCCCCGAGGAGGCCGCGCGCCGGGTCTTCACCTTTCCCGCGCCCGAGGAACTGTCGCCGCCCATCGTCGCGATGGACGGGGCCGGCGTGGGCTATGACGGGCGCGCGGTGCTGACGAAGCTGGACCTGCGCATCGACCAGGACGACCGCATCGCGCTCTTGGGCCGCAACGGCGAGGGCAAGTCGACGCTGGCCAAGCTGATCTCGGGGCGGCTGGCGCCGATGGGCGGGCGGATCATCACGGCGAACGGGCTGCGCGTGGGCTATTTCGCCCAGCACCAGCTGGACGAGCTGCGCCCCGAGGAAACGCCGCTGCAACACATCCAGCGCGCCCTGCCGGACCTGCTGCCGCCCAAGCTGCGCGCGCGGCTGGCGGGCTTCGGCCTGATGGCCGAGCAGGCCGAGACAGAGGTGGCGCGGCTGTCGGGCGGGCAGAAGGCGCGGCTGTCGCTGCTTCTGGCCACGCTGCACGCGCCGCATCTCCTGATCCTCGACGAACCCACCAACCACCTCGACATCGAAAGCCGCGAGGCGCTGGTCGAGGCGCTGACCGCCTATTCCGGCGCGGTGATCCTCGTCAGCCACGACATGCACCTGCTGTCGCTGGTGGCCGACCGGCTGTGGCTGGTGCGCGGCGGGCGCGTGACGCCCTATGACGAGGACCTGGAGGCCTACCGCAAGCTGCTCCTGACCGCCGACAGGCCCGCCGACAAGCCGCGCGCCGAAAAGCCGAAGGCGCCCCGCCCCTCGCGCGAGCAGGTGCTGGCCCTGCGCGCCGAGGTCCGCAAATGCGAGGAGCGCGTGACCAAGCTGACCGAGATGCAGGACAAGCTGGCCGCCAAGCTGGCCGATCCCGCGCTTTACGAGGACACGCGCGTGGGCGAGCTGGAGGTCTGGAACCGCAAGTACGCCGAGGTGCGCGAGGGGCTCGACCGGGCCGAGGCGCTGTGGCTGACGGCACAGGAACGGCTGGACGCGGCCGAAAGCGCCTGATGCCGATGCCCTACGCCTATCGCCACGCGGGCCGCGACTGGGCGGCCTTCCTTGGTGACGTGCGCGAGGTCACGGGCCTGCCCACCGACAACACCGCCTACACCGCCGTCGAGGGCGTGCTGGCCGCCTTTCGCCGGCGGCTGACGCCCGCGCAGGCGGTGGCCTTCGCGCAGGTGCTGCCGGCCGTGCCACGCGCGATCTTCGTGGCGGGCTGGGACGTCACGGCGGCCCCGGTGGCGCCCGGCACCCGCGCCGACTGGACGGCAGAGGCGCAGGGCCTGCGCCGCGCCCACAACATCGCGCCCGCCAACGTGGTCGAGGCGGTGGCCGTGGCGCTGCGCCGGTCGGTGCGCGCCGCCGATCTGGACCGCACGCTCGCCGCCCTGCCGTCCTTCGCCGCCGCGTTCTGGTCCTGCCCCACCACGGACCCCGCGACACTGGCCCCCCGCATCGGCTGAGGGGGCTGGCGGCCGCATCCCGCGCAGGCTAGAGACGGCCCATGCCGATCCCCGCCGAATACATCACCGCCTTTGTCACGCTCTTCGTCGTGATCGACCCGATCGGGCTGGCGCCCCTGTTCGTCGCGCTGACCGCGGGGATGGACGGGCGGCGGCGGCGGGCGATCGCTCTTCGGGCCTGCGCCACGGCGGCGGTGCTCCTGACGCTTTTCGGGCTGTTCGGCGAAACCCTGCTGGAGTTCGTCGGCATCTCCATGCCCGCCTTCCGCATCGCGGGCGGGCTCCTGCTGTTCCTGACGGCGCTGGAGATGCTGTTTGAACGCCGCGGCAAGCGGCGCGAGGGGCAGGCCCAGGGCGCCGAGGAACCCGACGACGACCCGTCCGTGTTTCCGCTGGCCACGCCGCTGATCGCGGGGCCCGGCGCGATGGCCACGATGATCCTGCTGGCCGGCGCGCCGGGGGCGGACTGGCAGACGGTGCTGGCGATGCACGGGGTGATGCTGGCCGTCCTGCTGGTCGTGCTGGCGCTGTTCTTCGCCGGCGGCCTGCTGGAACGCGCGCTGGGGCCCACGGGCATCAACGTGGTGACACGGCTGCTGGGGATGCTGCTGGCCGCCTTGTCGGTTCAATTCGTGCTGGACGGGCTGCGCGGCTTCGGGCTGGCGGGATAGGCCGGTGACGGGCGCGTGACCGGGCGCGGGACCGGGGGCTGAAACGCGCGCGCGAATGCCTATCTATCCCGCATGAGCGGCGATCAGATCGAACGACTGGTATATCTCGGGCTTCTGGGCACGGCGGTGGCGGGCTATTTCATCGCCGCCAACCGGCGTCGACTGGGAGAGCTTGCGCGGCACGCCATGCTCTGGGGGCTGATCTTCGTGGGCGTGATCGCGGGCTTCGGGCTCTGGTCCGACATCCGCGACGACGTGATCCCGCGCCAGTCCGTGGTCGCCGATGGCAGCCGGATCGAGGTGCCGCGCGCCTTCGACGGGCATTACTACCTGACGCTGTCGCTGAACGGCACGCCGGTGCAGTTCGTCGTCGACACCGGCGCCTCCGAGATCGTCCTTTCGCAAGAGGACGCACGCCGCATCGGCCTCGACCCCGCGACGCTGATCTACTCGGGCAGCGCGGGCACCGCGAACGGCGTGGTGCGCACCGCGCGCGTGACGCTGGAGCAGGTGGCGCTCGGCCCCGTGGTGGACCACCGCGTGCCCGCCTGGGTCAACCAGGGAGAGATGAGCGGCTCGCTCCTCGGCATGACCTACCTGCAACGCTTCGACCGGATCGAGATCGCCGACGGACGGCTGGTGCTGGAGCGGTAGGGGAAGAGACCCCCGCAATACCTAGGCGTCCGGCGTCGTCCCCTTGCTCTCCGCCTTCTGCTCCCAGCGACCGCTTTCCTGGCTCCAGTATTTCGCGGCGCAGCCGGCGGTGGTGAGGCTGCGCCACTGGCTGCGGGCGTGCTGGACGGCCGCCGCGTCGGCGCCGTCGAAGAGGATGCACACCCGGTCGAGCGTGGCGACCTCGTGGGCCGTCACCTCGGCCCCGTCGACGGCCATCAGGCAGGCGGCCGCGTTGGGGATGTCCGCCCCCGTGGTCAGCAGCACGGGCTGCTCGGCGTCGAACGGTCCGCCCGCGCGGCCATGGGGCAGGAAACCCGCGTCGTCGCCCAGCCACAGCCGGTCGTCGAGCCAGGCGATCCGCTCGTCCGAGCGGGCGCGGATCGCCACGCGCCAGCCGCGCTCGCGCGAGCGCGCCACCAGCGTGGGCAGCGTCGCCTCCAGCGGCGTCTGCGTCATGTGGTAGAAAAAGACCTCTCCCATCAGCCGCCGTTCAGGTCGTCCACCAGCCGGTTCAGCGCCAGCACCCCCCAGCCCGTCGCGCCCTTGGGCGCATAGGTGCTGTCGGACCCCACGCGCGCCACGCCCGCGATGTCGAGGTGAATCCACGGCATCCCGTCCCGGATGAAGCGTTGCAGGAACTGCGCCGCGGTGATCGAGCCCGCGGGCCGCCCGCCCACGTTCTTCATGTCGGCGATGTCGGATTTCAGCATCTTGTCATAGGCCGGGCCCAGCGGCATGCGCCAGGCGCCCTCGCCCTCGGCCGCGGCGGCCTTGAGGAAGGCGTTGCACAGCGCGTCGTCGTTGGAGAAGACGCCCGCGTTCTCGTGGCCGAGCCCGATGATGATGGCCCCGGTCAGGGTGGCGAGGTCGATCACGCCGCGCGGCTCGAAGCGGTCCTGCGCGTACCAGAGGACATCGGCCAGAACCAGCCGCCCCTCGGCGTCGGTGTTGATGACCTCGACCGTGTCGCCCTTCATCGAGGCGACCACGTCGCCGGGGCGTTGGGCGCGGCCGTCGGGCATGTTCTCGACCAGCCCGACGAGGCCCACCACGTTGGCCGCAGCCTTGCGCAGGGCCAGCGCCTTCATCGCGCCCGCCACCACGCCCGCGCCGCCCATGTCCATGGTCATCTCTTCCATGCCGGCGGCGGGCTTTATGCTGATGCCGCCGGTGTCGAAGACGACGCCCTTGCCCACCAGCGCCAGCGGCGCGTCGCCCTTCTTGCCGCCGTTCCACGACATGACGACCACCTTGGAGGGGCTTTCGCTGCCCTGCCCCACGGCCAGAAGCGTCCGCATCCCGAGCTTCTCCAGCTCTGGCTCGTCCAGCACCTCGACCTCGACGCCAAGGTCGCGCAGGCCCTCCAGCCGCGTGGCGAACTCGGTCGTGGTCAGGACGTTGGCCGGGCAGTTCACCAGGTCGCGGGTGAAGAACACGCCCTCGGCCAGCGCCCGCACCTGATCGGCGGCGGGGCCCAGCTCGTCGGGTTTCGACACCATCAGCGTGACCGCGCCGGGGGCGTCGGCGGGTTTCGACTTCATCTCGGCATAGGCATAGGCACGCAGGGTCAGGCCCAGAAGCACCTGGTCGGCGCGGGGGCGGTTGCCCGCCATCACCAGAATGGGCTTGGCCCTGCCGGCCTTGGCCAGCGCCACGCCCGCCGCGCGGGCGGCGGCGGCATCGGCGCGGCGCGGCAGGCGCAGGGCCAGCACCGCCTCGGCGGCCATGCCCGCGGGAAAGGCCAGTTCGGCCAGCTCACCGTCCTTCATCTCGGCGAAGGCGGGCGCGGCGATCAGGCGGGCCAGCGCGCCGCGCGTCAGCCGGTTCACCCGGCGTCCGGCGGCGTCGAGCTTGCCATCCTCGGCCACGAAGACGGCGACTCGGCCCTCGAAGCCGGCGATGGCGTCGAGGTCGGTTTCCGCGATCTCGGCTGGAATGGGCGTGGTCATCGGCGTCTCCCTTGCATTTGTCCCGTATGTGGTAGTGCGCAGCCCCCCGAAAGGCCAGATATGAGTTTTCCCTGTCCCGCCGATCCGCTAGTCTTGACCAAACACGGGCGGGGCGGAGACCGGGGACTTGGCCGCATCAGGCAGGCAGCGAGGCAAGGCGGCATGGCGCGGGCTGGCGCTTGCGGCCGCGCTCGCCGTGGCGGCGCCTGCCCTCGCCCAGGAGGCCCCCGCGACGCTGGTTGCCGACCGGCTGGAACTGGGCACCGGGAACGTGATCGTCGCCGTAGGCAATGTCGAGGTGATCTTCGACGGCCAGCGCCTGCGCGCCAACCGGGTGGAATACGACCGCGCCACCGGCATGCTGAAGATCGAGGGGCCGATCACGCTTGTGGCGCGCGACGGCACCGTCATAACCGCCACCGCCGCGGAACTCAGCGACGACCTGAAATCCGGCATCATCGAAAGCGCGCGCATCGTGCTGGACGACCAGATGCAGATCGCCGCGGTCGAGGGCCAGCGCGCCGAGGGCCGCTACAACCAGCTTTACAAGGTCACCGCCTCGTCCTGCCGGGTCTGCGACGACGGCCCGCCGCTCTGGCAGGTGCGCGCGCGCCGCATGGTCCACGACGAAGAGGCCAAGCAGCTTTATTTCTACGACGCCTTCTTCGACATCGGCGGCGTGCCGGTGATGTACCTGCCGCGCCTGCGCCTGCCCGATCCGACGCTGACCCGCTCCACCGGGTTCCTGGTGCCGCGCTACACGCAAAGCACGATCCTGGGGCACGGGGTGAAGGTGCCCTATTTCGTGGTCATCAACGACCATTCGGACCTGACCTTCACGCCCTACCTTGCCGAAAAGACCCTGACGCTGGAAACCCGCTACCGGCAGGCCTTCCGCACCGGCACGATCGAGATCAACGGCGCCCTGTCGAGCGACGACGTCCTGCCGGGGCAGTTGCGCTGGTACATCGACGCCGAAGGCAGTTTCGACCTGCCCTACGACTTCAACTTCAGCTTCGGGGCAGAGGTCGCGTCGGACAGCACCTATGCCTCGGAATACGGCTATTCCGGCAGCGACTACCTGACGACCTTCGCCACCGTCGACCGGACACGGCGTCTGGAATACATCGGGCTCAGCGCCACCACCTACCTGCCGTTGGCCACCACGGCGACAACCGAAAGCTTCGTGGGCAGCCTGACCTATGACCGGCGGTTCACCCCTGATCCCCTGGTTGGCGAAATCCGGCTCGGCTTCGACCTGGAAGCCCCCGGTCCCGGCGTCGGGCAGGACGAGTTCCACGGCCATGCAGAACTGGGCTGGCGGCGCGATTTCACCCTCGGCGCGGGCGTTCTGGCCGCGGTCGAGGGACAGGTCTCGGCCGACTACTACCGGATGCGCCCGACCTCGGGCTTCGCCAGCGAGATCACCAACGTGGTGCCCGGCGCGGCCGCCGAACTGCGCTGGCCGCTGTCGCGCGACACGGCGGCGGGCGGCACCGACGTGCTGGAGCCCGTGTTCCAGCTGGCCTGGTCCGGCACCCCCGGCACCGCCGTGCCGAACGAGGACGGCCTGCTTGTCGAGTTCGACGAGGGCAACCTGCTGGACCTCAGCCGCTTTCCCGGCGACGACGCGGTGGAACAGGGCTTTCACGCCGCACTGGGCCTCGGCTGGACGCGGTTCGACCCGCGCGGCTGGGAATTGCGGCTGTCGGCGGCGCGCGTGATCCGGGCCGATGACCTCGGCCAGTTCACGCAGGTCAGCGGGCTGGACGGGTTCAGCTCGGACTGGCTCGTTTCCGGCGGGGCGGATTTCGGCTGGTTCGACATCGCCACCCGCACGCTCTTCGACGACAGCCTTGCGGTGACCAAGGCGGCCACACGGCTGGCGATGTCGCGCGGCGGGCTGTCCCTGGCCGCCGGGCACAGCTGGCAGCTGGCCGACGCCGTCGAGGGGCGCGCGACGAACCTGTCCGAGGTGGTGGTCGAGGCGGGCTACAGCTTTACCCGCCACTGGCGCGGCAGCTTCGACTACCGCTATGACCTGACCGCGGGGCAGGCCTCGGAAACCGGGGTCGGGCTTTACTATGACAACGAATGTCTCAGCATGGGATTGACCTGGGCGCAGCGCAATGTGATCTCGACCACGACGACGTCGGACACGGAGATCGGCCTGAGCGTCAGCCTGAACGGCGTCGGCAACGACGGGCGGCCCTACCGCCGCGCCTGCCGGATCTGAGACCGACCAGCAACGGATGACATGCCCATGCGACTGACCTTCTTTCGCCCGCTTTGCCGACTTGCCGGTGTGGCCGCGCTGATCGCGATGCCGGTCGCCGTGGCCGCGCAGGGCCTGTTCGAGCCGGTGGCGCGGGTCAATGACCGCGTCGTCACGAAGTACGAGCACGAACAGCGCATCGCCTTCTACGAGGCGCTGAACGCCCCCGGCAACCTGCCCGATTTCGCGCTGGAAACGCTGATCGACGAGCGTCTGCAGATGGAAGCGGCGGCGCAGATGGGCGTCGATGTCAGCCAGGAACAGGTCATCGCCGGGATGGAGGAGTTCGCAAGTCGCGGAAACCTGACGATCGAGGGCCTGGTCGATGCTCTGGCCGAGGAAGGCGTTGCGCGCGAGACCTTCGAGGATTTCGTGCGCGTGGGCCTTGTCTGGCGCGAGGTGGTCGGCGGGCGCTTCGGGCCGCAGTCACAGGTCACCGAGGCCGAGGTGGACCGCGCCATCGCGCTCGGCGCCGCCGAGGGCGGCGTGCGCGTCCTGCTGTCCGAGATCATCCTGCCCGCCGCGGACGAGCGGCAGCGCGCCGCGGCGCGCGCGCTGGCGGTCGACATCGCCGCGATCACCAGCTTCGACCAGTTCACGACGGCTGCGCGCAACTACTCGGCCTCGAACAGCCGGACCCGCGGCGGCCGGCTGGAGTGGCTGCCGCTGGGCAACTTGCCGCCGGCCCTGCAAGGCATGGTCCTGACCATGCGCCCCGGCGAGGTGACGGACCCGATCCCGGTGCCCAACGCCATCGCGCTCTTCCAGTTCCGCGGGCTTCAGGAAACCGGCATCCCCAACCCCGAGACCGTGGCGGTGGAATTCGCACGCTACTTCATTCCCGGCGGGCGGACCGAGCAGGCGCTGGCCGAGGCGCGCAAGATCGCCGCACAGCTCGACACCTGCGACGACCTTTACGGCGTGGCGCAGGGCCAGCCCGCCGACCGGCTGCAACGCGACACGGTTCCCACCAGCGACCTGTCCGGCGAGATCGCGCGCGAACTGGCGCGGCTCGACGACAACGAGATTTCCACCAACCTGGTGACGGCGGACGGCCAGACGCTGATCCTGCTGATGCTCTGCGGCCGCACCCAGGCGCTGGATGAAGAGGTCTCGCGCGACCAGATCCGCGACAACCTCTTCAACACGCGGCTGGCCTCCTATGCCACCGGCTACCTGGCCGAACTGCGCGCCGACGCGGTGATCGAATACCCATGAGCATCGCCCCCGTCGCGCTGACCTGCGGCGACCCGGCGGGCATCGGGCCAGAGATCGCCGCGCGCGCCCGGGCCGCGCTGGGGGACGAGGTGCCGTTCTTCTGGATCGGCGACCCCCGCCACCTGCCCGACGGCACCGAGGCGGTCGAGATCGCCGCACCCGGCCAGGCCGCCGCCGCCCTGGCGCGCGGCCTGCCGGTGCTGCCGCACCCGTTCCCCCGCCCCGCCATCCCCGGCACGCCCGACCCGCAAAACGCGCAAGGCGTGATCGACGTGATCGCCCGCGCCGTGGCCCTGGCGCAGGATGGCGCCGCCGGCGCGATCTGCACCGCCCCCATCCACAAGAAGGCGCTGAAGGACGGCGCGGGCTTCGCCTATCCCGGCCATACCGAATACCTCGCCGCGCTGGCCGGCGTGGACCGCGTGGTGATGATGCTGGCCTGCGATGCGCTGCGCGTGGTGCCCGCCACCATCCACATCCCGCTGGCCGAGGTACCCGCCGCCCTGACGCCCGACCTGCTGGAGGCGACGCTGCGGATCACCGAGGCGGGCCTGCGCCGCGATTTCGGGCTGGCTGCGCCGCGTATCGCCGTGGCGGGGCTTAACCCCCACGCGGGCGAAGGCGGCACCATGGGGCACGAGGAAATCCGCGTCATCGCCCCCGTGCTCGACCGGCTGCGCGCCGAGGGCATGGACCTGCGCGGCCCCCTGTCGGCGGACACGCTCTTTCACGCGGGCGCGCGCGCGACCTATGACGCGGCGGTCTGCATGTATCACGACCAGGCGCTGATCCCGATCAAGACCATCGACTTCGCGGGCGGCGTGAACGTCACACTGGGGCTGCCCTTCGTGCGCACCTCGCCCGATCACGGCACCGCGCATGACATCGCGGGCAAGGGGCTGGCCGACCCCTCCAGCCTGATCGCCGCGCTGCGCATGGCCGCGCGCATGGCCGCCGCCCGGGCCGGCCGATGAGCGCCATCGACACCCTGCCCCCGCTGCGCCAGGTGATCGCCACCCACGGGCTGAGCGCAAAGAAGGCCCTGGGCCAGAACTTTCTTCTCGACCTGAACCTGACGGCCAAGATCGCCCGTCAGGCGGGCGACCTGACGGGCTGCGACGTGCTGGAGGTCGGGCCGGGCCCCGGCGGGCTGACGCGCGGGCTTCTGGCCGAGGGCGCGCGGCGCGTGCTGGCGGTCGAGCGGGACGCGCGCTGCCTGCCCGCGCTGGCCGAGATCGCCGAGGCCTATCCCGGACGCCTGAGCGTGATCGAGGGCGACGCGCTCAAGGTCGACGTGCTGGCCCATCTGGCGCCGCCCGTCAGGATCGTGTCCAATCTGCCCTACAACGTGGGCACCGAACTGCTGGTGCGCTGGCTGACGCCAGAGGTGTGGCCCCCCTTCTGGCAGAGCCTGACGCTGATGTTCCAGCGCGAGGTCGCCGAGCGCATCGTGGCCGCACCCGGCGACAAGGCCTACGGGCGGTTGTCGATTCTCGCGCAATGGCGTTGTGACGCGCGCATCGTGATGGACCTGCCGCCAGAGGCCTTCACCCCGCCGCCCAAGGTGCGTTCGGCCGTGGTTCACCTGACCCAGCGGGACGCGCCGCGCGCGCCCGCCGATCCGGCCGTGTTGTCACGGGTGGTAGCGGCGGCCTTCGGCCAGCGGCGCAAGATGCTGCGCGCCAGCCTGCGCGGGCTGGCCCCCGACATCGAGACGCGCATAAGCGCCGCGGGGCTCGACCCCACGGCGCGCGCCGAAACGGTTTCCATCGAGGGATTCTGTGCGCTGGCCCGCGAACTGGCGGGCTGAAACGCCGGTTATTCCGCCGCCTTGGCCTCGGCCTCGGGGGCCTCGTCAGCCGCCGGTGCATCGCCGCCGGCATCCTGCGCCTTGGCGCGGCCACGTCCGCGCGGGCGGCGCGGCTTGGGCGCGCTGGCCTCGGGCGTCTCGACAAGTCCGCTGTCGCCCTGGTCGTCCTGCACGTCGATCACGTCCACCGAAGAGCTGGCCGCGCCGCTGTCCCGGGCGATCTCGGGCTGGGCATCGTCGCCGTCGTCCTGATGGCCGTCGCGCTGCGGGCGGTCGTTCTGGAAACGCTGCTGGTTCTGCTGGTTCTGCTGCGATTCCTGCTGTTCGCGCCGCGCCTCCTGCTCGCGCATCGCCTCTCCCAGCATCCGGGTGTAGTGCTCGGCATGCTGCTGAAAGTTCTCGGCCGCGACCCTGTCGTTGGACAGCGTCGCGTCGCGCGCAAGCTGGGTGTATTTCTCGATGATCTGCTGGGGGGTGCCACGCACCTTGCCCTCGGGCCCCGAGCTGTCGAACACGCGGTTGACGATGTTGCCGACCGAGCGGCTGCGGTTCGACTTCGACCGCGAACGTGACTTGGAAGATCTCATATGGTCTTTCGTCCAGCCTATATCTGTCGTCGCCTTCACATGCCTGCACCAAATCCCCGGTGCTGAAAGTGCGGATAGGCGATTTCCGGCTATTGCGCAGCGGATCGCGAAAGCAATCCGCGCTGCGTTGGCATCGACTAACCACGCGCGCGCGATGCTGACAAGCAAAAAAAGGGCGAGATGCGCCGTATCGGCCCTATTGCGGCAGCAGGGTCACGGTTGTGGCCGCCGAACCGCGATCACGCGGTCCCTTCCATCGAGATCGGGATGAACGGCGGGCGCGTCAAGACCCGCGCCCCGAAAGATCGCGCAGACGGCTTCTGCCTGCGTCGACCCGATCTCGACCATCAGCCGCCCGCCCGGCGCCAGATGCGCCAGCGCGCCGGCCGCGATGGCGCGGTAGGCGTCCAGCCCGTCGCCCCCGGGCGTCAGCGCCAGGTGGGGTTCCCAGTCGCGCACCTCGGGGGCAAGGCCCGCCATCTCGTCCGCGGCGATATAGGGCGGGTTCGACAGGATCAGGTCGAAGCTGCCCGTGACGCCCTCCCACCAGTCCGACAGGACGAACGCCGCGCGGTCCGCCAGCCCCAGCGCATCGGCATTGCCGCGCGCCACCTCCAGCGCGGGGGGCGAGACATCGGTGCCAAGGCCGGTGGCCCCGGGGCAGTCCGCCAGCACGCTGAGCAGGATCGCGCCCGTGCCGGTGCCCAGGTCCAGCACCCGCGAGACCGGCGCGCCAAGCGCAAGCTCCACCAGCCGCTCGGTTTCTGGCCGGGGATCCAGCACATCGGGCGTGACGCGGAACTCATGCCCCCAGAAGGCCCGCCGCCCGGTGATCTGCGCCACCGGCTGGCGCGCCGCGCGGGCGGCGACGGCGGCCTCCAGCCGGGTCATGGGCCCGGGCGGCAGCGGATCGGGCAGGATCAGCGTCAGCCGCCCCCGCTCCACCTCCAGCGCATGGGCCAGAAGCGCCCGCGCGTCGCGCGCCGCGTCGGGCACGCCCGCAGCGGTCAGCGCCCGGATCGCCTCGGCCAGCGCCTCGGCGCCGGTCACGCGTCCATCTCGGCCAGCCGCGTGGCCTGGTCGTCGGAAATCAGCGCGTCCACGATCTCGTCCAGGTCGCCCTGCATCACCTGGTCCAGCTTGTAGAGCGTCAGGCCGATGCGGTGGTCCGTCATCCGGCCCTGCGGGAAATTGTAGGTGCGGATGCGTTCGGACCTGTCGCCGCTTCCGACCTGGCTTTTCCGGTCGGCGGCGCGTTCGGACGCGGCGCGCGCGCGCTCCATGTCGTAGAGTTTCGCGCGCAGCACTTGCATGGCGATGGCGCGGTTCTGGTGCTGCGATTTCTCGGAACTCGTCACCACGATCCCCGTGGGGATATGGGTGATGCGCACCGCCGAATCGGTGGTGTTGACGTGCTGGCCGCCTGCCCCGCTGGCGCGCATCGTGTCGATGCGCAGGTCGTTCTGGTCGATCGCCACGTCGACTTCCTCGGCCTCGGGCAACACGGCCACCGTGGCCGCCGAGGTGTGGATGCGCCCGCCCGATTCCGTCTCGGGCACACGCTGCACCCGGTGGACGCCGGATTCGAACTTGAGCCGGGCAAAGACGCCCTCGCCCTGCACGGCCATCACGGCTTCCTTGATGCCGCCAAGCTCGGTCTCGGTTTCCTCGATCATCTCGGTGCGCCAGCCGCGCCGCTCGGCATAGCGCTGGTACATGCGCAACAGGTCGCCCGCGAAAAGCGCGGCCTCTTCGCCGCCGGTGCCGGGCCGGATTTCCACGATGGCCGCGCGCGCGTCGGCGGCGTCCTTGGGCAGAAGCGCGATCTGCAACGCGCCCTCCACCTCCGGCAGGCGGGCGCGCAGCGTGGGCAACTCGTCCTCGGCCAGCGCCTTCATCTCGGGGTCGGCCAGCATCGCCTCTGCTTCGGCGATGTCGTCCAGCAGGCGGCGGTATTCGGCGATCTCGGCCACCACGGGCCGCAGGTCGGCATATTCGCGGCCAAGCGCGGCGATATCGCCCGTTCCGGCCGACATCTGCGCCTCGATGAACTCGAAACGCTGGGTGATCTGGGCAAGTTTGTCGAGGGGCACCATGCGCGCGGTGTTGCCGAAAGGCGCGCGACCGTCAAGGGTGACAGCGGGCCCGCCATGGCGCTATCCTGTGGCCATCATGCGCCGGAGACTGCTGTTCGCCCTCTTTCCCCTGACGGCTGCGGCCCAGGCCGCGCCCGCGCAGGAACCGCTGTACAAGCCCCTGCCGGGGGTGGAGTATTATTGCAGCGACCAGGACGGCGCCCGCGTCGAGATCGGCCAGGTGATGTGCTTCACCGCCTCGTGCCAGACCTGGATGGCGCGCTGCGAGATGTCGCGCAACAACAACGTCACCATGTGGCGCAAGCTGCAGGACGGCTGCCCCGGCGTGTCGCTACCGGAGCGGATCGAACGCCTCAAGCCAGGCGTCGATGCGGGCGCGGTTCACGCCCAGATCTGACCCGCCGAAGCGCAGCCGCGACAGGATCGCCAGCGTCGAGCGATCAGGCCCCAGCGCCAGCGCCTCGACCGTGATGTAATCGGGGAACCCCCACCATTTCGTGCGCGCGATGTAGGTGATGCGCCCCTCGGCCGTGCTTCCGGCCAGCCGGGTGACGCGCGGCTGCCCCATGGCGAAGGCGTCGAAGGCGACGATCAGCTCCTCGGGCGGCACCTCGTAGACCGGAACGGGCCCGCCCTCGGCGGTGGGCACATAGCGGATACCGCCCGGTCCCGGATCGTCGGCCGCAACCGGATCGACATGCCATTGCGCGGGATCGCTGGGGGCGAGACGGACGTAGGCGGCGAACCCCATTGCCCCAAGGGCCAGCAGAATTACGACATAAATTGACATCTTGCTCATCTATTCCGGACTATTCTTTCACATATCGAACTTCATGGGCCTATCCCCGGCGGGTCCAGCACCACAGGCACATGATCTCGGTGGCCACGTGCGCCCCGGCGATGGCGGTCGCGCCGGTGGCGTCGAAGGGCGGCGACACCTCGACCACGTCGCCCCCCACCAGCCGCACGCCGGCCAGCGCGCGCAGGATCGCCGCCGCCTGCCAGCTGGCCAGCCCGCCCCAGACCGGGGTGCCGGTGCCCGGCGCGAAGGCCGGGTCCAGCGCGTCGATGTCGAAGGTCAGGTACGTCGGCCCCTCGCCCACCACCTGCCGCACGGCCTTGGCGATGGCCTCTGGCGTCATCCGGTGGCAGGTCGGCGCATCGAGGATCGTCACGCCCATCGGGTCGGGGTTGTCGGTGCGGATACCGATCTGCACGGTGCGCGCCGGGTCGATCAGCCCCTCGCGGATCGCCTTGTAGCAGAAGGTGCCGTGATCCACCCGCGCCGGGTCGTCGTCGGCCCAGGTGTCGCCATGGGCGTCGAACTGGATCAGGCCCAGCGGGCCGAAGCGTTCGGCATGGGCACGCAGGATCGGCAGCGTGATGGAATGGTCGCCGCCAAGGCAGAGGCTGCCCGCCCCGGCTTCCAGAATGCCCCGGATGTGCGCGGTCACGGCGGCGGGAAACTCCGCCACCTTCGCATAGTCGAAGGCCATGTCGCCGCAATCGACAATGTCGAAGTCGCTCAGCGGATCGAAGCCCCAGCCATAGGGCGCGTCGCAAGCCTGAAGCGCGCTGGCCTCTCGGATCGCCCGCGGGCCCAGCCGTGCGCCCGGCCGGTTCGTCACCGCCTGGTCAAAAGGGATACCCGTCACCGCCAGGTCCACGCCCGCCAGGTCCTTGGTGTAGGTCCGGCGCAGGAACGACGTGACGCCGCCGAAGGTGTTCTCGTTGGACAGCCCGCGCCGGCCCTTCCGGGTCAGCGCCGTATCGACCTGGTATGCCGCATCTTCAAGTGCCATGTCAGCGTCTTACCAACCAAAGCTCATGCACGGGCCACGGGCTGCGCCCGTTCCACCAGCCGGGCGAAAAACGACGCCCCGATGGCCGAGCTCTCGTCGTTGAAATCGAAGGCCGGGTGGTGGCAGAACGCGCCCTCGCCCTGGCCCAGGAACAGGTAGGCGCCGGGGCGGGCCTGCAGCATGTAGGCGAAATCCTCGGCCCCCATCTCGCGCCGGCTTGTGGCATCGACGGCCTCCGCCCCGGCGATCTCGCGCGCGACCTCGGCGGCAAAGGCCGTCTTGTCGGGGTCGTTCACCGTGGCGGGATACTCGCGCGCATAGTCCAGATCGACCGTCACGCCGAAGACCTGCGCATGGCCCTCGCAGATCTCGCGGATGCGCCGTTCCACCATGTCGCGCACGTCCGGCTCGAACGTGCGCACTGTGCCACCGACAAAGGCGGTGGCGGGAATGATGTTTGACGCGGTCCCGGCGTGGATCATCGTCACCGACACCACGAGGTCCTGCAACGGATCGTGGTTGCGCGACACGATGGTCTGGCAGGCCTGAGCGATGCTGATCACGGCGGGGATCGGGTCCACCGCCTCGTGCGGAAAGGCGCCATGCCCGCCCTGCCCCGTGACGGTAACCCGAAACTCGTCCACCGCGGCCATGATCGGGCCCGGCGTGGTCAGGAAATGCCCGAACTCGCGCCCCGGCGCGCAATGCAGCGCATAGACCTCGGCGATGTCGAAGCGGTCCATGATGCCCTCGTCCACCATGACGCCGCCGCCGCCGCCCATTTCCTCGGCGGGCTGAAAGATCAGCGCCACGCGCCCCGCGAAATTGCGCGTCTCGGCCAGGTAGCGCGCGGCACCCAGAAGC
>JAUIIC010000090.1 GCA_030431935.1 Alphaproteobacteria bacterium | reverse complement strand
CGGTGACAGAGCAGTATATCAGGCCGGGATTCACCTTCTTCAGATCGTCATATCCCAGGCCCATCTTGTCGAGCGTCCCGGTCTTGAAGTTCTCCAGCAGGATGTCGCTTTGCGCGGCGAGCGCCCTGACCGCCGCGCGGCCTGCCTCGCTTTTCAGGTCCAGCTCGATGGACCGCTTTCCTCGGTTCACCGAAAGGTAATATCCCGCCTCTCCGGTCTGGTTGCCATCCTCGTCCCTCAGGAAGGGCGGGCCCCAGCGGCGTGTATCGTCGCCCTCTCCCAGGCGTTCCACCTTGATGACGTCGGCGCCGAGATCGGCCAGGACCTGGCCGCACCAGGGGCCGGCCATGATGCGGCTGAGGTCGAGGACACGGACATGTGCAAGAGGGCCTGGCATCAGCGGGTCTCCATCTTCGGGTCTGGTGCGGTGGCCTCGAGAAAGGCCGACAGCGCAGCGTTGAACGCCTCGGGCACCTGGAAATTCGGCAGATGTCCGGCCCCCGGAATGACGGACATCCGCGCGCCCGCCACCGCGCCGAACTGGCTGCGCATGGTGTCGGGCATGGCGCCGTCGTTTTCGCCGGCGATGCCCAGGACCGGACAGGCCAGGCGGCGAAGCGCGTCGGACTGGTCGTAGCGGGCAAGCGCATGGGTGGCGGCGGCGAAGCCTTCGACCGGGGTTGCCGCGATCATCTCGCGCAGCCGCCGCACCCGGGGCGCATCCTCGGGCAGTCCCGGAAGCCAGCGTGGCGCGGTCTGTGCGGCGATCACGTCCATGCCCTCGGCGCGGGCGGTGTCGCGGCGCTCGCTCCAGAAGGCTTCGCGCCCCGGGGCGGAACGGCTGACCCCGTCGACCGCGACGAAGCGTTCGAACCGGTCGTGGGCGGCCGCAAGGGCGGCAAGCCCGGTGGGCACCCCCATGGACAGGCCGACGAAGGTGCAACGCGCGATGCCGAACGCGTCGAGGATCGCCAGGACATCCGCGCCGTATCGGGTGAAATCCATTGCCCCGCCGGAGACGCTGGACCCGCCATGGCCACGCTGGTCATAGCGCAGGACGCGGTACCTGTCGCCGAAGACGCCTGCCTGTGCATCCCAGACCGAAAGATCGGTCAGCACCGAGTTCGAGAAGACGAGGCAGGGCGCGCCTTCGGGCCCCTCCATGCGGGCGCTCAGTTGGCCGCCGTCGGGCAACGGGATGATACGGGTTTCGCTCATTCAGCACCTTTCGGCGTTTCGGGCAGGAGGTTGCGCGTCCGGGTCGCAAGACCGGCGCCACAGACAAGGGCCAGCCCCTTCGGGCCGCGCCGTGCGGCGCTGCCGTCCATCCGGATCAGAAGCATGAGAAAGAACAGCAGCGCCGGAACGGCGGCCGCAACCAAGATGTCCGCAAGGATCGCCCCCATGACGGACGCCACGCCCAAGACCATGAAGCCCATCGGCAGATCCGCCATCACCCGGATCGGGCTGCCGATGCTGCCTTCCACACCCAGCGAATGACCCAGGACGGTTTCCGAAAGCGATAGCTGCACACCCCAGAGAAAGCCCGGCAGTTGGCCGGTATGAAGCGGAAACGCCGCAAAGATGGCGCAGATCACGAAAAGCGACGGGCCGGCACACCGGCGCACGGCCTTGGGCGAGAGCAGGACCAGCCCCACGACCATGATCGCGACGGACGGCGGGGCCGGGAACTCCCACCCCATGTTCAAGATGTCATCGGCGTGCGCCGCAAAGTAAAGGCAGATCCCGAGGCCCGTCGCGCCCGGAAGCCAATCGTACCAATGCATCTTCTCGGCATCGGCTAGTCGCGCCGGCGTGGCCAGAAACGCCACCGGCATGAAGAGCACCAGGATGATGCAACAGCATGAGGTGCCGATGGTCCGGAAGCCGAAGACCTGCGGGTTGAAGACCAGGCCGACGATGATTGCCAGCCCGACGGCCAAAAGGGCGAAGGTGGCGCACCAGGGCACACTCGGCGGTCGCGTCCCCGGCTGGGAACAGAGCCTGTCGCTCATGGCGGGTGCGGATGGGTCTGATGGGTGCATTGCGGGGTCCGTTGGGCGGGGGCGACTGCGCCCGGCGAGCGGGCCGGACAGCGCGCCGAGTCGACAGGCGCGCCGCCAGCGCCGTTGCGGCTCAGTCGAGCATCCCGGTCCCGTGGGCCTGCCGGAAGGACGGCCGGTCCTCGTCCGAAACCCCCTCAGCGGCCCCGGCCAGCGCCCCACGCTGTGCGGCGACGCTGGGGGTCAGGGTCCTGGCCATCATGAAGCCCGAGTGCAGCATTCCGATTCCTCCCAGAAAATCTCGCGACATAGTGACTTCGGGTGCGCCGTTCCGGCCGTCACCTCGTCCATCTTAGGATCACCTCGGTTCATAAGTCAATTTTATACTTTTTTCGGTTTTGTGCGGGTGCCGCCGCCTGTCAGCCCCTACCCCGGAAGGTCGAGAACCGCCTTGGCGAGCATGTTGCGCATGATCTCGGTGGACCCGCCGAAGATCGTGGTGGGACGGGCGGACAGGTAGGTGGCCGCCGCGTGCAGGCGGCGGTCGCCTTCGGGCGGCATTACCGCGCCGGCCTCCTCGCCGGCGACCTCCATCATGAGCTCCGATATCCGCTGGTAGAGCTCGCTCTGGAACACCTTCAGCATCGCCACGTCGGCCCCGATCGTCCTGCCGTCGCGAAGCCTGTCCACATAGGCCTCGAACAGGTCGGAAAGGTCGGCCACGTCACATTGCAGGGCGACATAGCGGTCCCGGAACACCGGGTCGTGCCAGACACCGGCCCGCCGCGCGATATGGCCGAGCCGGGACATGGCCGCCGCCGAAAGCCGGGGCGCGCCGATGAAGACGCGCTCGTGCCCCAGAAGCGCCTTGGCAGCCGCCCAGCCCTCGTTCACGCCGCCGACGATGTGGTCCGCAGGGATCCGGACATCGTCGAAGAACACCTCACAGAACTCTGTCTCACGCTCGAGGTTCTCGATGTTGCGCGTTGTGACCCCGGGCGCGTCCATCGGCACGAGCAGAAAGCTGATGCCCGCCTGTTTCTTCACGGTCTTGTCGGTGCGGGCGAGGATGAAGATCCAGTTGGCGTCCATGCCGAGCGTGCACCAGGTCTTCTGCCCATTGATGACCCATTCTGCGCCGTCGCGCACCGCCTCGCAGCGCACGGCAGCAAGGTCCGAGCCCGCGCCGGGCTCGCTGTAGCCTTGGGCCCAGATGTGCTCGCCCGACAGGATGCGGGGCAGGAACCGGGCCTTCTGCGCCCCTGTTCCGAACTTCAGCAGCAAGGGGCCCAGCATGACCGGGCCGATGTCGTTCACGCGCGCGGCGCCGTAGCGCTCGAACTCCTCGATCAGGATCAGGTGCTTGGCCGCCGTCAGCTCCATGCCGCCATGTGCGCGCGGCCAGGTAGGGCACAGCCACCCCTGCGCCGACAGCACCATGTACCAGGGTTTGACCTGGTCCCAGTGCAGCCGCCCAAGGGTGTAGCGGGGAATGTCGGGGTAATGGGTTTCGACGAAGTCGCGGGCAAGGGCGCGAAAGGCGTCGTCGCTCATCGCGTTGAAATCGGGCAGATCCTTCATGCGGCCAGGCCCTCGTCCAGCATTGCCGCCAGCCGGGCGCGCAACATGCGGGGGCTTCCGAACAGGTTGGCCTCGGCCATCGCCTTGCGCACGAACAGGCCGATGTCGGCCTCGTCGGTGATGCCGATCGCACCGTGCATCTGGATCGCCTCGCGGCTGACATGCATGGCCAGTTGGGCCGCGCGAAGCTTGACCCGGGCGGCGGCCTGCGCCCTGGACTGGGCGTCGATGCCCGTGTCGAACCTGCGGGCCGTCGCGAAGATCGCGGCGCGGGACAACTCCAGACCGACCTTCATCTCGGTCGCCCGATGCTGCAGCGCCTGGAAGCTGCCGATGGGACGGTCGAATTGCCTGCGAATGCGCAGGTAGTCGAGCGTGATCTCCAGCGCGCGCTCGGACACGCCCAGAAGATAGGCGGAATGCGCCAGCGTCGCGTCCTCGATCACGGATTGCGCGGTGGCGCAGGGCCGCAGATCCGCCGCGTTGTCGAAGGCGATCGAGCAAAGCTTGCCCCCGTCAAGGCTGTCGGCGACCTCGACCGTCACCGCGTCGCGCGGCAGAAGGGCGATGCCCGCCCCCGTCACCACGACGAAAAGGTCCGCCCCCGCGGCTCCCTGGACCGCGTGCTTGCGCCCGCACAGGCGACCGTCCTTCACGCCGCCCGTCCAGTCCAGGCGGCCCGGCGCATCCTGCCACGCCCAGGTCAGGACCTGCTCGCCCGTAAGGGCGGAACCGGGCAGGTTCTCTTGCAGAAGCGCCGCGGCCATGATCGCCGGAAGCACCGGCTCGGGCAGCAGCCCGCGGCCCAGCACGCGCGCCAGTTCGCAGGTTTCGCGCAGCCCCAGGCCCAGGCCGCCGGCCCCAGTCCCCACCCGCATCTGGAAAAGCCCCAGCGCACCCGCCTCGGCCATGATGCCGCGGTCATAGCCAGGGCCCTTGAACCGCACCGCGCGCACCCGCGCCAGCGAACCATCCGCAGGAACGATGGCCCCTGCGCTGTCCACGATCATCCGGGCGTTCTCGACCCAGTCCTCGCCGGCCTCGTCCTGCATCGCCGGCCCCCTAGCTTACCGCGCCGGCGGCCCGCAGCGCGGCCACCTCCCCGGCGCTCAGGCCGATCTCGCGCAGCACATCCTCGGTCTGCTCCGCGTGCAGCGGCGGATGCCGGGTTTCGGGGGCCGCGACCTTCGAGAACCGGACGGGATTGGCCACGTAGCGGACCGGCCCTGCATTCGGGTGTTCGAGCGTCTTCAGGAGGCCACGGGCCTGCACCTGCTCCATCGCGAAGACGTCCTCGAAGCTGTTGAGCGGCCCGGCGGGAATGCCGATCTGCTCCAACTCGGCATAGCAGGCGTCGGCCTGCTTGGTGGCCAGCCGGGCAGCGATCATAGGCACCAGAACATCGGCGTTGGTGACACGGACAAGGTTGGTGGCAAAGCGCGGGTCCTCGGCCACGCCGTCAAGGCCGAGGTAATCGGCGAAGCGCGCGAACTGGGTATCGTTGCCGATGGCGATCATGATCGGGCGGTCGGCACAGTCGAAGGCCTGCCACGGGCAGGTGATCTGCGAGGCCGTTCCGTTGCGGCGCGGAAGCTTGCCCGAAGACAGGTAGTTCATGGCCATGTGAGAGGCGGCGTGGATCTGCGTGTCGAGAAGCGCGATGTCGATGAACTGGCCCTCGCCCGAAACGGCATCGCGGTGATTAAGCGCGGCAAGGATCGCGGACACGGCATACTGACCGGCGGTGATGTCAGAGATCGAATAGCCCACCAGCGCGGGCCCGGCGCCGGGCTCGTCCTCGGGGATGCCGGTGATGCTCATGAGGCCGCTCATGGCCTGGAAGATCGGGTCGTATCCGGGCAGGTGCGCCATCGGCCCGGTCTGTCCGAAGCCGGTGATCGAGCAATAGACAAGGCGCGGGTTGATCCGTGCCACGGCCTTGTAATCAAGCCCGAAGCGGGCAAGGTTGCCGGTCTTGAAGTTCTCGATCAGCACGTCCGCCCCGGCGATCAGCCTTCGGGCCACCGCCTGCCCCTCGGGGTGCTTCAGGTCGAGCCCGACGGACCGTTTGCCCCGGTTCATCGCCAGGAAGGAAGAGGTCTCGCCCGTGGGTTCGCCATCGGCGCCAAGATGCGGCACGCCCATGCGGCGCACGTCGTCGCCGCCTTTCACATGCTCCACCTTGATGACATCCGCGCCGAAGTCGGCCAGCATTTGCGCGGCCCAGGGTCCGGCGAAGACGCGGCTGAAGTCGAGCACCTTTACGTGACCCAGGCAACCGGGCATCGGCGGCCTCCCTTCTGCGTCTCACACTGAAAACTGCGACAAGTCAGGCAACTTGCGCAAGACAAAACTTGTAATTATGATTTATTCATTCTTTGGTTGCCCGCCGGTCGGGCGTCGGAAGGAAACCAGCGATGGTGGTCGTCCAGACCGCGATGGAACTGGCACAGCACACGGGCCGGTCGCTTGGCGCGACGGACTGGACAGAGATCACCCAGGCACGGATCGACGGTTTCGCCGACCTTTCCGGGGATGACCACTGGATTCACGTGGACGCGGCGCGTGCCGCCCGTGAACAGCCCGGCGGCAAGACCATCGCGCACGGGCTGTACCTCTTGTCCCTGATCCCGCGCCTGCAGCGCCAGCTGTTCCGGATCGAGCAGCGCGGCGCCGGGCTGAACTATGGCTACGATCGCGTGCGCTTCGTCGCGCCGGTGCCGGTGGGAAGCCTGGTCCGCCTGACGCAGACCCCGAACTCCGCCACGCGGCGCGGCAACGGTACGCAACTGGCGATCACCTCGACGATCGAGATACGCGGTTCGGTGCGGCCCGCGCTGGTGGCCGAGGGACTGCTGCTCATCATGGACGCGGCAGGGGCGTGACGCACCCACGCCGGGCCGCCATGGCCCGGCGCAGGCAGGCTCAGGCCCCGACGCGCGCGCCAGGGGGGATCGTCGACGGAGCGCTGTTGAGCTTCTGGATGGCGAACCCGGCGGCGGACTTGTAACCCGCCATGAAGGCCTCGCGCTCTTCGCGCGGGATCACCGTCTCGATGTCGTCGAACACGCCTCCGCAACGCTCGTCGACCATGTTCAGCAGGCCGAACGGCCCCGCCCCACGGTTGCGCAGCACCAGCGCCGAAACCGGCTCGCACAGCTGGGCATCGTAGGCCGACAGCGCGTCCGGCGTGACGCCATGGTCGAGAATCCGCGCCCCGAGGACCCGCGCATCGACGATCGCCTGGCTCGCGCCGTTCGATCCCGTGGGATACATGGCGTGCGCGGCATCGCCCATCAGCGCGACGGCCCCGTCGCGCCAGGTGGGGATCGGATCACGGTCGATCATCGGGTTCTCGTAGGCGATGTCCGCCCCCCGCAAGAGCGCCGGCACATCCAGCCAGTCATAGCGCCAGTCGGCGAAATGCCCGATGAACTCGTCGATCGCGACAGGCTGGAACCAACCGCTGTCCCGTGCGCCCGGATCGTCATAGGTGACTTCGGCGATCCAGTTGATATCGGCCAGGCCGTCGGCATCCACGTGGGAAATCGGGTAGATCACCATGCGGTGCCGGTGCGTGCCGAGCCCGATGAAGGACGATCCGGTGCGGATCGGCCGCGCCCGCGTGGTGCCGCGCCACATAACCGCGCCGCCCCAGTGGATCGGCGGCTGGTCGGGATGCATCTGGGCGCGGACGGCGGAATGGATGCCATCCGCGCCGATCAGCAGGGTGCCGGTTTCCTCTTGCCTGCCGCCGTCCGCGGTCTGGATCAGGGCGGTCACGGTGCCGTCCGGGTTGTTGCGGTATCCCGTGACCCGGCAGCCGAGGCGGATCGCGCCTTCCCCCGCCCGCTCGACCAGCTTGGCGTGAAGCAGCATGTGGAACCTGCCGCGATGCACGGCGTACTGGGGCCAGTTGTAGCCGGCCTTCAGCCCGCGCGGCTCGGCATAGACGTCCTTGCCGTTCAGCCCCACCAAGGCCCATTCCAGCGCGGGCAGGCCCACGCCGTCGAGATCATCGGACCCAATTCCGAGATCGTAGAGCTCTCGCACCGCGTTGGGCTGGATATTGATTCCCACGCCCAGGGGGCGCAGTTCCGAAACGCTTTCGAACACCACGGCGCGCACGCCGATCTGTTCCAGGGTCAGGGCCAGCGCCAATCCGCCGATCCCGCCACCTGCAATCAACACCACCGGTTCGCGCACGCCTGAGCCTCCCAACTTTGTCAACGCGCGCAGATTTGGCCGGAAATGGCGGCAGACTCAATGCCGAGCGCACCTCCGCCCCCCGATGTCACGCCTTCTCGGCCAGCGACCGGCCCAGCGCCGCGGCGGCATCCGCGCGCAGTTCCTCGAAGTGATCGAAGGTGGCCGTGAACCAGGCGGTGCCGCGCCCTGCCCCCCCGAGAGACTGGTAGAGATCGTCCAGGCCGGCCATCGGCATCAGGCAATCGAAGACGTCCCAGCCCGTCGCCGTCGGGTGACCCGCAAAACCCCGAACCTGCCCCTTCAGGCTGGTGACAAGCGGCACCAGGCTGCCCGCCATGACGGATGGGATGTGGATCTGAACCACCGCGATGGGCTGCAGGGTGATCATCCCGGCCTCTTCCATCGCCTCGCGCGCGGCCGCGCGTCCGGCGGTGCGAAACGCAAAATCCGAACTGTCCACGGAATGATGCTTGCCGTCCTTCAGCACGGCGCTGACGTCGATCACCGGCGCACCGCCCGGCCCCTCGGTCAGTGCGTCACGGATGCCCGCCTCGACCGACGGGATATAGTTTCGCGGGACAGCCCCGCCCTTGACCTCGTCGTGAAAGGCAAAGCCGAAGCCGCGCGGCTCTGGCCGCAGGGCGATAAGCACGTCCGCGAACTGCCCCGCCCCGCCCGATTGCTTGCGGTGGCGGTGGTGGCGTTCGACCGGGCGCGACAACGTCTCGCACAGCGCAACGGGCACCGGGCGGTCCGTGGCCTCTATGCCCAGGCCGTCCGACAGCTTGGCCAGCAGGCGGCGCAGGTGCAGCGGCCCCTGCGTGCAGAACACGGCGTGGCCGGTGCGCTCGTCCTGCATCGCGGTAAAGCCGGGATCGACCTGCGACAGCCGCTCGACGGCGGCTGACAGGCGGGCTTCGTCCCGATCGTGGGCGGGCACGATGATGCGGCGGTGATTTGCGGGATGGGCCGCCGCCCAGTCCGGCAAGGGGGCGTCCCCCGATCCGGAGTAGACCCGGCCCATCGCCAGGTGATCGGTCTTCACGGCTAGCGCCGCGGCGCCGTCGCCGATGCCGGAAAGACCCGTCCGGGCGTCCAGCGCCGTGACGCTGCCAACCGTTGCGGCCCCCAGGGTGTCGCCGCCAGACACCCCGCCGCCCAAGGCCCGCAGAAGCACCACCTTTCCAAGGTGGCGCACAAGATCGGCAAGAAGCGGGACCGCCACGGCCGCGCCGTCCGGTGACAGCCGCCCATGCGCCACCTCTGCGCCGGGCGCCTCGTGGCGCAGGGACTTCATCATGCGCTGGATGCCGTTGCGGTGCAGCGCCGATCCGATGAAGACGGGATGCACATCGCCGTGCTGCAGGCTGCGGGCGGCAACGTCATAGACCTCGGTGGCGGGCGGCGCCTGATCCTCTATCAGCTGCTCAAGCAGGTGATCGTCGAAGTCCGCCAGCGATTCGAGCAATCCGGCGCGCGCGTCCTGCTCTCGCGGCGCCACGCTGGCCGGCAACTCCACAAGCATAGAGGGGCGGCCCTCCTGGTACTTCCATGCCCGCTCGGAAATCAGGTCGACCGATCCGACGATCGCATCGCCGTCCCGGATCGGCACCTGCCGGAGCACCAGCGCATGCGCGCAATAGGCCTGAAGCGCCGACACCACCTCGGAGATGCGCCCGGCGGCCTTGTCGACGCCGTTGACAAAAACAAAGGCGGGCAAGCCCGCCTCTTCCACCAGCCTGAAGTAGGGTGCCGCGAGCACCGCGGCCTCCGGGTCCGCCGGAACGCAGATCAGCGCGGCATCGCTGCCCGCCAGGGCAGGACCGGCGGATGCAAGCGACTCCGCTCCACCCGCGAAATCGACGACCATCCACGGCTCGTCCATGAACCGAAAGCCAAGCGCCTGCGCCACGCCATCGACGGCGAACCGTTCGACCGGCCCCCCGTCAAGGGTCGCAAGCGCCTGTGCCAGTGTCGACTTGCCCGCGTGGGCCGGTCCCAAAACAGTGAAAATCCGCATGATCCGATGCCTCCCGCCGATGCGCATTCGCTCGGTCCGGCATCCTGACTGCGGGTGCGGCGCGTGGGGCGCAGCCCCTTCCCTGCCTCTGGCGGAACCCCGGCACGGACCCTCTTGCGGGGTGTGCGCTCTGGCTCCGCTAACGGATATCCTCTGCGACGGGTGCCGCCTGCGTCAAGGTTTTCGGAAATCGGGGGGCAGGGGCGGCCTGGGGCCGCGTGCAGGGCCTGCCCCCCGAAAAGGGGTCGCCGGCCTCGGGGAGTAGGCCGGCGACTCTGCGTGGTGCACCTCACGCAGTACACGGGCGACGGGGAGAGGCCCGTGTATTTCCACCCCGCAACGGGAAGGCGGGGGCGGAATTCGAATTCAGACGTAGCTGCCGATCATCTGGGCGGCGGCATTGCTGAGAAGACCGGCGGACACCAGGGCGATCAACGGACGCGGCAGGGTATTCGGCGCCTGCATCTTCGCCCTTGCGACCTGGGCGCGGCCGTCGCGGCGCGCCTCGAGGGCTTCGAGTTTCTCGAAGGTCGCGACTTCGTCCGGCGTGGGCCAGTAGGCGACCGTGGGGCGGCGGCTGGGGCGAGACGTGGGCAGCATCTGTCTTCTCCCGTGGTTTCGTTCCGGGGCATCAGCCCCTTCCATGAACCCGGTTTTGCCCGATTCTCGACAAGGTCTCTGTGAAGCAGGTCACACAGGCGTCAAATGTCGCCTTCGGCCGCCATCTGCTCCAGCGCCGCGCGATCTATAAGGCGAACGCCCCGCCGGATCGGCTCGACCAGTCCTTCGGCCTTCCAGTCGCTGAGCGTCCTCGACACGGCCTCGCGCGTGGCGCCGGTGAACTCCGCCAGTTCGGACTGCGACATCGACACCACGTCCCCCCTGTCCGCCGCCAGGTAGACCAGCTTGCGCGCCAGCCGAACGGAAAGCGGCAAGAACACCTGGTCGGTCAGTTGCCGGTTCATCAGGCGCATCCGCTGCCCGGCCAGCTTGACCATATCCACCGCCAGATCGGGAGAATCCTTGAGCCGCGCCAGAAGATCGCTGTTGCGCACGCTGAGAAGGCGTGCAGGCTCCAGCGCCATCACAGTCGCCGTGCGCGGGCCGGGATCAAAAAGCGCGATCTCTCCGAACATCGCCCCCGGCCGAAGGATATCCAGCGTCAGCTTGCGCCCCTCTTCGGACAGAACGCTGACCTCAAGTATCCCCGTCTCGATGGAATAGAGCGCGTCGCCATCGTCGCCCTGTTCGATCAGCACCTCACCCTTTTTCAGGACAACGGGCCGGGCAACCGCCTCCAGCGCTTCGATCAGGGCGGTAGAGGCCCCGGCCAAGAATCCCGTTCGTGTCACCATCGCTCGCGTACCGTCGCCAGGCCCCTTGCGGCACCCTAAACGAATTTTTCGCTTTCGCCTCAAGATTTCGGCGCAAGCCCCGCCATCGCTTGCCTTGCGCGGGTCGGCGTGCCAGCCTTCCGATCTGACACAGGACAGCACGGAACGACATCTTGCAGACCGACCTTTCCGCCAGGGCCGTCTCCGAAGACATCACGGCTCAACTGCCCCAGGTCCATGAACCGCGCAATCCCGGCATGCCGCTGGACCTGGACTGGGTGATGTCCGCACAGGCCAACACATCCGCGATCGAGCGGCGCGCGGCCACCCTGCCCGGGCGCCGCTCGGTCAAGAAGGACCACCAGGCCGCCTGGCTGCTCAAGGCGGTGTCGCTGATCGACCTGACCACGCTTGCGGGCGACGACACGCCCGGGCGCGTGCGCCGTCTGTGCGTCAAGGCGCGCCAGCCGGTGCGCGCAGAGCTCCTGGACCAGCTTGGGATGGAGGGCCTGCAGGTGGGCGCAGTCTGCGTCTACCATGACATGGTGTCGGTGGCCGTCGAGGCGCTGCGGGGCTCGGGCATCCCCGTTGCGGCGGTCTCGACCGGTTTTCCCGCCGGGCTGTCCCCCTACCGGTTGCGCGTCGCCGAGATCGGCGAAAGCGTCGCGGCGGGCGCGCGGGAAATCGACATCGTGATCTCGCGCCGCCACGTGCTGACCGGCGACTGGCAGGCGCTTTACGACGAGGTAGCCGAGTTCCGGGCGGCCTGCGGCGATGCCCATCTGAAGGCGATCCTTGCCACGGGCGAGCTTGGCAGCCTGCGCAATGTCGCGCGCGCCTCGCTGGTCGCGATGATGGCGGGCGCGGATTTCATCAAGACCTCAACCGGGAAGGAAGGGGTGAATGCCACCCTGCCCGTGTCGCTGGTGATGATCCGGGCGCTGCGTGACTACCACGACCGCACCGGCTATCGCATCGGCTACAAACCCGCGGGCGGCATTTCAAAGGCCAAGGACGCGCTGACCTACCTTTCGCTCCTGCGCGAGGAACTGGGCCCGCGCTGGATGCAGCCCGACCTGTTCCGGTTCGGCGCCTCCTCGCTTCTGGGCGACATCGAGCGCCAGATCGAACACCACGTCACCGGGCGCTATTCCGCCGCCTGGCGCCACCCGATGGGATAATCCGATGACCGTCCGCGAGATCTTCGAAAGCATGGATTACGGCCCCGCCCCCGAGGGTGCAGCCGAGGCGCTGGCCTGGCTGGTCGACGGGGGCGACCGCTATGGCCATTTCATCGACGGCGAGATGACGGCGCCGGGCGACGGGTTCCTGTCCAGAAACCCCGCCACCGGGGAAACGCTTGCCACCCTGACCCAGGCCACCCAGGCCGACGTGGACGCCGCCGTCGCCGCCGCCCGCGCGGCCCAGCCGAAATGGGCCCGCCTGTCGGGACATGCACGGGCGCGGTATCTCTATGCCCTGGCCCGCCTGGTGCAGAAGCACAGCCGCCTCTTCGCCGTGCTGGAGACGCTCGACAACGGCAAGCCGATCCGGGAAAGCCGCGACATCGACATCCCGCTGGTCGCGCGGCATTTCTACTATCACGCCGGCATGGCCCAGCTGATGGAAGCCGAACTGCCGGGGCGCGAGGCGCTTGGCGTCTGCGGCCAGATCATCCCGTGGAACTTTCCTCTCCTGATGCTGGCCTGGAAGGTCGCGCCGGCCATCGCGATGGGCAACACCGTGGTGCTGAAACCGGCGGAATACACCTCCCTGACGGCGCTTCTCTTCGCCCAGATCTGCCAGGAGGCCGGTCTGCCGAAGGGCGTGGTCAACATCGTCACGGGCGACGGCGCGGTGGGCGAGATGATCGTGTCCCACCCGGACATCGACAAGATTGCCTTCACCGGCTCCACCGAGGTCGGGCGGCTGATCCGCCGGGCGACGGCGGGCACCGGCAAGGCCCTGACGCTGGAACTGGGCGGCAAGTCCCCCTACATCGTCTTCGACGACGCCGATATCGACAGCGCGGTCGAGGGGCTGGTCGACGCCATCTGGTTCAATGCCGGGCAGGTCTGCTGCGCTGGGTCCCGCCTGATCGTGCAGGAAGGCATCGCCGAGCGGTTCCACGAGAAGCTGCGCCGCCGGATGAACGCGCTGCGCGTGGGCGATCCGCTGGACAAATGCATCGACATCGGCGCGGTGGTGGACCCGGCGCAGCATGCCCGCATCGACGCGATGGTCCGCTCCACCGGGGGCGAGGTCTTCCGCGCCGACTGCCCCCTGCCCGAGGGCGGCTGCTTCTACCCGCCCACGCTCATCACCGGGCTGGAACCCGCCGATCCCCTGATGCAGGAAGAGATCTTCGGCCCCGTCCTGGTCGGCACCACCTTCCGCACCCCCGCCGAGGCGGTGCAACTGGCCAACAACACGCGCTATGGCCTCGCCGCAAGCGTCTGGAGCGAGAACGTAAACCTTGCCCTCGACGTTGCGCCCAAGCTGGCGGCCGGCGTCGTCTGGGTGAACGCCACCAACCTCTTCGACGCCGCCGCCGGGTTCGGCGGCGTGCGCGAAAGCGGGTTCGGGCGCGAAGGCGGCTGGGAGGGGCTGCTGGCCTATACGCGCCCCTCGGGCAAGTCGCGCAAGCTGTCGCGGATCGAACCGCTCGCCTTTCCCGAGACCCCGCGCGCCGAGGGCATGGACCGCACCGCCAAGCTTTACGTGGGCGGCAAGCAGGCCCGGCCCGACGGCGGGTATTCCCGCCCGGTCTGGTCGCCGCGCGGCAAGCTTCTGGGCCACGCACCGATCGGCAACCGCAAGGACGTCCGCAACGCGGTCGAGGCGGCGCAGGGCGCCTCGGGCTGGTCCCGCACCACGGCGCATCTGCGGGCGCAGATCCTCTACTACATCGCCGAGAACCTCGAGGCGCGGGCAGACGAGTTCGCCCAGCGGATCGCCAACATGACCGGGCAGACCGCCCGCACCGCAGAGGCCGAGGTCGCCGCCAGCGTGTCGCGGCTTTTCACCTATGCCGCCTGGGCCGACAAGCTGGACGGCGCGGCAAAGCCGGTGCCCCTGCGCGGGCTGGCACTGGCGGTCAACGAACCCGTCGGCGTCATCGGTGCGTTCTGCCCTGACGAGGCGCCGCTTCTCGGGCTTGTTTCGGTGATGGCGCCCATCATTGCCATGGGCAACCGCGCGGTGCTTGTCGCGTCGGAACCCTATCCGCTGGCCGCCACCGATTTCTACCAGGTGCTCGACACCTCGGACGTGCAGGGTGGGGTCGTCAACATCCTGACCGGCAGCCATGCGGAACTTGCCCCGCAGCTGGCGGGTCATCTGGGGGTGGATGCCGCCTGGACGTTTTCGTCCAGCGACCTGTCCGGCGTGCTGGAGCGCGAAGCCGCCGGCAACCTGAAACGCACCTGGGTGAACCACGGCCGCGCGCGCGACTGGATGTCCCCCGACGCCGAGGGCCGCGCCTTCCTGGCCGCCGCGACAGAGGTCAAGACGATCTGGGTTCCCTACGGAGAGGGTTGAAGTCATGTCACGGATCGGTACGCGCCTTGCGACTATGGGGCTGGACCTGCCCCCGCCGCTGTCCCCGCCAAGGGACATGGTGCTCCCGTTCCCTTGGGTGAATATTCGGGGCGACAGGGCCTTCGTGTCGGGCCATTCCGCCCAGACGATGGATGGCAAGCTGGCCGGACCCTTCGGACAGCTGGGCGGCGCCGTCACCGTGGATCAGGGCTACGAGGCCGCGCGTCTGACCGGGCTTGCGATCCTTGGCAACCTTGCCCGCGAGCTGGGGGACCTCGACCGGATCACGGGCTGGGGGCGCGTCTTCGGTATGGTCAATTCCGCGCCCGGCTTCACCGATCAGCCCGCCGTCATCAACGGCTTCTCCGACCTGGTCCTCGAGGTCTTCGGCCCCGAGATCGGCCGCCACGCACGCTCTGCCGTCGGCATGGCCGCCCTGCCCGCAGGGTTCTGTGTCGAGATCGAGGCAGAGGTGCTGATCCGCGTCTGAAGCGGATCAGTTCACACGTTTCTCGTAGGCGGCAAAGGGGCTCAACCCCAGCCAATCCTGCATCGAATGCGCGACCCCGGAATCCCCGACAAGCAGGAGCCGATCTTCGTCCAGCGCCCGGCCCACGCGATCCAGCCCCATCCAGATCGCCGTCATGGTGCGAATGTCGCAGCGCACGAACAGGTCCACGTCGAACCCCGGATCCACGGAACACAGGTCGGCGCCCTTGTCGG
>JAUIIC010000089.1 GCA_030431935.1 Alphaproteobacteria bacterium | reverse complement strand
GGCGCCACCAGGCTCGCGCTGGCGATCTGGTAGGCGCGCGAGGCCAGCATGTAGGCCACCATGCCCAACGCGCCAAGCGCGGCAAGGCTGGCCACCTGCCCGGGCGATGCGATGCTCCAGTCCCAGCCCAGGTGCCGGAACTCCGGCCCAAGGGGCAGCGTATGCGCCACGATCCAGCCGGTGGGCACGATCAGCACACCCGAAAAACCCACCGTGAAAAGCCCCGTGGTCAGCGTGGTTTCCCGGTCTCCAATCCGCCGCGCAAGGATCTGCGACAGCGCGTAGCTCGCCGCGCAGAACAGCGGCAGCACCGCGATCCAGTCAAAGGCCTCGCCGAACGGGTTCATCGCCACCAAGACCCCGAAGAACCCCACCACCAGCGCGCCGATGCGATGCGGGCCGATGGTCTCCCCCAGCCAAAGCGCCGCCATCGCCGCGATCATCAGCGGCGCCGAAAAGAAGATGGTGGAAATCTTGGCCAGCGGCATGAAGGGAAACGCCGCGTAAAACGCCGCGAAGCCCGAGGCGAACAGCGCCGCGCGCGCCAGGTGCAGCGGCCATAGCGGTGTCCAAAGCCGGTGCGGCCCGCCCAGCACGGCCACCATCGGCCCAAGGATCAGGACGGCCATCACCCCGCGCGCGGCGATCAGCACCCAGACCGGGTGCAACGCCAGCAGCGATTTCATCATGATGTCCTGTCCGACGAACAGCGTCATGCTGACGACGACACATGCGATCCCTTCAAGAGAGCGCGACTGCAGGACAGGGGGCGGCGCGACGGCTGTCAAATATGGTGTCCGGGGGGCACGACGGCCCGTGACCGGCCGCCGCTTCTGCGCGCGACACTGCTCCTGTGCGCGCTTCCCTTCGCGCCCGTTTGCGACCCGTGTGTCGCCGCAGGCCCTTAGCCGCGCGCGTAGACCTCGGTGCCGCCGACCCAGGTGCGCAGGACGCGCCCCTGCAGCCGCGCCCCGTCGAACGGCGTGTTCTTGGACTTGGACCGCAGCGTGAAGCGATCCAGCACCAACGGCGCATCCGGATCGAACAGCACCAGGTCGGCCGGCGCCCCCGCCGCCAGCCGCCCGCCGGGCAGGCCCAGACGCCGCGCGGGATTGGTCGACATCGCCCGGAACAGCTGCGGCAGGCTCAGCTGCCCGGCGTGGTAAAGCCGCATCGCCGCCGGCAACAGCGTCTCCAGCCCCACCGCGCCCGACGCGGCCTCCTCGAAGGGCAGGCGTTTCGATTCCTCGTCCTGCGGGGTGTGCATGGAACAGATCACGTCGATCAGCCCACCGGCCACCGCCTCGACCACCGCCAGCCGGTCGTCCTCGTCCCGCAGGGGGGGCTTCAGCTTGAAGAAGGTGCGATAATCGCCCACGTCCAGCGCGTTCAGCGTCAGGTGATGGATCGACACGCCCGCCGTCACGTCCAGCCCCTTCGCCTTGGCGCGCTCCAGCCGGGGCAGGGCGCGGGCGGTGGTGATCTGGTCGGCGTGATAGCGCGCGCCCGTCATCTCGACCAGCGCAAGGTCCCGGTCGAGCGCCATGCGCTCTGCCATGGGCGAGACGGACGGCAGCCCGCGCAGCGAGGCGAACTTGCCGCTTGTGGCCGCCGCGCCTTCTGACAGCCCCGGGTCCTGCGGATGCGCGATCACCAGCGCGCCCAGCGACCGCGCATAGGTCATGCAGCGCGAAAACACCTTGGTGCTTTGCACGACCCGGTCGCCATCGGTGAAGGCCACGGCGCCCGCGTCCTTCAGGAACCCGATCTCGACCATCTCGCGCCCTTCGCGCCGCCGGGTCAGCGTGGCCATCGGCGCGATGCGCACCGGCGAGGCCTCGGCCCCGCGGCGGGCCACGAATTCCAGCTGTTCGGGGCTGTCGATCGGATCGGCGGTGTCGGGCCGCGTGACCATCGTGGTGATCCCGCCCGCCGCGGCGGCCAGCCCGGCGGAGCGGAAGCTTTCCTTGTGCCGCTCGCCCGGTTCGCCGACCTTGACGCCCAGATCGACGATGCCGGGCGCAAGGCACTTGCCGCCGCCCTCGATCACCGCCGCGCCCTCGGGCAGCGCCACGCCCGGCCCCACGGCAGCGATCAGGCCATCCCGCACCAGAAGGTTGCCCCGAGCCTCGGTCCCGGCCTCGGGGTCGATCAGCCGGACATCGCGGATCAGAATCGTCATGTGTCGCCTCCGGGACGTGCGGCCTCGATCCGCGCGCGCACCGCGTCACGGTCGTCGAGGTATTTCAGGAGATGCTTGTCCCCCGACAGCGTCACCACCTGCAACGCCGAGCCCAGCGCGCGCATCTCCTTGATCTCTCCCAGCCGCACCACGCGCCGCGCCGGGCCCAGCAGACGCCGGTCGGTCAGGTCCCAGCGCACGCCCAGTTCGTCGGACGCAACGTACCAGCCGCGCACCGCGATCGCCGCCAGCCCGCCCATGGCGCCCGTCCAGACATGGGCATTGCCCATCATCCACAGCACCGCCATGCCCCCCGCCATCGCGATCGCCGCCATCCAGGCATGGTCGCGCACATAGGTCCGCCGGTCGGGGCGAAAGCTGTGCAGCACGCGCTCGCCGTCTTCCAGCGGCACGGTGGGGGTCAGGGTATAGTCGCCGTCAGCCATGGTCCGCCCCGTCCCGTTCTCCGGCAGTCTCGCCCCGTTGGATCTGTCGCATCAGCGCATAGACCTCGGGGCCGTCGGCGATGCGCACGAACCCGATGTCGCTGCGCGAGGTGCCGTTCTTCGTCCGCCGCACGACCTCGGCGAAATGGATCGTCGCCGGCGTGCCCGCATCATAGCTCAGCACCGTGTCCCGTTCGATCGGATAGGACTTCAGCCGTCGCCCAAGGAACGGCGCATCCGTCGCGATGAACGCCCTTCGGTCCGTCAGCGTGTACCACGTGTGCCGTCGCATGTAGGCCGGCCACAGGATCGGCCCGAAACTGACGGCAAGGCCGACGCTGAAATGGATCAGCCCGAACATCCACATGAACCCGCCCGCCGCAGAGGCCATCACCATCCAGAAGAACGCGAACCCGGCAAAGGCCAGCCCGAACAGGAAGGACACCAGTTGCTGCGGGCGCCAGACGATGCCGGGCACGGGGCGCCCCTGCCAAAGGATGCGCTCTCCGGGGTCGAGGATGCCCTCCCACCCGGCGGGTGCGGTGGCCCGGCTCATTTCCCGCCTCCGGTCAGGCCCAGCCAGACCGCCGCGACGATCAGGATCGTCAGCACCGCCGCCAGCACGCCAAGGCCCCGGGGCATGACCTGGGGCGCGGCCCGCCCGCCGGTCACACCATCCGCGCCACCGGCGGGCAGGGGCTCGAAGGTGACGGGCATGTCGAGCTCGGCATAGGTGCCCACCAGCCGCAGCGGCGGGCGCGGGTGGAGTGTCTGCATGGCGCCGCCCAGCGCGGCAGAGGTCAGGACCACCACATGCCCGTCCAGCGCGTCCAGCGCCGCTGCGTCAGGCGCCAACGCCACGGGATCCACGCCCATGCCATCGAGCAGGTAGTCGTGCAGACCCACGCCATCGAGATCGCTTATGGCAAAGACCTGGACACGTTCGGGCACCAGAACCGACGCGCCCAGCGCGTGTTTCAGCGGCCAGTCCGGCCCATGCGCGGCAAAGTCCTCGACGTCGGCCGCCGGCAGCCCCAGCGCGAAGACCCGGACGATCCCATGCTCGCCCTGCCGCACCGGGATCGCATCTGTCATGCCGCCGCCGCCCGCCGGTTCTCGGCCAGAAGGTGCATCGCCGCCATGCGCACCGCCACGCCCATCTCGACCTGGTCCTTGATGACCGAACGGTTGATGTCGTCGGCCAGCGTGCCGTCGATCTCCACCCCCCGGTTCATCGGGCCCGGGTGCATCACGATGGCGTCGGGCTTGGCATGGGCAAGCTTCTCGGCATCCAGCCCGAAGCGGTGGTAATATTCGCGCTCGCTGGGGATGAAGGCGCCGTCCATCCGCTCTTTCTGAAGCCGCAGCATCATCACCACGTCCGCATCCGCCAGCCCCGCGGCCATGTCGTCGTAGACCTCGACCCCGAACTCGCCGATCCCCGCAGGCATCAGCGTCGGCGGCCCGATCAGCCGCACCCGGTTCTCCATCTTGCCCAGCAGCAGGATGTTCGACCGCGCCACCCGCGAATGCGCGATGTCCCCGCAGATCGCCACGGTCAGCCGGTGCAGCCGCCCCTTGGCCCGCCGGATCGTCAGCGCGTCCAGCAGCGCCTGCGTCGGGTGTTCATGCCGCCCGTCGCCCGCGTTCAGCACGCTGCACGTCACCTTCTCCGCCAAGAGGTTCACCGCGCCCGACTGCGGGTGCCGCACCACCAGAAGATCGGGATGCATCGCGTTCAGCGTCAGCGCCGTGTCGATCAGCGTCTCGCCCTTCTTCAGCGACGACGCCTGCATGCCCATGTTCATCACGTCCGCGCCCAGCCGCTTGCCGGCCAGTTCGAAACTGGCCTGCGTGCGGGTCGAGGCCTCGAAGAACATGTTGATCTGCGTCAGCCCCGACAGCACCTCGGCGTGCTTTGTCGCGCTTCGGTTCAGCGCCACGTAGTCGTCGGCAAGATCCAGCACGGCCCGGATCTCGTCGGGGGCAAGCGGCTCGATGCCAAGAAGGTGGCTGTGGCGAAAGCGCATCGGGGGCTCCGTCCGGGGACGGCCCGGTTATAGGCAGCGCCCCGCGCCGCGACAACGGCCATTTACCCCGCGCGCGGGCGACCCTAGCTTCGGCCCATGGCAGATTCGCCCGACTTCCACGCCGCCAAGGCGATGCTCGAATGGCAGATCGAGCTTGGCGCCGACGAGGCCATCGCCGAAGCGCCCGTGAACCGCTACGACACCGCGCCGCCCGCACCGAAACCTGCCCCCGCACCCACGCCCGTCGCCAGGCCCGCGCCCGCAGCCCCGCCGCCCCCCGAGGCCCGGGCCGACGAGGCCATCGCGACCGCCCGCGCGCTGGCCGCCGCCGCGCCGGACCTGTCCGCCCTGCGCGCCGCCATGGACCGGTTCGAGGGCTGCGAGTTGAAGCGCGGCGCGCGCAACCTCGTCTTCTCCGACGGCAACCCCGCCGCCCGCGTCATGATCATCGGAGAGGCACCGGGCCGCGACGAGGACCTGCAGGGCAAGCCCTTCGTCGGCCGCGCGGGGCAATTGCTCGACCGGATGCTCGACGCCATCGGCATGTCGCGCACCGCAGATGACCCCGACAGCGCCGTCTACATCACCAATGTCGTGGTCTGGCGCCCGCCCCAGAACCGCGATCCGCTGCCCGCGGAGATCGCCATGATGATGCCCTTCCTCGCCCGCCACGTCGATCTGGTCGGCCCCGAGGTGATCGTGCCGATGGGCAACACCGCCTGCCAGGCGCTGCTGGGGCGCACCGGGATCACCCGGATGCGCGGCAAGTGGACAGACGTGCTGGGCCGCCCCGCCTTGCCGATGTTCCATCCGGCCTACCTTCTGCGCAACCCGATCAACAAGCGCGAGGCGTGGCATGACCTGCTGACGCTGCGCGCACGACTGAGGGACGGCACATGAAGATCCTCGCCTTTTCCGACCTGCACCTGTCGCGCGGCCGTGCCGCCGATATCGTCGCCGCCTCGACCGAGGCCGACCTTGTCATCGGCGCGGGCGATTTCTGCAACGCCCGCGATGGCCTGCCCCGGGCGATGGCGCTGCTGGACGGCATCGCCGCGCCCTTCGTCATGGTCCCGGGCAATTGCGAAAGCATCGACGAGCTTCGGGCAGAGGCACCCGCCACCGCCACCGTCCTGCACGGTCAGGCCGCGACCGTCGGCGGGCTGTCGCTCTTCGGCCTCGGCTACGGCGTGCCCGTCACGCCCTTCGGCGCCTGGTCGTGCGACCTGACAGAGGATCAGGCCGCCGGGATGCTGGCCGCCTGTGACCGGGCGGACGTCCTGATCCTGCACTCGCCGCCCAAGGGCATCGCCGATACCACCTCCAGCGGGCTGTCCGTGGGCTCGACCGCCATCCGCGACGCCATCGCGCGCATCCAGCCGGGCCTTGCCCTCTGCGGCCATATCCACGACTGCTGGGGAGAGGAAGGCACGATCGGCGCCACCCGCGTCGTCAACCTCGGCCCCACGGTCAACTGGTTTCAGATGGAGCCCCGCGCATGAGCCGTATCGACGAGACCAAGGCCTTCGTTCCCGTCCGCATCGCGGTGCTGACCGTGTCCGACACCCGAACGCTGGAGGATGACAGGTCCGGCCAGACGCTGGTGGACCGGATCGCCGCCGCCGGCCATACGCTGGCCGACCGACGCATCCTGCCCGACGAACGCGAACAGATCGCCGCGCAGCTGCGCGCCTGGTGCATCGACCCGGCGGTGGACGTGGTGATCTCGACCGGCGGAACCGGCCTCACCGGGCGCGATGTCACCGTCGAGGCGCACCGCGACGTCTACGAGAAGGAAATCGACGCCTTCGGCACGGTCTTTACCATCGTGTCGATGCAGAAGATCGGCACCTCGGCGGTGCAAAGCCGGGCCACCGGCGGGGTCGCCAACGGGACCTACCTGTTCGCGCTGCCCGGAAGCACCGGCGCCTGCAAGGACGCCTGGGACGAAATCCTTGTCAAGCAGCTGGATTATCGCCATGCACCGTGCAACTTCGTCGAGATATTTCCGCGTCTGGACGAACATCTGCGACGGAAATAAACGGGCCCTACGTTAAGGGCCCGTGCCCCCCGGCAAGTCCGCGTGGACGCGTTCGCGGGGCGCGCTATCTTGTGCAATGCCGCCTTGAAGCAAAGGATGACTGTCCCATGCGTTTCCTGCGTCGCAGTCTTGTGGGGCTGTTTCTGTTGTCCGTGACCCTTGGTGTCCTCGCCTATGCCGGGCAGACCGTCTACAGCGCAATCCAGGCCAGTCTTTCTGAAGAACAACGCGCGCGCCCCGCGCGCGAACGCGTGTTCGCCGTGAACGTCGTCACCTACCAGCCCGGCACCGTCACGCCGGTGATGACCAGCTTCGGCGAGATCCGAAGCCGCCGCACGCTGGAGGTTCGGGCGACCGCCGGCGGCACCGTCACCGAACTGTCCGATGCCTTCGAAGAGGGCGGCACCGTGGCGGCGGGCGACCTGCTGATGCGCGTCGATCCTGCGGACGCGCAGTCGGCCCTCGACGTGGCGCGGGCCGACCAGCAAGAGGCCCGCGCCGAGCTTGCCGAGGCCGAACGCGCCCTGACGCTCGCCACCGACGAGGTGACGGCCGCCGAGGAACAGCTTGCCCTGCGCGTCCAGTCGCTCGACCGGCAGAACAGCCTTCTGGAACGCGGCGTCGGCACCGAGGCCGCGGTCGAAACCGCGGCCCTTGCCGAAAGCTCGGCCAAGCAGGCGCTTCTGTCCCGCCGCCAGGCGCTGGCCCAGGCAGAGTCGCGCATCGACCAGGCCCGCACCGCCCTGGCCCGCCGCGACATCGCGCTGGCCGAGGCCGAGCGCCGCCTGCAGGAGACCGAACTCTTCGCCGAGTTCTCCGGCACCCTCAGCGACGTGGCCGTTGTCGAGGGCGGCGTGGTCCAGACCAACGAGCGCCTCGCCCGGCTGATCGACCCCGACGCGCTCGAGGTGGCGTTCCGCCTGTCCACCTCGCAATATTCCCGCCTGCTGGATGCAGAAGGCCGCCTTCTTCCCGCCGAGGTGTCGGTCACGCTCGACGTGCTTGGCGTCGACATGACCTCCACGGGCCGCATCAGCCGCGAAAGCGCCGCGGTGGGCGACGGCCAGACCGGCCGCCAGCTGTTCGCCCGGCTCGAATCCGCGCGCGGCTTCCGCCCCGGCGATTTCGTCACCGTCCGGATCGAGGAACCCGCGCTCGACTTCGTGGCGCTGCTGCCCGCCGCGGCCGTCGATGCCGCCGGCGAAGTGCTGGTGGTGGGCGAGGAAGAGCGGCTTGAAACCGTCGCCGTCCAGATCCTGCGCCGCCAGGAGGATTCGGTGATCGTGCGCGCCCGCGGCCTTGCCGGCCGCCAGGTCGTCGCCGCCCGCTCGCCGCTTCTGGGCGCGGGCATCCGCGTGCGCCCGATCGAGGAAGGCGCCGCCGCTGTCCCCGACGAACCGGAACTGGTCGAGCTGACCGACGAACGCCGCGCCCGCCTCGTTGCCTTCATCGAGGGCAACCAGTTCATGCCGGCAGAGGTCAAGACGCGCGTGCTGACGCAGTTGCAGCAGGAAAAGGTGCCCGCCCAGGTGGTCGAGCGCATCGAATCCCGCATGGGAGGCTGATCCATGGCCGAACGTTTTCCGCGCATGGGCGGGGTTCTGTCCTACTTCACCCGCCACCGCACCGCCGCCAACCTGCTCCTGGTGCTGCTGATCGCCGCCGGGGTGGCCGCCTTCCCCCGGATGCGGGCCCAGTTCTTCCCCGATGTCATCATCGACAACGTCTCTGTCACCGTGGCGTGGAGCGGGGCGGGCGCCGAGGACGTGGACCGCGCCATCGTGCAGGTGCTGGAACCCGCGCTTCTGGCCGTCGAGGGCGTCGAAAGCACCGAGGCCACCTCGCGCGAGGGGCGGGCGAGCATCGAGCTCGATTTCGAACCGGGCTGGGACATGGCCCGCGCCGCCGATGACGTGCAGGCCGCCGTCGACGCCGTGTCCACCCTGCCCGAAGAGGCCGAAGACCCCGAGGTGCGCCGAGGCGTCTGGCGCGACAGGGTCACCGACGTGGTCATCACCGGCCCCGTGGGCGTCGACCAGCTTGGCCGCTTCGCCGACGAACTGGTGTCGCGCCTGTTTGCCGAGGGCGTCACGCGCACCACGATCCGCGGCGTGGCCGCCACCGAAACCATCGTCGAGGTGCCGTCGCTGTCGCTCATCCGGCATGACATCACCATGGCCGAGATCGCCACCGCCATCGCGGCAGAGGCAGAGGCCGACCCGGCGGGCGACGTGGACGGCGCCAACGCCCGCGTGCGCACCGGCGTGGCCAAGACCGGCGCCGACCAGATCGCGGGCATCGTCCTGCGCTCGAACCCCGACGGATCGAACCTGACGATCGGCGACGTGGCCACCGTCATCGTCGGCGGCGCGGACCGGGAGCGCGCCTATTTCGTGGGCGAGAACCCCGCCGTGTCGGTGCGCGTGGACCGCAGCGACCGGGGCGACGCCATCGAGATCCAGCGCCAGGTCGAAGAGGTCGCCGCCGATCTTCAGGCGACCCTTCCCGAAGGCGTCAGCGTGGACCTGATCCGCACGCGGGCAGAGGCGATCACCGGGCGCCTCAACATCCTGCTGGACAACGGCCTTCTGGGGCTTGGCCTTGTCGTGGCGCTCCTGTTCCTGTTCCTGAACGCCCGCACCGCCTTCTGGGTGGCCGCCGGTATCCCCGTGGCCATGACCGCCGCCATCGCGATGATGTATGCGGCGGGCCTGACCATCAACATGATCTCGCTCTTCGCGCTCATCATCACGCTGGGCATCGTGGTGGATGACGCCATCGTGGTGGGCGAACATGCCGACGCCCGCGCCCGCCGCCTGGGAGAACCGCCGATGGTCGCGGCAGAGAACGCCGCCCGCCGGATGTTCGCGCCCGTGTTCTCGGCCACCATCACCACCATCATCGCCTTCTTCGGGCTGGTGGCCATCGGCGGCCGCTTCGGCGACCTGATCGCCGACATTCCCTTTACCGTGATCGTGGTGCTGGCCGCCTCGCTGATCGAGTGCTTCCTGATCCTGCCCAACCACATGGCCCATTCCATCGCCCATTCGGCGAAACAGCACTGGTACGACTGGCCCAGCCGCATCGTGAACATGGGCTTCGGCTGGTGCCGGCGCGTGATCTTCCGCCGCCTCATCGCGGGCGTGATCTGGGCGCGCTATCCGGTCATGGCCGCCGTCATCGCGCTTCTGGCGTGGAACGCCGCGCTCTTCATCAAGGGCGACCTGCAATGGCGCTTCTTCAACGCACCCGAACAGGGCTCGGTGTCCGGCAACTTCGCCATGGCGCCCGGCGCCACGCGCGAGGACACGCTGGCCATGATGCGCGAGATGCAGCGCGCCACCGATGCCGTCGCAGCGCGCTACGAGGCCGAACACGGAACCAACCCGCTCGACTATGTCGTGGCCGAGATCGGCGGCAACACCGGGCGCGGCCTGTCGGGCGTCGAGACCAAGGAAACCTTCCAGCTCGGCTCGATCGCGATCGAACTGATCGACGCCGACCTGCGCCCCTATTCGTCCTTCGAATTCGTCGCCGCCCTTCAGGACGAGGTGCGCAATCACCCGCTGGTCGAAACCGTCAGCTTCCGCGGCTGGCGCGCCGGACCGGGGGGCGATGCGCTCGACGTGCAGATCTTCGGCGCGTCCTCGGAGATTCTCAAGGCCGCGGCCGAGGATCTCAAGTCCCGCCTCGCCCAGTTCGCCGAGGTTTCGGCGCTGGAAGACAGCCTTGCCTATGACAAGGAAGAGCTTGTGCTCGACCTGACACCGCAGGGCCAGGCGCTGGGCTTCACCATCGACCAGCTGGGGCGCGTCCTGCGCGACCGCCTGAACGGGGTCGAGGCCGCCACCTACCCCGACGGCCCCCGCTCCGCCACCATCCGGGTCGAGCTTCCGACAAGCGAACTGACGGCCGATTTCCTTGAACGCACGCAGCTGCGCGGCGCCTCGGGCGCCTATGTCAGCCTGTCGGACATCGTGACGGTCCAGACCAGCGCCGGTTTCTCGACCGTGCGGCGCGAGAACGGCCTGCGCGTGGTCTCCGTCACCGGCGACATATCCGAAGACGACCCCGCCCGCGCCACCGAGATCCAGCGCCAGCTGCAAGAGGTAATCCTGCCGGAGCTGGAGGAAACCCACGGCGTCGTCACCCGCATGTCCGGCCTCGCCGAGCAGGAGCAGGAATTCCTGAACGACGCGCGCACGGGCTTCATCCTCTGCCTTCTGGGCATCTACCTGACGCTCGCCTGGATCTTCGCCAGCTGGACGCGGCCCATCGTGGTGATGGCCGTGATCCCCTTCGGCCTCATCGGGGCGTTCTACGGTCACCTGTCCTGGGGCGTGCCGCTGTCGATGTTCTCTGTCGTCGGGCTGATCGGCATGACCGGGATCATCATCAACGACTCCATTGTTCTGGTGACCACCATCGACGAATACGCCAAGGAGCGCGGCCTGATCCCCGCCATCATCGACGGCGCGGCGGACCGCCTGCGCGCCGTCCTGCTGACCACGGCCACGACCGTGCTGGGCCTTGCGCCCCTCCTCTACGAGACCTCGCAGCAGGCGCAGTTCCTGAAGCCCACCGTCATCACGCTGGTCTACGGCCTCGGCTTCGGGATGGTGCTGGTGCTGATCGTGGTGCCGACGCTTCTGGCGATGCAGCAGGATGTCGGTCGGCAGGTGCAGGCCGCGCGGCGGGCCCTGCGCCTTCCCGCGCAGGCGCGCGGCCTCGGCCTTGTAACGCTGGGTGCCGCCGTCGCGCTGGCGGCGCTCTTCGCGGGCACGCTGGGCTCGGTGATCGTCACCGGGGCTCTGCCGGCGCAGCTTGTGGCGCTGGCCCCGGCGCTGGGCACGGCCGGCACGGCGCCCCTGGCCCTTGCGCTGGGGCTCTTCCTCGGCGCGGCGGCGGTCCTGCTGGTGGCGGTCTACCTGCTCTCGGCACTCACGATGGCGCTGGCGGGGCGGCGCGCGGCCTGATCAGCCGCCGTCGCAGCCGCGGATGTCCACCGCGCTGTCGCCCCCGATCACCGTGATCCGCACGTCCGAGCGGTTCAGGAAGAACGGCTTGCCGTTCGGCGGCACCATGTCCGATTCCGCCCAAAGCGCGCCGCCCTGGCGCGTCACCGCGCTTTCGGACACCCAGATGCGCGGATCGGCCGTCTCGAACACGGCCACCTCGTCGCCCGGCAGCGCGGGCATGGCGATCTCGGCCCGCATCCGCAGCCCGTCGTCGATCGGCTCCACCGTGCAGCGGACAGAGACCACCCCGGCCTCGGCCTCGGTCATCGGGCGGTCGCGCAGGGCCGCGCCGATGCGCGGATCGGGCCGCGCGCCCGCGGGCAGATCGGCGCGCAGCCGCACGTGCATCGGCATGCACACGTCCTCGCACACGCCGATGGACAGCTCCGCACTCAGCGCGATCGTCCCCGGTCCGTCCGGCACCAGTTCCATCGGCAGAAGCACCTCGCCAGAGTAGCCGATCGACCGAAGCCCGTTCTGGTGAAACACCTTCGGCACCGGCCAGTGAAAGGACATGCCGGCCAGGTTGCGTGACCCCGACCAGTCCAGCTCCGGCGGGATGCCCGCGTCGCCCGGCGCGCGCCAATAGGTCTTCCACCCCGGCGCCAGCGTGATGTGCAGGCCGGCCATATGGGTGCCCTCGGGCGTGCGCCACCCCGGAAGGATGCGGAACTGCGCCACCTCGAACGGATCGGGATAGCCCGATCCGGCCTCTGCCGCAGGTCCCGTCGCCCCGGTCGCAAGGACCAGGGCTGCAAGTGTCGCATTCATTTTGCCCATAGAGCCGAAGATAGGCATCCGCCGGGTCCGATGAAATCACAAATAGGCGATGGTCCGCCGGGTGTGGCTTTTCTCACTCTTGCAGTTGTGTCCCCATGAACGACAATGGCGCCATGGCCACACGCTCTCGCCCCGATCCCGAAACGGACACCGTCAACCTGACCGGCAAGCTTCTGATCGCGATGCCGGGCATGGGCGATCCGCGCTTCGAGAAATCCGTGGTCTACCTCTGCGAGCACTCCGACAAGGGGGCCATGGGCCTGATCGTGAACAAGCCCGCCCCCGGCCTGATGATGAACGAACTGCTGGGTCAACTGCCCATCGACCCGGGCCCCGGCAGCGCAGGCGTGCCCGTGCACTATGGCGGCCCCGTCGAGACCGGGCGCGGCTTTGTCCTGCACAGCGCCGAATACGGGGGCGATGCATCGACCCTCAGGGTGGACGACGCCTTTGCCATGACCGCGACGCTCGACATCCTCGGCGATATCGCGCGCGGCGACGGCCCGACGCGGCTCATTCTGATGCTGGGCTATTCCGGCTGGGGGCCGGGCCAGCTTGAATCCGAACTGCACCAGAACGGCTGGCTCACCTGTGACGCCACGCCCGATATCGTCTTCGCCCGCGACAACGGCGGCAAATGGGCCGCCGCGCTGCACTCGCTGGGGGTGGACGCGCTGTCGCTGTCGGCCACGGCCGGCAGGGCCTAGGCCGCCGATGGACTGGCGCGACGAGGGCGCGGTGCTGACGGTCCGCCGCCACGGCGAGGCCAACGCCATCGTCGAGGTCTTCACCGCCGAACACGGCCGGCACGCGGGCGTGGTGCGTGGCGGGGCAGGGCGGCGGCAGGCGCCCGTCCTGCAACCCGGTGCCCAGCTTGCCGTCGCATGGCGCGCCCGCCTCGACGAACACCTCGGCACCTACACCGTCGAGCCGGTGAAAAGCCGCGCCGCCGCGGTCATGGGCGACCGTCACGCGCTGGCGGCGCTGGGCGCGATGACCGCGCTTCTCTCCTTCACCCTGCCAGAGCGTGAACCGCACCCGACGCTCTACGCCCGCTCCATCGCGGTGCTGGACCTGCTGGGCGAAACCCCGCTCTGGCCGCTGGCCTACCTGCACTGGGAACTCGGACTGCTCGAAGAGATGGGCTTCGGCCTCGACCTGACGGCCTGCGCCGCCACCGGCGGCACCGAGGACCTTGCCTATGTCTCGCCGAAATCGGGCCGCGCGGTGTCGCGCGCCGGGGCCGGGGCCTGGGCCGACCGGCTCTTGCCCTTGCCCGCCTGCCTGCGCACCACCACGCCCGCCCCCGCCGCCGACGTCGCCGCCGGCCTGCGCACCACCGGCCATTTCCTTGAAACATGGCTGGCCCCCGCCCTCGGCGACCGCCCCCTGCCAGAGGCCCGCCGCCGCTTCGTCGACGGGTTCACCCGGCAGGCGGGGGCGCCTCGCTAGCCTGCCTGCACCGACGAGGAGTAGCCGGACGCATCCTGTAGCGACTTCCTCAAGAACCACCTCTTGTGCGCGGCGGGTCGTTGCCCCGGCCCGTTTTCAAGGGCGCCGAACTCACGATAGCCATGCCGAAGATAGAACGCGCGTGCCTCTGCGTTCGAGGTATCCAGCCACGCGCCGTGGCAGCCCGACTGCCGGGCCTTCGCTTCGGCCTCCTGCAAGAGCGCCGTGCCGATCCCGGTCCGTCTCTGGGCCTCGCCAACCCACAGGATCTTGACCAGTAACCAGCCATAGGACGTCGCCCCACAGACGCCCCCGACCAGATTGCCCATCGTGTCGCGCGCGGCAAACACGACCGAGGTGTTCTCCGTTTGCGTGTTGATCGAGGCCAGCGTTTGCCGCAGCCGCCGCTCGAGGTCCGTCGAAACCCTCTCGTGCGACGTTACCGGTTCTTCCGTGATCGCGTGGTCGCGTTGCATGTCTGTCCCCCTGATGATCTCGGCGATGATGGGAAACGAAACGCGTTTCGGAAAGATCGTCCTGCGCCAAGGGAAGCACCCGTCGCAACCGGTCGCAGCCCGCGTTGCGTCCCGCCCTCACTCGACCCGGAACACCATTTCGCGGCCCGTGTCGTCGGACAGGATCAGCACCGGGCCCGAGGCCTCCGCCAGCGTCATCGCCGCCAGGGCCTCCAGGTAGGCGGACTCTTCCGCCAGCGCGGGGCAGGCGCGTTTCGTCGACACCAGCCCCTCGACCGCGAACCACGGATAGGGCGCGGTCTGTCGGGCGGAGAAGCGGTTGCAGGGGCCTTCGCCCTCGATCCGGCCCTCGGTCGGAAAGGCGATCGTGAACCGCGCGGCTGCCGCGCTGTCACCGACGCCTTGCAGCACGTAGGACACGTCGCGCAGGGCATGGCCCGACACCGTCTCGTCGGCCAGATAGGGCGCCAGCAGCGCGGGCAGGGTCAGGATCAGCGGCAGCATGGCCGCAGGCTGGCACGTCCGGCCGCGCCGCTCAACCCGCGCCGGTGCCGACACGGCGCCGACGTTATGCCGACGTTGTGTCGACGCGATGCCGACGTGCCGATTCAATGCCCTCCGCCCCGGTACGACCCGATTGACACGGGCCCGCCGCGCGCGCTTTCTGTCGGAATGAGCCCGATCGCCCCGCACCGGAAACGGCCCTAGACCATGCCGCGCCGCCGCTTCCCCGACGTGCTGCGCGCCCTACGGTGGTATGACTATGCCGTTGTGATCGGAGGACTTTTCGTCGTGGCATGGCTCGGCCAACTGCCCGACCCCGCGCCCCGGCTCTATGACGCCGAAACCCGCATCACCTATCACGGCGACCGCAAGATGCGCGACACCGCCCGAGAGGCGTTCGAGCAGGATTTCGCCCCCGGCGCCTATTTCGGCGCCTTCTACGAAGCCTCAGACGGCGCCTACGGCTGGGCCACCGGCCACAATTCACCGCAGGCGGC
>JAUIIC010000088.1 GCA_030431935.1 Alphaproteobacteria bacterium | reverse complement strand
GGGGGAACGTTGGCCCAGCCTTCCTTGGCGGCCACGAGCTCGATGTAATCCTTCGAGGTCGCCCATTCGATGAACTGCTTGGCGGCAGCTTCCTTCTGGGTGCCCGCCGGGATCGCCAGCGCCCAGGCCCACAGCCAGTTCGACCGCTTGCCCAGCCCGGTGTCGGGGGCCAGCGCAAAGCCGACACTGTCGGCCACGGTGGAATCGTTGGGGTTGGTCACGAAGGACGCAGCGACAGTGGCGTCGATCCACATGCCGCACTTGCCCTGCTGGAACAGCGAGAGGTTCTCGTTGAAGCCGTTGGTGGCGTAGCCCGGAGGGCCGTATTCGTTCATCATGCCGACGAAGAAGTTCAGGGCGTTGGCCCATTCCGGCTGATCGAACTGGGCGTTCCAGTCCTCGTCGAACCAGCGCGCGCCGAAGGAGTTGGCGGTAACGGTGATGAAGGCGCCGCCCTCACCCCAGCCGGCCTTGCCGCGCAGGCAGATGCCGTTGATGTCGTTGTCACGGTCGGTCATGGCCGCCGCGGCCTCGCGGATGAATTCCCAGGTGGGCGCTTCGGGCATCGTCAGCCCGGCCTTTTCCATCAGGTCGGTGCGGTACATGACCATCGAGCTTTCACCGTAGAACGGCGCGGCATAAAGCGTGCCATCGTGCGACAGGCCGCCTCGCATGGCGGGAAGGATGTCATCGACGTCATACTCGGCCGACAGGTCGTCGAGCGGGACGAGCCAGCCGTTGGCGCCCCAGATCGGGGTTTCGTACATGCCGATGGTCATGATGTCGAACTGGCCACCGCGAGTGGTGATGTCGGTGGTCACGCGCTGGCGCAGCACGTTCTCCTCAAGGGTGACCCATTCGACCTCGTGGCCGGTCTTGGCGGTGAAGTCGTCGGTGTAACCCTGCATGCGGATCATGTCGCCGTTGTTCACGGTCGCGATCGTGATCGTTTCCGCATGGGCGGCGGCTGCTGAAATCAGGCCAAGCGCCGTTGCCGCACGAAGTGCGTTCTTAATGTACATCCCATGTCCTCCCTAGCTTGGATGCCTCGGCAAGACACTAAGCCGGGAATTTGTCATGCGTCAACTGAAATTTTTCGCGCGTAAAATTTCTGCCGTTACGCGGACGCTCTCAGGACCAGCCGTGCCGAGAACAGCGTCTCGGTCCGGGTGTCGAACCTGCCGCCCCCCTCGATGAGCTCGGCCAAGGTGCCGAAGGCGCAGTTCGCCACCGCATCGTAGTCATGGGCCGCGGTGGTCAGCGACGGACAGGTGAAACGCGAGAATGGGTGGTCGTCATGCGACGCGACGCGCAGCGCACATCCCTCGGCCCGCCCGACTCGGAAGCCCTTTTCGTAGCACGCCGCCAGCAAGCCGATCGCCAGTCGGTCATTGCTGCACAGAATCGTGTTGGTCGGAAACCCCCCGGTCTCCAGCACCCGCAAGGCGCCGTCACGCCCGATCTCCTCGAAGGCCCAGCCTTCGCCCTCGACCTTGATGATCCGCGGCTCCAGCCCGCGCCGCTCCATCACCTCGACAAATGCAAGGCGCCGCTTGTTGGCGTTCGGGTTGGCCGGCGTGCGCATCTCGAAAAAGCAGGGCGGCTCTCCGGTGCGGGTCAGATAGTCGACGGTCTGAGAAACGAAGCTGAAATTATCCGATCCAACAAAGGCTTCTCCGACATCGTCCAGGTTGCTGTCGAACAGGACGGTGGGCACGTCGTCGCAGAACTTCTCGATGGCGCTGCGGTCGGACGCGCGGCCCAGGGGCGCCAGAAGCACGCCCGCCGGCTTCAGCGACACGAGGCTGTCGAGGATGTCCTTTTCCAGCGCCGGATCGCCATGCGCGCTGTAAAGCGTCGGACGAAACCCCGCCGCGATGCACCGCTGTTCGATCTGGCGCGCGATCTCGGCGAAGAAGGGGTCCGCGAGGTAGGGCACCACGATGCCGACGTTCTTGGTCAGCTTGCGGTTCTGGTTCATCGCAAAGATGTTGGGGCGGTAGTCGTAGCGCTCCAGCGCCTTCTCGATACGCTCGCGCGTGGTGCGCCGCACGCTGTCGGGATCATTGAAGTACTTCGAGACCGTGGGGCGCGAAATCCCGCTGACGGCCGCGAATTCTTCCATGTTGCGAATCTTGTTGTCTGCCATCGACCCAGTCCCGACCGCCCCGCACGCAGGCGCCCACCAATCTCCCCGCGTCCGAAAGTGAACGCGCGAGAACTTTTATCGCGTCTCACATCCGTCTCGTCCACCCGGCGCGCGGAGTTTCGTCCGAGGGAATGACCGGGCCAACCCTAGGATGCTTTTGTCACAGGATAAACGCCCGAAGGCCGATCACGCACCGGACATGCCGCAGAATTCGGCGCCACCGCGTCATTTGGCACCCGCAGGGACCGCGAACCGCCATCATCGCGGGGCATGTCTAGGACCCGGTCCAGAAACCTGCCATATCAGGACCGATCCATTGAACAGGCGCCGGGACCTCATGGCAATCCACGCAAGCCTCTACCACCTGACTCATTACCGCTACGACCGGCCCGTCGTGCTTTCGCCGCAGATCATCCGCCTTCGGCCGGCGCCGCACGGGCGGACACGAGTCATCTCGCACAGCCTGAAGGTCTCTCCGGGCGGGCATTTCGTGAACCACCAGCAGGATCCCTACGGCAACTGGCTGGCCCGTTTCGTGTTTCCCGAACCGGTGCGCGAACTGAAGATCGAGGTGGACCTGGTCGCCGACATGACCGTCTACAATCCCTTCGACTTCTTCGTCGAGGACAGCGCGGAACACTGGCCGTTCGAGTATCCCGCCGAACTCAGGGACGACCTGGTCATCTACCGGACGCCCGAGGCCGAGGGGCCGAAGCTGGCCAGGTTCATCGGCGCGCTCGACCTGGAGGAAACCCGCACCGTCGATTTCCTCGTCGCCCTCAACGCCAGGATCGCGCGCGAGGTCGAATACACCATCCGCATGGAGCCCGGTGTCCAGACGCCGGAAGAGACGCTGACCAAGCGCTCGGGTTCGTGCCGCGATTCAAGCTGGCTGCTGGTTCAGGTGCTGCGCCACCTCGGCTTCGCCGCCCGCTTCGTGTCGGGCTACCTGATCCAGCTGACCCCCGACATCAAGGCGCTCGACGGGCCAGCGGGCACCGACCACGATTTCACCGACCTGCATGCCTGGGTCGAGGTCTACATTCCCGGTGCCGGCTGGATCGGGCTTGATCCCACGTCCGGGCTTCTGACGGGCGAAAGCCACATTCCCCTTGCCGCTACCCCGCATCATCGCAACGCCGCACCGATATCGGGCACCTCGACCTTCGCGGAGACAGAGTTCGGCTTCGACATGCGCGTGTCGCGCGTGTCAGAACATCCGCGCATCACCAAGCCGTTTTCCGACCGGGCGTGGCAGGCACTGCTGGAAACCGGCCAGAAGGTGGACAAGGTGCTGCGCGACGGGGACGTGCGGCTGACCATGGGCGGAGAACCGACCTTCGTGTCGATCGACGACTTCGAATCGGCCGAATGGAACACCGCCGCCGTTGGACCGACAAAGCGCGCGCTGGCGGACAAGCTGATTCGCCGCCTGCGGGACCGCTTCGCCCCCGGCGGCTTTCTGCATTATGGGCAGGGCAAGTGGTATCCGGGCGAAACGCTGCCGCGCTGGACGTTCTCGCTCTACTGGCGCAACGACGGCAAGCCCGTCTGGTCCGATGCCGCGCTGGTCGCGCAGGAAGGGGCGGACACCGGCGTCGGCAAGGCAGAGTCGCAGGCCTTCCTCGAACGGATGGCCGAGAAGCTGAGCGTGCCGTCCGATTTCGTCGTCCCCGCATACGAAGACCCGGCGGAATGGATCATCCGCGAGGCCAACCTGCCCGAGAACGTCACGCCGGGAAACTCCCGCCTGAAGGACCCCGAAGAACGGGCCCGCATCGCGCGCGTCTTTGCCCGCGGGCTGACGGAACCGGCGGGTCACGTGCTGCCCATCCAGCGCTGGCAATCCCGGGCCAGCGGGCCGCGCTGGATGTCCGAGAAATGGAAGCTGCGCCGCGATCACCTGTATCTCGTGCCGGGGGACAGCGCGGTGGGCTATCGCCTTCCGCTGGGAACCCTGCCCTACCTCCCGCCCTCGCAGTTTCCCTACACCTACCCGGCGGATCCGACCGCCCCGCGCGACCCGCTGCCGGACTATCACGCCGAGGCCGGCGACGCGCTGCCGCGCACCAGCACCGATCACCGGCAGCCGGTGTCCGCCCTGTCACCGCATGGCGCCTCCCAGGACGTGGTGGAGCAGAATATCGCGATCGGCGGCGCCGTGCGCACGGCCCTGTCCGTCGAGCCGCGCGATGGCCGCCTGTGCGTGTTCATGCCGCCGGTCGAGACGGCCGAGGACTATCTGGACCTGCTGGCCGCGGCCGAGGCGACGGCGCGCGACATGGGCCTGCCGGTTCACATCGAAGGCTATGCGCCGCCCCATGACAGCCGGCTGAGCGTGATCCGCGTGGCCCCCGATCCCGGCGTGATCGAGGTGAACGTCCACCCCGCCGACAACTGGGAGGACTGCGTCGCCACGACGGAAGCCATCTACGAAGAGGCGCGCAACTGCCGGCTTGGCGCCGACAAGTTCATGATCGACGGGCGCCACACCGGCACCGGCGGCGGCAATCACGTGGTCGTGGGAGGCGCCACACCGAACGACAGCCCGTTCCTTCGTCGGCCCGATCTTCTGAAGTCGCTGATCCTTTTGTGGCAGCGCCACCCGTCGCTGTCCTACCTGTTCTCGGGGCTGTTTATCGGCCCGACCAGCCAGGCCCCACGGATCGACGAGGCCCGGCACGATACGCTCTATGAGCTCGAGATCGCGCTGAACCAGATCGCGCCGCCGGACCGCGGGACACCGCCACCGCCCTGGCTGGTAGACCGGCTGTTGCGCAACATGCTGACGGATGTCACCGGCAACACCCACCGGGCCGAGATCTGCATCGACAAGCTCTATTCCCCGGACGGGCCGACCGGGCGGCTGGGGCTTGTCGAGTTCCGCGGCTTCGAGATGCCGCCGCATCCCCGGATGAACCTGGCCCAGCAATTGCTGGTGCGGGCGCTGATCGCACGGGCCTGGGCCACGCCGGTCGAGGGGCGCCCGGTGCGCTGGGGCACGGTCCTGCATGACCGCTTCATGCTGCCGCATTTCCTGTGGGAAGACTTCATGACGGTTCTGCGCGACCTCGGCGCGCATGGCTTCGCGCTCGATCCGGAATGGTTCACCGCACAGGCCGAGTTCCGCTTTCCCTTCTGCGGCGAGATCGAGGTGGAAGGCGTTCACCTCGAACTGCGGCAGGCGCTGGAGCCCTGGCATGTCTTGGGCGAAACGGGGGCCATCGGCGGCACCGTGCGCTATACCGACAGCTCCGTCGAACGGCTTCAGGTCAAGCTGACGACCGCCTTCAAGGAGCGCTACAGGGTGATGTGCAACCGCCGCCCCGTGCCCCTGGCCGATACCGGCACGGCCGGGGTCAGCGTCGGTGGCGTGCGGTTCAAGGCATGGCAGCCGGCAGAGGCCCTGCATCCGGTGCTTCCGGTGAACGCGCCCCTGACCTTCGACATCTTCGACGTCGCCTCGGGCCGTCCGGTGGGGGGATGCGTCTATCACGTCGCGCATCCCGGCGGGCGGAACTACGACACCTTTCCCGTCAACGGAAACGAGGCCGAGGCCCGGCGCCTCGCGCGCTTCCAGGCACACGGCCATTCCACGGGGGCCTACACCCCGACACCGGAAACGCCGCATCCCGAGTTCCCGATGACGCTGGACCTGCGGCGTCCGCCCGGCCTGTCATGACCGGGCCGGCCCGTCCACGCCCCGATGCGAACGGCACCCTCTTGCGGGACTATGTCGTGCAGCCGGGCGTGGCGGACGAGCTTTTCGCAAAGGACGGGGCGATGCGCCCGGTCTGGCGGCCCTTCATCGAGCAGCTCTCGCGCCTGACACCCGAGCAGACACAGGCCCATTTCGCGCGCGGCGACCAGTATCTTCGGGACGCCGGCGTGTTCTACCGCCAGTACAGCACCGATCCCTTGCAGGAACGGGACTGGCCGCTGAGCCATGTGCCGGTGATTCTGCATGAAGCCGAGTGGGACAAGATCTGCGCCGGCCTCGCCCAGCGCGCAGAGCTTCTGGAACGCGTGGTCGCGGACCTTTACGGGCCCGCGCAGCTGGTGCGCGACGGCCACCTGCCGGCCGACCTGATCGCGCGCAATCCCGAATGGCACCGCCCGTTGGTCGGGATCACCCCGGCCTCGGGGCATTTCCTGCACTTCCTCGCCTTCGAGATCGGGCGAAGCCCCGACGGTTCCTGGCTGGTGCTCGGTGACCGGGCGCAGGCCCCGTCCGGTGCGGGCTTTGCGCTTGAGAACCGCATGGCCACGGCGCGCGTCTTTCCGGACCCCTTTCCACGGGCCAACGTGCGCCGACTTGCCGGGTTCTTCCGATCATTCCGCGATGCGATGGATGCCCTGCCCGGCGCCGAGGGCACGCGCCCCGCGATCCTGACGCCCGGACCGGGCAACGACACCTATTTCGAGCATGCCTATATCGCGCGCTATCTTGGCCTTGCGCTGCTGGAAGGGGACGACCTGATCGTCTCGGACGGTCGGGTGCATGTGCGCACGGTCGCCGGACCGCAGCCGCTGGGGGTGATCTGGCGCCGGCTCGACGCCGCCTTCGCCGACCCGCTGGAGCTGGACGAGGCCAGCCGCATCGGTACGCCCGGGCTTGTGGACGCCCTGCGCCAACAGACCGTCAACATGGTGAACGCGCTTGGGTCCGGCATCCTGGAGACCCGCGCGCTTATGGCCTTCCTGCCCAAGATCGCGCGCGTGCTGCTGGGAGAGCCGCTGGCCCTTCCCAACATCGCGACATGGTGGTGCGGCCAGCCGACAGAGCGGGACTACGTCAAGGACAACGTCGATTCCATGTTCATCGGCGAGGCGCTGAGCCGCGCGCTGCCTTTCGATATCGCGAACGCCTCTGCCGTTGGAGGGACATTGCGCGGCAAGGAGGATCAGGCACTGGCGGACTGGATCGACGCCAACGCGAACGGGCTGGTGGGCCAAGAGGCGGTAACCCTGTCCAGCACCCCGGCCTGGGCAGACGACCGCCTGCTGCCGCGCCCGATGACGGTGCGGGTCTTCGCCGCGCGCACGCCGCAGGGCTGGACCTTCCTGCCCGGCGGCTATGCCCGCATCGGCCGCAGCGACGATGTCACGGCCCTGTCCATGCAGAAGGGAGGATCGGTCGCGGATGTCTGGATCATGCGCGATGGCCCGGCCCCCGCGGACACGCTTTTCGATGCCGGCAGCTTCCGCCGGCCGGACACCGGCGGCCTGCCGGCACGGGCCGCGGACAACCTCTTCTGGCTGGGGCGCTACATCGAGCGCACCGAGGGCGCGATCCGCCTGTTGCGCGCCTACCACCTGCGCCTTGCCGAAGCCGGAGACCCCGGCGACCTCCGGATCAGGCGGATTGCCGAACTGATGGCCCCGCTGTCGCTGGACGTGGCACTTGCGCTGCGCGACGGGCTGGACCCGGCGCTTGCCGCGGCTCGACAGTGCGCGGGCAAGGTGCGTGATCGCTTTTCGGTGGATGGCTGGGCCGCGCTGACCGACCTGACGCAAAGCCTGCGGAACCTGCCGGGCACGCTCGATCCGGGCGACGACAGCGCGCGGGCGCTGGGTGTCCTCCTGCGCAAGATCTCGGGCTTCAGCGGCCTCGTGCACGAGAACATGCACCGGACCTCGGGCTGGCGTTTCCTGACTTTCGGCCGGGCACTGGAACGCGCGGACCGGGCGGCGGCGGTGCTGGCGACCTTCGCCGGGGCCGAAAGCACCACCGGGCTTCTCGATATCGCCCTGGAATGCGGCGACAGCCGCGTGACACACCAGCGGCGCTACCGCATAGATCCGACGCGCGAGACGGTGACCGACCTCTTGGCGCTCGATGCGAACAACCCGCGCGCCATCGTCTTCCAGGTCACCTCGATGCGGCGCATCGCCGAGGATCTGCCCAATGCCAGCGTTCAGGGCCGCGTGTCGCCGGTGCTGCGGACACTGCTGCTTCTGGACTCGGGCCTGCAGGTCGCGGCCCCCGCCGAGATCACCGAAGAGCGCCTTGCCGGGATCCGCGCCGACCTCGCCCAGATCTCGGGCGAACTGACCACCGCCTACCTGGTCTAGGACGACAGCGATGCGCTACGATATCCGCCTGACCCTTGGATGCAGCTACGGCGCCCCGTCGGACCACGCGCGGATGGTCGCCCGCATCCTGCCGTCAAGCATTCCCGGGCGGCAGACCGTGGTGTCGCGCCTGCTGGGCGTGGGCCCCCGCCCAAGCGAGTGCCGGGAGACCACCGACTTCTTCGGAAACGCGATGACGGTCATGGCGTTTCATGCCCCCATAGAGCAGGTCGAACTGACGCTCACGGCACAAGTGGAGCAGCTGCCGCTTCGCCCGGGCCTCGACCTGTCGCCCGACCTGCCCGGACTTGCGGCAGAGATCGGCGCGCAGAGATCGCTGGGGCCGACCTCGCCCCTGCACCATGTCGGACCCTCGACCCGCATCATGGCCGACCCGGCGATTGCCGCGTTCACCCGCGACCTGGCGCGCCCCGGAATGACCGCGCTTCAGGTCGTGACCGCGGTGGGAGAGGCCCTGCACGCCCACATGCGGTTCGACGCCGGGGCCACGGATGTCGACACCCCGCCGTCCGAGGCCTTCGCGAACCGCCACGGCGTCTGCCAGGACTTTTCCCAGGTGATGATCGCGGCCTTGCGCAGCCTGGGCATTCCGGCCGGCTATGTCTCGGGCTTCCTGCGCACCGTCCCGCCGGAAGGCCAGCCGCGTCTCGAAGGCGCGGACGCGATGCACGCCTGGGTGTCGGCCTGGTGCGGGACAGAGCTTGGCTGGATCGAATACGATCCGACGAACGCCTGCCTTGTCGGCGCGGACCATGTCGTCGTCGCCCGTGGCCGCGACTATTCGGATGCCTCGCCAATCAAGGGGGCCTTGCGGACGTCTGGCGGGCAGCACTGTCATCACGAGGTCGACGTGATCCCGCTCTGACCTGCGGGGGGGGCTCAGGCCGTGTCGGGCAGGGACAGCGTGTGGTCCCTCAGCCAGGCAACGAAGCCCTTGGGGTTGCCGATCCATGGCGCCAGGTCCTCGCGCCCGAGCGGCATGCCGACGATCGGACGCTGCGGCTTGTTGAGCGCGTGCCGCACCTCGTAAAGCAGCAAGCCCTGCCGGACGGTCGCCGACACCCGGCTGGCGATCTGGTAGGCGCGGCTGTTCTGCCCCGGAAAACGCACCGGCAACACCGTGGCGCCTGACCGGAAGATCATCTTGGCCGTAAAGGCGTTCCAGTCCCTCTCGATCGCGGGCCCGAACATCCGGTCCGCCGAGGCGACGACGCCGGACGGGAACAACGCGATCGCACCGCCCCCCGCAAGGTGCTCCATCGCGCGGCGGCGCATCTCCAGGTTCTTCTCCTGCGCGTCTGGATCATGCATGAACGGCACGGGGATCATGAACTCGTCGATCTCTCCGACCCCGGTCAGAAGCGAGCGGGTCAGGATCTTGTAGTCCGTCCGCACCCGGCCGATCAGTTCAGCCAGCACCATGCCGTCCACCAGCCCGTGCGGATGGTTGGCGGTGATGACAAGCGGGCCTTCGCGCGGGATGCGCGCGATCTCTTCGGCCGGCGTCGCCAGCTCTATGCCCATGACGTCGAGCGCCTGAGCCCAGAACGGCTGGCCGTGGGGTACGCCCATCGCCTCGAAGCGGCGGATCAGCCGCAACAGATGCAGCCGCGCAGTCGCCAGCTCGATCGCCTGGATGATCTTCTGCTGTACCGGGTGGGTGAAGGTCGTGGCATAGGACAGGCGCCGCCGGTCATAGGGCTGGTCGGTCAGGGTCGCACCGTCCCCCTGCCCCAGAAGCTGTCGGGTCTCGCGCGCCGGGGGTTCCGTCCCGGTCGCGCCACGCCGCCCGCGACGAGGGGTCATCGACGGCACCCCGCGGTTCCGGCCAGGGGCTGCAGACGGAGGCCCGGCACCGCCCTCACCGAAGGATATAGACCGAACACGGGGCGCGCCGCGCCACGCGCGCCGCCGTGGACCCGAGGAAATAGTCCTGTGCACTGGGACTGTGGGATGCCACGACGATCAGGTCGACGGCGTTCGCCCGTGCGAACTCGGCGATCTTCACGCCCGGCTTCCCGGTCACGACAGCCGTCTCGATATCGTCCGCACCGTCGGCAATCGTGTCGAGACGCGCGCGCACCTTGTCGGACAGATGGTTCGCGGACTTCACCGTCACGAATTCCGCCACGAACCCCGGCACGTCCTCGAGCACGGTCAGAAGCGTAAGGTGCCCGCCCTTTGCCAGCAGCTTGCGTGCCACCTCGATCTTGCGCGGCGCGAGCCCCTCGTGATCGAGCGCGACGGGTATGAGGATATGGGTATGCACTGTCCTGTTTCTCCTTCTCGCATTATGGCGAGGCGATTCCGAATGCCACAAGCCCGATCCCGACGAAGAGCGCCAGAAAGACCGTTTCGGCAACAATCAGCCCCACCGCCGGCAACCCGACGTCCAGGATGTTCTTCGGCACCGTCTTCAGCCCGACCGACGCGATGGCCGCCAGAAGCAGCCAGCGCGATGCATCCGTGGCCAGGGCGGTGACGGCCCCGGGCAGGAGCCCCGCCAGTTGCAGGACCGCCAGCGCCAGAAAGCCGGCCACGAAGGCCGGGATCAGGGGCGGACGCCTGCCGTCCGGGGCGACGGGTTGCGCCAGCAGCCGGATGGCCAGCGCGGCGCACAGGACCACGGGGGCCAGCATCACCACGCGCAGCAGCTTCACGAAGGTCGCGATGTCGCCGGTTTCCTCGGAGACCGAGTATCCCGCCCCCACCACCTGCGCCACGTCATGCACGGTGGCGCCGATGAAGATGCCGTTGGTGCGGTCGTCGAACCCGATCGCGGCCCCCAGCACCGGGTAGACGATCATCGCCAGCGTCGACAGCAGGGTGACGCCGACAACCGTGAAGATCAGCCGTTCCTCTGACCGTTCGTCGCGCGGCAGGATCGCCGCGATCGCCATGGCCGCAGAGGCCCCGCAGATTGCCACGGCCCCGGCCGACAGGAAGGCGAAGCGGTAGCGAAAGCCGAAAAGCCGCGAGACGCCAAGACCGAAGGCGATTGTCGCCAGCACGCCCGCCACCACGAGCGTCACGGTCTGCCAGCCCAGTTGCTCCAGTATCTCGGCGCCGATGCGCACACCCAGAAGAGCAACGCCAAGACGCAACAGCTGGCGCGACCCGAAATCTATGCCCGGACGACTACGCGGCTCTGCGGCCAGGAAATTGAGCGCGATGCCGAACAGCAACGCCAAGAGCATCGCGGGTGCGCCGTAGTGATCCGCGACGAAACGGCTGGCCAGCGCGATCAGGCCCGCGATCAGCAGACCCGGGAGCAGAGGTGCCGCCGCGGCGCCGGGACCGCCTTGAACAAGACGGGCCAGCAGGGGCCCACCGGATGCGCTCACCGCGCTTCTCCCAGCTGGCGCGCAAGGTCGAGGTAATGGCGCGGCACCGCGATGCCTTCGGCCCGTGCGCGCGCGATCGACGCGGCGCGCCGCGTGCCCGGCAGTCTTGCGCCCTCCAGCGCCGCGATGCCTTCCAGCACCGGCTCCAGCCGCGCGGCGAAGGCGGCCGGGTCGGCGGGCTTCAGCGCCATGAGGAACTGCCCGGCGTTCGGGGGCGGACCGTCCGCCGTGAAGAAGGACGTCACCGAAGTGCTGGGGTTCGCGCCGGTCAGGATGGCGGCCAGGATTTCGACCATCAGCGCCAGGGCAGTACCCTTGGCCTCGCCGATGGGCACCATCGAACCGGCAAGCCCCGCCTCGGGGTTGGTGGTCGGATTGCCGTCGGGGTCGAGCGCCCAGCCAAGCGGGATCGGCTGGCCGGACTTGCGGGCATGCATCACCTTGCCGCGCGCCACCTTGGACAGCGACAGGTCGATGACCAACGGCACGCCATCGCGGCGCGGGGCGGCAAAGGCGATGGGGTTGGTGCCGAAGACCGGCACCTTCGATCCCCAGGGCGCGATCGCGGCCGGCGCGTTGGCCATCATCAGGCCGATCTGGCCTGCCCGCGCGATGCGTTCCACCTGGACCGACAGGGCGCCGCAATGATGCGACCGCGTGACCGCCATCGTGGCGCATCCGAACCGGTCGGCGGCCTGTGTCCCGCGCGAGATGGCAAGGTCAAGCGCCGGGTAGGCCAGCCCGTGGCCCGCGTCGATCACCAGCGCCGCGCTGTCCTCCTGGCTGCAGGTGGGTACCGCGCCGCCGTCGATCTTGCCCGAGCGAAGCTGCGCGGCATAATCCGCCAGCCGCGAGAACCCGTGGCCCACCTGTCCCTCGGCCTCGGCGGCGACAAGGGCCTGAGCCGTGGATTGCGCCGCGGCACCGGACGCGCCGGACCGCTCCAGCGCGGCCCGGATCAGGGCCTCTGCCGCCTCGATGGACAGGGTTTCGGTTTCTTGGGTCATCGCCACCGGTCATGTGTGGGGGCGGCCCGAGGGCCGCCCGCAAGGGTCAGGCGCTGCGATAGAGCTTGGTCATCGAGAATTCCCGATGCCCCAGCGCCTCTGCCGCCGTGTTGCGGCCATTGGCGGTGCGCACGATCATCTCGATCAGCGCATCGCCCGCTTCGTCGATGGTCATCTCGCGGCGCAGGATGCCCGAGACGTCCACGTCCACGTGCTCGCCCATGGTGCGCACGGTGCGCGGGTTCGCGGTGATCTTGATGACCGGCACGATGGGGTTGCCCACCACATTGCCCTGCCCGGTCGGGAAGGTATGGATCACCGCGCCACCGGCGGCCATCAGGGTCACGCATTCCGCCGCCGCCGAAGAGCTGTCCATGAAGTAAAGGCCATTGCCCGACGCCGGCATTTCCGCGGGTTCCAGGATGTCGATGTACTGCGACGTGCGGCCGATCTTTTCAAGGTTGCCCAGCGCCTTCTCCTCGATGGTGGTCAGGCCGCCCTCGATGTTGCCCTTGGTGGGCTGGCTGTCGCTCAGGTCGTCGGTCTGGTGGGCAAAGATCACCTCGTCCTGGTAGGCCTTCCACATCTTGTACCAGCGCTCGCCGACCTCTTCGTTGATCGCGCGCTTCTGGCAGATGTGTTCCGCCCCGGTGATCTCGGACGTCTCGCCGAAAAAGCCGGTGATCCCCTCGGGCAGAAGCTTGTCGTACATGTTGCCCACGGTCGGGCAGGACCCGAGCCCCGTGGTGGTGTCGCTTTCACCGCACTTGGTGGATACCCAAAGCTCCGAGATCGAGCATTCCTCGCGCTGCAGTTCCGTGGCCCAGTGGACATACTCCTTCGCGGCCCAGGACGCGGCGCGGATCGTCTCGAAATCGCCCTTCTGCTCGATCGAGAACTCGGCCACCGGCTTGCCCGTGGCGCGGATGCCGTCGGCGATGCGCTTGGTCCAGCCTGGCTCGATCCCGATCACCACCACGGCGGCGACGTTGGGGTTCGCGCCGGTGCCGATCATGGTGCGGAAATGAAGCTCCAGGTCCTCGCCAAACTGCAGGCGGCCATAGGCATGGGGAATGGCCAGCGTGCCTTTGACGTTGTTGGCCACCGCTTCGCAGGCGGCGTTCGAGATGTCGTCGACCGGCAGGATGACGACATGGTTGCGGACGCCGACGCGGCCGTTTTCGCGACGGTATGCCTTGACCGTCAGGTTCGAGTATTTCGATGCCATCTTGGTGGCTCCTTACCAGCGCTTCGTCTTGACGTTGTGAGTGTGGACATGCCCGCCCTTGGGGATGTCGGCGATCACCTTGCCGATGTCCTCGCCGTACTTGATCGCGGTGTCGCCCGCCTTGAGGTCCTTGAGCGCGATCTTGTGGCCGATCGGGACATCCGCGCCCGAGGTCAGGCGGAAGGTGGAATTGTCATGGGTGACGCAGCACAGCATGTCGGTGCCGGCCGTCAGCCCCTCGACAACGACGACACCGACATTGTCGGCGTGCTCGTGCACAAGAAGATGGGGGATTTCTGCCATGTCTGGGGTCTCCTCAGGCGTCGGGTTTCAGAATGATCTTGGGCGCGGCGACGCGCCCGGAACGGATGTCGGAAAAGGCGGCCGCGCCCTCGGACAGCGCGCGCGTCTCGGTCCAGTCCAACGGGCCCAAACGGCCCTCGAACAGTGCCACCGCGGTATCGCGAAAATCCTGCGCAGTATAGGTATAGGTGCCGATGAAGGTGATTTCCTGCAAGGTCATGCGCCGCACGTCCAGCCCACCGGTATCCTCGCCCAGTCCGATATGCACGATCACGCCGCCGGGCGTGGCCAGCGACGAGGCGACGGCGCGCGTCGCCGCATAGCCCACGGCATCGACGACCAGCGGCGCGGCACCTTCTGCCGAGGCCACCGCGCGGACCCCGCAGCGGTCGAGCAGAAAGGCGCGCCGCGCCGCGTTGGGCTCTGCCACGGTGACATCGGCACAACCCATCGCCTGCAGCGCCAGCGCTGCGGCTAGCCCGATGGCGCCACCGCCGATCACCAGCGCGCGGCGATCCTCGGCGGGGTGAAGCGCGGCCAGCCCCAGCCGCGCGGCGTGCCAGCTGACGGCCAGCGGCTCTGCCAGCGCTGCCTTGTCCAGCGACACGCCGTCGGGAACCGTCACGAGATTGCGCACCGGCATCGCCAGCATTTGCGCAAAGGCCCCCTCGCGCGGGGGCATGGAAATGATCTGGCGGTCCGGGCACAGGTTCTCGCGCCCCGACAGGCAGGCCGGGCAGGCGCCGCAGGTGACCAGCGGGTTGACCGTCACGCGCTCGCCCTTGCGCGGACCGGCGACAATGGTCCCGGCGGCCTCGTGCCCAAGGATCAGCGGCGCGGGGCGCCTGTCGTCGTGCCCGAGATAGGCGTGCATGTCCGAGCCGCAGATCCCCACGGCATCCACCCGGATCAGGGCATCCCCCTCTTGCGCCCGCGCATCCGGCACGTTGCGAAAGCCGAGCGTTTCCGGCGCATCGTAGACCAGGGCCTTCATTTCGCCGTGAACCCCCCATCCAGCATGAGAACCTGCCCCGTCACGTACCGGGACGCCTCGGAACACAGGAACAGAAGCGGCCCGTCCAGATCCTCCGGCGCGCCGTTGCGGCCGATGCAGGTCTGAGCCGCATTGCGGGCCGCGCGCGCCGGATCGTCGAACACCGCCGCAGTCAGCTCCGTGCGGAAAAACCCCGGTGCGATCGCGTTGGCGTTGATCCCCGCGCCCGACCATGCCTCGGCCATCGCCCGCGTCAACTGTGCGACACCTCCCTTGGAGGCACCATAGGCAATCCCGCCGGGGAAGGCACGGAACGACTGCAGGGACGCGAAATTCACGATCCGCCCCCAGCCCTTGCGCTTCATCGC
>JAUIIC010000087.1 GCA_030431935.1 Alphaproteobacteria bacterium | reverse complement strand
ACGTCGTCGAGATAGCGAAGCCGGGCCAGCGAGCGGTCGAGCACGGTGACATGCGCCCCCATGCCCGCGGCCACGCGCGCCGCGTTGGTGCCGACCACGCCGCCGCCGATCACCACGACGCGCGCCGGGCCGACGCCGGGGACGCCGCCCAGCAGCACGCCGCGCCCGCCGTTGGCCTTTTGCAGGGTCCAGGCGCCGACCTGCGGGGCGAGGCGGCCCGCCACCTCTGACATCGGGGCCAGCAGCGGCAGGCCGCCCGCCGCGTCGGTCACGGTTTCATAGGCGATGCAGGTCGCGCCCGAGGCCAGCAGGTCGCGCGTCTGGTCCGGGTCGGGGGCGAGGTGAAGGTAGGTGAACAGGATCTGCCCGGGGCGCAGCATGGCGCGTTCGGCCGCCTGCGGTTCCTTGACCTTGACGATCAGGTCGGCGGTGGCGAAGACCTCTGCCGCCGTGTCGGCCAGCGTGGCGCCGGCGGCAATGTAGGCGGCGTCGGAGAACCCCGCGCCGGCGCCCGCGCCGGCCTGCACGACGACGCCGTGACCGTGGGCCACGGCCTCTCGGGCCGCGTTGGGGGTCAGGCCGACCCGGTATTCCTGCGCCTTGATCTCGGTGGGGCATCCGATCTTCATGGGGTCCTCCCTGGATTTGCGCCAGTGTGGCAGGAACCGCGCGCAAGGAGGTTGAAAAGATCGCTGGTGTATGGGGCATTCCTGCGTAGACTTCCGCGAAATGGATACCCGAAACGCGGGAAAATTGCGCAATGGCTCAGCTTGACGACATTGATTGCCGGATCCTTCGGGTGCTTCAGAAGGAGGGCCGCATCTCCAACGCGGACCTGAGCGAGAGGGTGCATCTTTCGGCGTCGGCCTGCCACCGCCGGGTGCAGCGGCTGGAGGCGGAGGGCGTGATCGCGCGTTACGTGGCGCTTCTGGATCCGCGGATGCTGGACCGGCCGTCCACCGTCTTCGTCGAGATCACGCTGTCGGGCCAGACAGAGGAGGTGATGGACGCCTTCGAACGCGAGGTGGCGCTGATCCCGGACGTGCTGGAATGCCACCTTATGGCGGGGGCGGCGGATTACCTGCTGAAGATCTCGGCCCGCGACACCGAGGATTTCGCGCGCATCCACCGGCGATACCTGGCGCGGCTGCCGGGGGTGTCGCAGATGCATTCGTCGTTCTCGCTGCGCCGGGTCTGCCAGACGACGGCGTTTCCGGTGTAGCGAGGGGCCGTCGGCGCGGGCATCGGCCCGGGTCACGCAAGGCACTGGCCGCGTCGGGCGGCCAGTGCGTGGGCAGGTCATGTCCCCGTGGCGGCGCGCAGGCAGCTTGCGCGTTGCGTTTGGTATCGGGGCGGACTGGCGGTGAAGTTGCGTCAGTCCTTCTTGCCGGCCCTGTCGGCGGCGGCGGGGCTCTTGCCGCTGTTTCCGGCATCGGCGTCGCCGAAGTTGTGCCGGTCCGCGGCGGTATCGCCGGGCGCGTTGTTGCCCTGATGATTGGCGCCATGTCCGTGCCAGTCGGTGGTAAAGCCCGCGGGTCCGTCGGCGTCCGGCCCGGCATTGGCGACGGATCCGATGAGAACGAGCAGGGCGGCAGCAGCAGTCTTTTTCATTTCGGTATCATCCCAGGTGTTTCGGTGGCTTCACTGGGACGGCGGAATGCGTCCAATTTCTGTCGAATGCGTGGAAGCTTTGTGGGCGACACGGGCCTGCCGTGGCGCTGTCCGAGGGCGGTCGCGTCCCGTGCGGGCGTCAGATGATCTCGTCCTCGTCGAACAGCGGATCGGCCTCTATCGCGGTGTCGAGGTCGTCGAGACCGGCGGCGCGGTGGGCGCGGGCCGAGATGTCGGCGATGTGGAACAGCCCGTCGCCCTCGTTCACCACCGGCAGGTTGGTGCGCCCGATGATGAGGCCGGGGGCGGGGGCCTTGAGCTCTTCTCCGATCTTGCCGAAGGGGTCGGACACGACGCCCAGCAGCATGCCCTTCTCGACATAGCTGCCGATGGCCCGGAAGGTGCGGAAAAGCCCGCCCACGGGCGCGCGGACCCAGCGGCTGGTGCTGGCGCGGGCCGAGGGCGATTTCGTGGGCGCGACGCCGCGCGCCGGGATCATGTCGAGCGTGCGCAGGACGCGCAGGATGCCAGTGACGCCGGCCCGCACGCCGGTCTCGTCGAAGCGAAGGCCCTCGCCCGCCTCATAGAGCAGGATGTCGACGCCCTCGTCCTGTGCAGCCTGCCGAAGCGAGCCTTCGCGCGGGGGGGCGGTCAGGATCAGCGGCGCGCCGAAGGCCTCTGCCAGGTCCATGGTGCGGGGCGATCTGGGGGACACACGGATCTGCGGCAGGTTGGTGCGGTGGATCGCGGCGGAGTGCAGGTCGATCCCGAAATCGGCCTTTGTGACGATCTCGGCCATGAAGATGTGCGCCAGCCGCGCGGCGAGCGACCCGCGCGGGCTGCCGGGGAAGGACCGGTTCAGGTCGCGCCGGTCCGGCAGGTAGCGCGAGCGCGCGAGAAAGCCGAAGCTGTTGACGATGGGGATGACCATGAGCGTGCCACGCAGGGTGCGAATCTGCGGCGCGCGCATCAGGCGGCGGGCGATTTCCACGCCGATCACCTCGTCCCCGTGGACGGCCGCGCTGACAAAGACGCGGGGGCCGGGGCGGCGCCCGTGGATCACCTGCACCGAGAGCGTGACGGGCGTGTGGTCGGACATCACGCTGACGGGAAGCTCCACCGTCTGGCGGGTTCCGGGGGCGACGGTGGTGCCCCCGATCTGAAAGGGCGGCTGGTCGGGCATGGGGCCTGTGTCCTGCGGTTGGGGCAGGATCGGGGATCGGCGCGGAAAGGGCAAGGTGGGCCGTGGAGGCTGGCCGCGGCCAGCCGGTGCCCCCTGTTGGGGCGGTGTCCCGGCGCGGTTGGTGCGGAGAAACCCCCGCCCGGAACAGCCGCGCAAGCGGCCCGGGCAGCGGATGGCCGCACTCTCGGCCAGCCGCTTTGTCAACGCCAGCGCGCGCTCAAGGGTCGTCCGATCTTGGCCGGGATAAAGTGGGGACCTCAATCGTCGGCAGCGGCTGCCCGCGGCCATCCGGTGCCCTCGGTTGAGGGCAGGTCCCGGCGCGGGTTGAGCGGCGAAACCCCGCCCGGAACAGCCGCGAAGCGGCCCGGGCAGCGGATGGCCGCACCCTCGGCCAGCCGCTTTGTCAACGCCAGCGCGCGCTCAAGGGTCGTCCGATCTTGGCCGGGATAAAGTGGGGACCTCAATCGTCGGCAGCGGCTGCCCGCGGCCATCCGATGCCCTCGGTTGGGGTCATGCCCCGGTGCGCCCTGAAAAGACAAACCCCCGCGCGCGGGGCGGCGGGGGTGTCTGGCGGGCGGCCGGGGCCGCCCGGAGCACGGGCGATGCCTTAGAGCATGCCTTCGCGCTGGGCCTTCTTGCGTGCGAGCTTGCGGGCACGGCGAATGGCCTCGGCCTTTTCGCGGGCGCGCTTCTCGGACGGTTTCTCGAAATGCTGCCGAAGCTTCATCTCGCGAAAGACGCCTTCACGCTGCAGCTTCTTTTTCAGGGCCCGGAGGGCCTGATCGACATTGTTGTCGCGAACGCTGACCTGCATGTGGTTTTCACCACCTTTCTAGGTTGAAGTTGCAAGTATTTGCAGGAGGTGGCCGTATAGCAAAGCGCCGCTAGCTTGTCTACCATGAACGCTGGACGCGAAAGGAGCGAGACTGATGACCGAGACCGCTACCCCGACCGACCCGCGCGACGCGCTGCTGGACGCGGCGCTGCCGCATGTGGCCTTCGATGGCTGGACCGAGGCGACGTTCCGCGCCGCCGCCGCCGACGCCGGGATCGACCCGCAGGCGGCGCGCGCGATCTGCCCGCGCGGAGCGCTGGATCTTGCCGTGGCGTTTCACAAGCGCGGCGATGACGCGATGGTGGCGCGGCTGATGCGCGAAGACCTGACGGCGCTGCGGTTTCGCGACCGGATCGCGGCGGCCGTGCGGTTCCGGCTTGAGGCCGCCGAGGACCGCGAGGCGGTGCGGCGCGGCAGCACGCTGTTCGCGCTGCCGCAGAACGCGCCCGAGGGCGCGCGGCTGATCTGGGGCACGGCCAGCCGGATCTGGGACGCGCTGGGCGATCCATCGGACGATTTCAACTGGTATTCCAAGCGCGCGACGCTGTCGGGGGTCTATGCGGCGACGGTGCTTTACTGGCTGGGCGACGAGACGCCGGGCCACCAGGCGACGTGGGAGTTCCTCGACCGGCGCATCGACGACGTGATGCAGGTGGAGAAGGTCAAGGGACAGGTCAACGCCAACCCGGTGCTGAAGCGGCTGCTGGCGGGTCCGAACTGGGTGCTGAGCCAGGTGAAGGCGCCGACGCGGGTGCCGCGCGTGGACCTGCCCGGAAGCTGGACGCCGCCGCGGGGGTAGGGGCGCCCTTAGGCCGCCTCGACACGTTTCAGGTGGCGATCGATCACCGCTTCGTAATGCGCCGGAAACGGGCGCCGGTCGGGCCCTCTCCACCACGCGCGGTTACCGGGCGAGGCAAAGAACCAGGACAGGTAGCGTTCCGTCATGGCGGCGAACTCCGGGCGGATGCCCTGTTGTTCGAAGCCGATGTGGCGGTTGACGCAAATGATGAACTCGTAGGCCCAGGCGTCGAAAACGACCTTGTCCGCTTCGTCAAGGCTGGCGTGGTCCGCGCTGCCCCGCGCCACCGTGTCGGCGACGTTCCGGTCGAGGGGGCGGGTGCTTTGCTCGGCGATCCGCTCGACGATGGCAAGCCAGTTCTGGTTCTTCAGGGCGTGGGTATTCTGCCTGATCTGCCATGCGAGGAACAGGAGCGATGCGATCACGCCCATGGCGGCCAGCAGATCGGCGGCCGCTGCGATTGTCGGCAGTGACATGGTCCTCTTCCTTTCCGGCGTTGTTGGGTTCCCGAATTGTGACCATGATCCGCCTTGGGTCAAACGCCATTGCGGGGGCGGTCCCTTCGCGGTCGCGTCCGGCGGCTTCCCTTGGCGGCACGGGGCTGCTACGCGCAAGGCAAGTAGGAGTGAGCCCATGACCCAAGCCATGACCGTTGTCGAGATTTCCGCGCCCGGCGGGCCCGAGGTGCTGCGCCCGGACACGCGCGAGGTGCCCGTGCCGGGGCATGGGCAGATCCTGATCCGGGTGGCCTGGGCCGGGGTGAACCGGCCCGATGCCCTGCAGCGGGCGGGCAACTACAACCCGCCGAAAGGTGCCAGCGACCTGCCGGGGCTGGAGGCGTCGGGATGGGTGGCCGCGGTGGGGCCGGGGGTGACGGAACACGCGCTGGGCGACGCGGTCTGCGCGCTGCTGCCCGGGGGCGGCTATGCCGAATACGTCGTGACGCCCGCGGCCCACGCGCTTCCTGTGCCTGCTGGTATGGGTCTGAAAGAGGCGGCCTGCCTGCCCGAGACCTTCTTCACCGTCTGGACCAACGTCTTCATGCGGGGCGGATTGCAGGGCGGAGAGCGGTTCCTGGTGCATGGCGGATCGTCGGGGATCGGCACCACCGCGATCCAGCTGGCAAGCGCCTTTGGCGCGCGGGTCTTCACCACCGCCGGATCGGACGAGAAATGCGCGGCCTGCGTCGCGCTGGGGGCCGAGCGGGCGATCAACTATCGCGAGGCCGATTTCGTCGAGGTGATGCGGGCCGAGGGCGGGGCGAACCTGATCCTCGACATGGTGGGGGGCAGCTACCTGCCGCGCAACGTGCGGGCTCTGGCCGATGACGGGCGGCTGGTGCAGATCGCGTTCCTGACCGGCCCGAAGGTGGAGTTGAACTTTGCCGAGCTGATGGTGCGGCGACTGACGATCACCGGGTCCACCCTGCGGCCGCAGTCCGACCTGGCCAAGGCGCGGATCGCCGAGGGGCTGCGGGCAAATGTCTGGCCCCTGCTGGAGGCGGGCCGCGTTGCGCCGGTGATGGACAGCCAGTTTCCGCTGGAAGAGGCGGCGGCGGCCCATGCGCGCATGGAAAGCTCTGCCCATATCGGGAAGATCGTGTTGAAGGTGGCCGACAGGTAGGGCCCGTCGCCGTGCCCCCTTGCCGGGGTGGGGCCCTTGCGTATTTGATCCGGAAAGAAGCAGGGGGCGGGGCGCCGCACCCCAGAGGGAGGAATGCCAGATGGCCAGAACCGTCGTCATCGAGGAACCGGGCGGACCGGAGAAGCTGAAGATCGTGGACCGCGCGGTGGGCGAGCCGGGGCCGGGCGAGGTGCGCATCCGCCACCATGCCTGCGGGCTGAACTTCATCGACGTCTACCAGCGCTCGGGGATGTACCCGATGCAGATGCCCGCCGCGCTGGGGATGGAGGCCGCCGGCGTGATCGAGGCCGTGGGCGAGGGCGTGACGCATCTGAAGCCGGGCGACCGCGCCGCCTATGCCGCCACGCCGCCGGGCGCCTATTGCGAGGCGCGGGTAATGCCCGCCGCGCAGGTCTGCCCGCTGCCCGACGGGATCTCGTTCGAGGAAGGCGCGGCGATGATGCTCAAGGGGATGACGGTGGAATACCTGTTCCACCGCACCACGCCGATCATGGCGGGCGACACGGTGCTGTTTCATGCCGCCGCCGGGGGCGTCGGGCTGATCGCCTGCCAATGGGCGAAATCCGAGGGCATCCGGCTGATCGGCACCGCCGGGTCGGACGAGAAATGCGCGCTGGCGCTGGCGCATGGGGCGGACGCCTGCATCAACTACAAGACCGAGGACTTCGCCGCGCGGGTGCGCGAGCTGACGGATGGGCGCGGCGTGCCGGTGGTCATGGATTCGGTGGGCGCGGACACCTGGGAAGGCTCGCTGAACTGCCTGTCGCCCTTGGGGATGATGATTTCCTTCGGCAGCGCCTCGGGGCCGGTGCCGCCGTTCTCGATCGCCACGCTTGGCGCGAAGGGGTCGCTGAAGGTGACGCGCCCGACGCTCTTCACCCATATCGCGGACCATGACGCGTGCCAGTCGATGGCGCGGCACCTGTTCGGCAAGGTGCTGTCGGGCGACGTGAAGATCCGGATCGACCAGCGGTTCGCGCTGGAGGACGTGGCCGAGGCGCACCGCACGCTGGAGGCCCGCAAAACCACGGGGCAGACGATCCTGACGCTGTAGCTTGCCGGGACGGGCGCGGAGGGGGACCGCGCCAGCCATCCTGTGCAGGGGTCAGTCGATCGGGTCCAGAAGCGCGTTCGTCATCGTGCAGTCGCGGCGCACGTCGGCGGCGCAGGGGCGCGGGGTCAGGTCGCGGGTGAGGCAGAGGCGCGCCTCTTGTATGCGACCGTCCTTGCAGGTGATCGTCAGCATGTCGGCGGTCAGGCCGGGGTTGGCCTGGAGAAACGCCTCTTCGATGACGCTGGCGGGCAGCTTTACCGGGCGGTCGAGCTTGCGCAGCACCTCGGGCCGGTTCACGCGCTCGTATGCGAGGCGGGCGAGGCGGTAGTAATCCTCTGCCGCCAGCCCCGAGCAGCGCCCGTGCTTCTGCCACTGGTACCAGGCCAGGCCAGAGGTGCCCATGATGTCGGCCATCGCCTCTGTCTGGGTGCGCGAGGGGTTGCGGTGGACGGTGGGGCAGTTGGCGGGCCAGCCGCGTTCGTATTGCGGCCAGAGCCCGTGCAGCACCCAGCCCAGCGGGCGGTCGCATTGCGGCGAGCCGCGCGCCTCTCCTTCCAGGGCGCACCAGGTCGGCGACCAGGACAGCGACAGCACGTAGTAGTCGAATTCTCCGGCGCGTTCGCCGTCGGCGCGGGCAATGGTGGCAGAGAACAGGAGCAGCAGGAGCCAGCGCATTTGGTCTTCCCCTTGAGGGCGTGGGCGATTATATACCCACCACTTCCCCGAAAACGAGGACAGGGTCCAGCCGGACCGGCCGTTTTCCCGGCGAAGAAGGATATTGTCGGAAGGAGACCGTTCACATGGCGAAACCGATCATGGCGAAGGCCACCGCCGTCTGGCTGGTCGACAACACAACGCTGAGCTTCATGCAGATCGCGGATTTCTGCGGGCTGCACGAGCTTGAGGTGCAGGGCATCGCCGACGGTGACGTGGCCGCGGGCGTGAAGGGGTTCGACCCGATCGCCAACAACCAGCTGGACCAGGTCGAGATCGACCGGGCCGAGGCCGACCCGTCGTACCGCATGAAGCTGAAGTTCAATCCGGCCGCCGTGGGCGAGGAAAAGCGGCGCGGCCCGCGCTATACGCCCCTGTCCAAGCGGCAGGACCGGCCTGCGGCGATCCTGTGGCTGGTGAAGTTCCACCCCGAACTGGCGGATTCGCAGATCTCGAAGCTGGTGGGCACCACGAAGCCGACGATTCAGTCGATCCGCGAGCGCACGCACTGGAACATCTCGAACATCCAGCCGATCGACCCGGTGGCGCTTGGCCTGTGCAAGCAGTCCGAACTGGACGCCGCGGTGCAGAAGGCCGCGGCCAAGAAGGCCGCCGAGGGCGCTGTTCTGACCGACGACGAGCGCCGCAAGCTGGTCTCGACCGAGCAGTCGCTGGGCATGGAGACAGAGGCGCGCATCCCGACGGCGATCGAGGGGCTGGAGACCTTCACGCTGAGCGATCCGCGCGGCGACGAGGAAGAGGATGACAGCGTGCCGGACGCCGAGAGCTTCTTCAACCTGCCCGCGGGCGGGGCGGACGACGACGAGGATGACGACGACGATCCCCGCCGCTGACGTTCCATCTTCAGGACATGCTTGAAACCCGGCCCCTGGCCGGGTTTTTCTTTGCCGGTGTGCACGGGGAGACGGGCGATGACGATTGCGGTGATCGGGCGCGGGCTGATCGGGTCGGCGGCGGCGCGCCACCTGGCGAAGGTGGGCGAGGACGTGGTGCTGCTGGGCCCGTCCGAGCCGGCGGACAAGCGCAGCCACACGGGCGTTTTCGCCAGCCACTATGACGAGGGGCGGATCACCCGGGCGCTGGACCCGGTGCCGTTCTGGAGCCGGGTGAGCATCGCCTCGATCGCGCGCTATGCCGAGATCGAGGCGGAAAGCGGCGTGCCGTTCTTTTCCGACGTGGGCGCGTTGATCGCGGGGCCGGGGGACAGTGCGCCGTTGCGCAACGTGGCGGCGGTGCAGGAGGCGGCGGACATCGCCTGCGACCGGCTGGAGGGCGCGGCGCTGGGAGAGCGGTTTCCCTATTTCGAGTTTCCGGCAGGCACCGTCGGCTGGCACGAGTCGTCGGGCGCGGGGTATGTCAGCCCCCGGCGGCTGGCGCGGGCGCAGGGGATCGCGGCGGAGCGCGCGGGCGCGCGGATCGTCGAGGCCATTGCCACCGGGATCGACGAGGTGCCGGGCGGCGTGCGGATCGCCACCGATGCGGGGCCGGTCGAGGCCGCGCGCGTGCTGGTGGCGGCGGGTGGGTTCACCAACATGGTGCTGCCCGATCCGGTGCCGATCACCGTCTATGCCCGGACCGTGGCGCTGTTCGAGATCGACGAGGCCGAGGCGGCGCGGCTGGCGGGGCAGCCCTCGATGATCTACCTGGGCCCCGATGGCGAGGACCCGTACCTGTTGCCGCCGATCCGCTATCCCGACGGGCGGCTCTACCTCAAGCTGGGCGGCGACCCCGAGGACCGGGCGCTGGAGGGCGACGCCGAGATCCGCGCGTGGTTCCGCAGCGGCGGCTCGCCCGAGGTGGCAGAGTACCTGACCGAACAGGTGAAGGCGCGGATGCCGGGGCTGGCGATCCGGCGGGTGGTGACGGACGCCTGCGTGACGACCTTCACCGACGCCTATCGCCCGGTGATGCGCGCGCTGTCCGAGCGCGTCTTCGTGGCGGCGGCGGGCAACGGGCGGGGGGCCAAGTGTTCCGACGAGCTGGGGCGGCTGGCGGCGGCCTGCGTGCAGGGCGAGGACATCAGCGCGGCACTGGCCTGAGCGCGGGGGCCCGCCAGGCTATAGCGCCTTGCGGGCCTTTAGCGCGGCGGTGATGGTGCCGTCGTCGAGGTAGTCGAGTTCGCCGCCGATGGGCACGCCCTGCGCCAGCGAGGTGACGGTGACCTGCCCGTGCAGCTGGTCGGCGATGTAATGCGCGGTGGTCTGGCCGTCGACGGTGGCGTTGAGCGCCAGGATCACCTCTGTCACGTTCTCTGCCGTTATGCGGTCCATCAGCCTGGGGATGCGCAACTCGTCGGGGCCGATGGCGTCGAGCGCAGAGAGCGTGCCGCCCAGCACGTGATAGCGGCCGCGGAACACGCCGGCGCGTTCCATCGCCCAAAGGTCGGCCACATCCTCGACCACGCAGATTTCGCCGGTGGCGCGTTTCTCGCTGGCGCAGATCGGGCAGATGTCGGCGGTGGCGACATTGCCGCAGTTCAGGCATTCGCGCGCGGTGACGGCGACGGCGTGCATGGCGTCGGCCAGCGGCGCCAGCAGAAGGCCACGCTTGCGGATCAGGTGCAGCACCGCGCGCCGGGCCGAGCGCGGGCCAAGCCCCGGCAGCTTGGCCATCATCTCGATCAGCGTCTCGATCTCGCGCGGGGCGTCGGTCATTGCGTTGAGAGAGGCCGCCGCGCCTAGAACGGCAGCTTGAAGTCGGCGGGAAGGCCGAGCCCGTCGGTCACCTTCTTCATCTCTTCCTCGGTGCGGTCCTTGGCCTTGGCCTGCGCGTCCTTGATGGCGGCGAGGATCAGGTCCTCGACCACTTCCTTGTCATCGGAGTTGAAGATCGACGGGTCGATGTCGAGCCCGGTCAGATCCCCCTTGGCGGTGGCGCGCGCCTTGACGAGGCCCGCGCCGGATTCGCCGATGACGACGATGCGGTTCAGCTCTTCCTGAAGGGCGCCCATCTTGCCCTGCATGTCCTTCGCGGCCTGCAACATCTTGCCCATGTCGCCAAGCCCGCCCAATCCCTTGAACATCTGTCTCTCCTAATCGTCCTCGAAGGGGTCCCATTCCTCGTCCACCTCGGGCAACGCGTTCTGTGCGGCGGCCTCGGCGATCTGGTCGGGGGTCTTGATATCGGTGATCGTCGCCTGTGGAAAGGCGGCGAAGACGGCTTGCAGCATCGGGTGGCTGCGGGCCTGCTCTTCCAGCGCAAGGCGCTCGGCATCGCGGGTTTCGCGGATCGTGGCCGCGCCGCCGTCGTTGACCACGCTGACGGCCCAGCGCGCGCCCGTCCAGAGCTGCAGCCGCCCGGCCAGCCGCGCGGCAAGGTCCGTGGGCGCGTTGTCCGAGGGCTGAAACTCGATCCGGCCGGGGGAATAGCGGACAAGGCGCACGCCGCCCTCGACCTCGACCAGCAGCTTGACGTCGCGGTTGGCGCGGATCAGTTCGACCACGGTGTCGAAGCTGGGGAAGCGGGCCAATGCCGTGTCGGGGGCGCGGGCGGGCGCGGTCGCCGCGCCGGACGAGGTGACGACGCCCTGCGCGCGGGCCGAGGGCGCGCCGCCGCCGGGACCGGAGGGCGCGCGTGACGGGCCGGGCGCGGGCGGCGGCGTGGCCCCGTCGAGCCGCCGCACCAGATCCTCGGGTGCGGGCAGGTTCGACACGTGGGTCAGGCGGATGATCGCCATTTCGGCGGCCATCATGGCGTTGGGGGCGCTTGCGACCTCATCGAGTGCCTTGAGCAGCATCTGCCAGGTCCGGGTCAGCACGCGCATCGACAGGCGGTCGGACATGGACCGCCCGCGCGCGCGTTCGTCGGGGCTGACGGTGGGGTCTTCGGCGGCCTCTGGCGTGATCTTGATGACGCTGAGCCAGTGGGTGATCTCGGCAAGGTCGCGCAGCACCGCCAGCGGATCGGCGCCATCGGCGTATTGCGATGACAGTTCCGACAGCGCGCCCGCCGCGTCGCCCTGCATGACCATGTCGAACAGGTCCAGCACGCGGCCCCGGTCGGCGAGGCCCAGCATGGCGCGCACCATGTCGGCGGTGGTCTCTCCCACGCCCTGGCTGAGCGCCTGGTCGAGCAGCGAGGTGGCGTCGCGCGCAGACCCTTCGGCCGCGCGGGTGATGAGCGCCAGCGCCTCGTCGGTGATCTGGCCCGACTCGGCATCGGCGATGCGGCGCAGCAGGGCGATCATCACCTCGGGCTCGATCCGGCGCAGGTCGAACCGCTGGCAGCGCGACAGGACGGTGACCGGGACCTTGCGGATTTCGGTGGTGGCGAAGATGAACTTCACATGCTCCGGCGGTTCCTCCAGCGTCTTGAGAAGCGCGTTGAAGGCGTTCACCGACAGCATGTGGACTTCGTCGATGATGTAGATCTTGTAGCGTGCGCTGGCGGCCCGGTAGTGGACGCTTTCGATGATCTCGCGGATGTCGCCGACGCCGGTGCGGCTTGCGGCGTCCATTTCAAGGACGTCGACATGACGGCCCTCGGCGATGGCGGTGCAGTGTTCGCAGGTGCCGCAGGGGTCCGTCGTGGGGCCGCCGGTACCGTCGGGGCCGATGCAGTTCATGCCCTTGGCGATGATCCGGGCGGTGGTGGTTTTCCCTGTCCCCCGGATACCCGTCATGATGAAGGCCTGGGCGATCCGGTCGGCGGCGAAGGCGTTCTTCAGTGTGCGCACCATCGCGTCCTGGCCCACCAGGTCGGCAAAGGTTTCGGGCCGGTACTTGCGGGCCAGAACCTGATAGCCGTGCGGGGTCTCGGACATGCGGGCGCCTTGGTCTGTGGTGTCGGGTGCAGGCTATGCGCCGGGGGCGGTGGCGGCAAGCCGGGGTTGCCGGATCGGGCGCCTTCCCCCTATCATTTTGCGTCATACGAGCGCCGCCCGTCCAAGGAGCATCCGTTTCCCGGACGGCGCGGCGCGGGCGTCGGGCAGGTGACATGAACTCTATCGTCCAGCGTATCATTCGCCATCTGCCGGTGCCCAAGGTGCGCGCCAGCGTCGCGCGCGGCATCGCCGAGCTTGGCGTCGGGCGCGGCGTGCCGCTGGAAGAGGCGCTGGCGGGGGCCGGTCTGACGCCCGAGGACATCCGCGACCTGGACCAGGAGGTGCCCGCGCTCGTCGTGGGCAAGCTGATGCAGGACATGGCGCGGCGGTTTCCCTACGAACCGCTTGGCCTGCAGATCGCCCGAGAGATCCCGGCCAGCTTTTTCGGCCCGCTGGGCTATGCGGTGCGCCATGCCGCCACCGTGCGCGACGCGATGGATCTTTTCGCCCGGTATATCGAGATCGTGTCGTCCCATGCCCGCGTGCGGCTGGAGGAAGACCCGGGCGGCCTGCGGGTGGTGCTGACGCATCACCCGATGATCGCGCGGCTGCGGCACCCGATCGAGGCGGGGCTGGCGATGGGGTGCCGGTCGGTGGGGATGGTGCCGCCGATCGCCGAGATTGCCGAGATCACCTTTGCCCATGCGCCGACCGGGCCAGTCGCGGCCTATCGCGACTTCTTCGGCGTGACCCCGCACTTCGGGCAGCGCCGCAATTCCGTTCTCTTCCCGGACAGCTATCTGGACAGGGCGCTGCCCCAGGCGGATGCGGCGTATCACGACTACCTGACGAAGCTGTTGCACCGGACGCCGGGGTTCTCGGCGCTGGACGACGCCGAGATCGGCGAGGCGCTGATCTGGTGTGCGGATCGCGGCGATTACCGGGTCGAGGCCCTGGCAGAGCGGGCGGGACTGACCCCGCGCACGCTGCACCGGCGGCTGGCGCAGAACGGCATGTCGCCGCGCGACCTGCTGGACGACGCGCGGTTCGGGCGCGCGCAGGGGCTGTTGTCGGACCGCGCCCTGCCCATCACCGACATCGCCTTCCTGCTGGGATATTCCGAGGAACGCGCGTTCATCCGCGCCTTCAAGCGGTGGAGCGGCAAGACCCCTGCCGCCTATCGCGCCGAGCAGGCGGGCCGGCAGCCGGCCTGACGGGGTTGCACGCAAGGCGTGCGCGGGTATAGTCGCGCTGCCGCCAGGGGGCGGCATCCCGGTCCGCGGAAAGCTGCATCGGCACCCCCACATCGCAGGATGACCGACATCACTTCGGTTTGTCCCTTGCCCGGACGGCGGACCATCGGGCGCGACCAGAGGGAAACCGATGAGCGATTCCACGCAACACTTGCGCCGTGCCGCAAAGGCGCTGCGGCGCGCCTTCGAGGGCGGCGATCCTGCCGCCATCGCCCGTGTGCATGCCGTCCTGCCGGGCGCGGCGGCGCTGAAACATGCCGATGCGCTGCATGTCATCGCCCGCGAGGCCGGGCATGACAGCTGGCCGCGGCTGAAATTCACCGCCGAGGCCGCGGCAATGGACCGGGGCGCGCGGGCCGAACGGCTGAAGATGGCGCTGTTCCAGGGCCAGCCCTGGATCGTCGAGGCGCTGCTGGCCGAGACGCCGGACCTGGGGCAGGAGAACTTCGGCCTGCAATGCGCGCTGTACGACCGGGCCGGCGTGGCCGCTCGGCTGGCGCGCGACCCCGGCGCCGCGCTGCGAGAGGTCGGGCCGCGGCGGCCGATCCTGCACCTTGCCTTCTCGCAGCACCTGAAGGCGGGTGGCGATCCGGACGACATGATCGCGGTGGCCGAGATGCTGCTGGCCCATGGCGCGGACGTGAACGACGCCTTTGCGCCCGACCCCGGCAGCGACTATCGGCTGCCCGCGCTTTACGGCGCGCTGGGTCACGCGGGCAACATGCCGCTGGCGCGCTGGCTGCTGGAGCATGGCGCCGATCCGAACGACGGCGAGTCGCTGTATCATTCGGTGGAGTTGGGGCATCTGGACGGGTTGCGCATGATGCTGGAGTTCGGCGCGCGGCCCGAGGGCACCAACGCCCTGCCGCGCGCGCTGGACTTCGACAGCGTCGAGGCGGTGCGCCTGTTGCTGGCGGCCGGCGCGGACCCCAACGAGGGGATCACATGGCCCGAGGCGTCGGGCGAGGCGCCGATGGTGATTCCGGCCCTGCACCAGGCGGCGCGGCGGCGCTGTTCGCCCGAGATCGTCGGCCTGTTGCTGGACCATGGCGCGGACCCGGCGGCGACCTACCAGGGGCACACGGCCTATGCGATGGCGCGGGTCCACGGCAACGCGGCGATGGCCCGCCTGCTGGAGGCACGCGGCGGGGCGACCGGGTTGACCGAGGCCGAGGCGCAACTGGCCCGCGCCGCCGAGGACGAGGTGCGCCCGCGCGACTGGATCGACATGGCCCGCCTGTCGGACGAGATGCGGCGGCTTCTGACCCGGCTTGTCTGGCAGGACGGCACGCTGCCGCACATGGAGCGGCTGGTGGCGATGGGCTTCGATCCCAATGTCACCGACGAGATGGGGCTGACGCCGCTGCACCTGGCCGGGTGGGAAGGGTTGCCTGACAAGATGGCCTTCCTGATGCGCCAGCAGCCGGACCTTGGCCATGTGAACGGCTACGGGGGCACGCTGTTCTCGACCATCCTGCACGGGTCCGGGAACTGTCCCAAGCGGGCCGAACGGGATCACATCGGCTGCATGCGCATGGCGCTGGAGCAGGGGGTGGCGATTCCGCGCAAGGCGCTGAAGGCCGTGGGAGAGGCCGGGATGATGGCCTTCCTCGCCGACTGGGCCGAGGCGCGCCCCGGACAGATGGTGGAA
>JAUIIC010000086.1 GCA_030431935.1 Alphaproteobacteria bacterium | reverse complement strand
CTGATGGGCCATTCGGACGGCGCGACGATCGCCGCGATCCACGCGGGCAGCGTCGAGGATTTCCGGGTGCGCGGCATCGTGCTGATGGCGCCGCATTTCTTCACCGAGGAGATGGGGCTGGATTCCATCGCGCAGGCGAAGGTGGCGTTCGAGACGGGCGACCTGAAGGCGCGGATGGCCAAGTATCACGACGACCCCGAGGCGACGTTCCGGGGCTGGAACGATGCCTGGCTGGACCCCGGTTTCAAGGCCTGGAACGTGGCCGAGGTGATCGACTACTGGCGCATTCCCTGCCTGGTGATCCAGGGGCGGGACGACCAGTACGGCACGCTGGCGCAGGTCCACGAGGCCGAGAGCCGCAGCTATGCGCCGGTGGACGTGGTGGTGCTGGACGATTGCGGGCACGCGCCGCAGGCCGACCAGCCGGACGCGACGCTGGACGCGGTGGCCGAGTTCTGCGAACGGCTGGTGCGGATCGAGGCGGCCGAGGTCGAGGTGGTCTGAGCGATGTCGAGCCCCGCCTTCGCCTTTCCCGACCACGCCTACCTGCCGGGCCTGACGCCCCGGCATGACGAGGCGCTGTTCGCGGCGGTCAAGGCGGCGGCGCCGGTGCCGACCCGGTCCGAGGCGGCAGAGGACAACCTGGCGTGGCGGCACGGGCTGGACCTGTTCGCGGCGGGGTATTTCTGGGAAGCCCACGAGGTGCTGGAGGCGGTGTGGATGAACGCGGCCCCCAATTCTGCCGAAAAGCACGTGGTTCAGGGCGTGATCCAGCTGGCGAACGCGGCGCTGAAATGCCGGATGGGGCGGGCAAACGCGGCGACCCGGCTGACCGCGCTGGCGCGCGACGCCTTTGCCCGGGTGCCCGAGGAGCGGGTGGTGATGGGCCTGTCGGTGGCGCGGCTGCGCGCGGCGGCGGCAGAGGCCGACCTGACCGACTGGCCGCACCAGGCGGCGGCGCTGGAGGCTGCCGATATGATGCAGCATAATGCACAATTGCCGGAATACTTTCGTAACTAGCTGAAAAAAATGAAAACATCTTGCTCGTATTGCGCCTGATCGCGCCTTGTCGGCCCGGAAAAGCGAACTATACTGCAAGTCAGACGTGGAGAGAGACCGTGACCAAGACCATCACCTTTGAACGTGACCCGGACAGCTATCGCCACTGGCGGCTGGAGCTGAACGGCGAGGTCGCGACGCTGTACATGGACGTCGACGAGAACGGCGGCCTGTTCGAGGGCTATCAGCTGAAGCTGAACAGCTATGACCTTGGCGTCGATATCGAGCTGGCCGACGTGGTGCAGCGGCTGCGCTTCGAGCATCCCGAGGTCAAGGTGGTGGTGCTGCGGTCGGGCAAGGACAACGTGTTCTGCGCCGGGGCCAACATCCGGATGCTGGGCGGCGCCGCCCATGCGCACAAGGTCAATTTCTGCAAGTTCACCAACGAGACGCGCAACACCTACGAGGCGGCGGGCGCGGAATCGGGGCAGTATTACATTTGCGCTATCAAGGGCGCCTGCGCGGGCGGTGGATATGAACTGGCGCTGGCCTGCGATCACCTGATCCTGGCCGATGACGCCACGTCGAACGTGGCGCTGCCCGAGGTGCCGCTTCTGGCGGTGCTGCCGGGGACCGGCGGGCTGACGCGGGTGACCGACAAGCGCAAGGTGCGGCGCGATCTGGCCGACGTCTTCTGTTCCATCGAAGAGGGTGTGAAGGGCAAGCGCGCCAAGGACTGGCGGCTGGTCGACGACGTGGTGCCGAACTCGAAATTCGAGGAGACCGTGGCGCAGCGCGCGGCCGAGTTCGCGGCGAAATCGTCGCGCCCGTCGGAGGCGCAGGGCGTCAGGCTGACCCCGCTCAAGCGTGACGTGGGCGAGGACGGGTCGGTGACCTACTCGACGGTGGAGGTGACGGTGGACCGCGACGGCGGCAAGGCCGAGATCACCATCAAGGGCCCCGATGGCGACGCGCCCGCCGACATGGACGCCTTCCACGCGCAGGGTGCCGAGGCGTGGATGCTGCGCGCCGCGCGCGAGTTGGACGACGCGATCCTGCACCTGCGCCTGAACGAGCGCGAACTGGGCCTTCTGGTGTTCCACACCCAGGGCGACCCCGAGGCGGTGCTGGCGCATGAGGCGCTGTTGCGCGACAACGCCGGGCACTGGCTGGCCAACGAGGTGCTTCTCTACTGGAAGCGGGTGCTCAAGCGGATCGACATGACCTCGCGCAGCCTCGTGGCGCTGGTCGAGCACGGGTCGTGCTATGCGGGCGTCCTGGCCGAGATCCTGTTCGCGGTGGACCGCAGCTACATGATGGAAGACGAGTTCGAGGGCGACAACCGCCCGTTGGCGACCGTCACCCTGTCCGAAGGCAATTTCGGCAGCTGGCCGATGGCCAACGACCTGACGCGGCTGGAAACCCGCTTCCTGGGCGAGCCGGGGCAGGTGGACAAGCTGAAGGGCAGCGTCGGTGAGCCGCTGGAGGCCGCCGATGCGGTGGAGCTGGGGCTGGTCACCTATGCCTTCGACGACATCGACTGGGAGGACGAGGTGCGCATCTTCCTTGAAGAACGCGCCAGCTTCTCGCCCGACGCGCTGACGGGGATGGAGGCGAACCTGCGCTTCGCCGGCCCCGAGACGATGGAAACCCGCATCTTCGGGCGTCTGACGGCGTGGCAGAACTGGATCTTCCAGCGCCCGAACGCGGTGGGCGCCGAGGGCGCGCTGCAACGCTATGGCTCGGGCCAGCGCGGCAATTACAACATGGAACGGGTCTGACGGCCCCAGGCGGAGGAACAAGACATGCTCGACCTCATCAACGTGAGCTATGACACGCAGATCCCCAACAACGTGGGCCTGTCGTCGGACAAGCGGGTGCTGAAGGCGCTTGAGAAATGGCACCCCGGCTACCTGAACTGGTGGAACGACCTGGGCCCCGACGGCTTCCAGGAGGCGCTGGTCTACTTGCGCACCGCCGTCAGCGTGGACCCCAAGGGCTGGGCCAAGTTCGACTATGTGCGGATGCCCGAATACCGCTGGGGCATCCTTCTGGCCCCGCAGGTCGAGGACCGGCGCATTCCCTGCGGCGAACATGCCGGCCAGCCCGCGTGGCAAGAGGTGCCGGGCGAATACCGCAACATGCTGAAGCGGCTGATCGTGATCCAGGGCGACACGGAACCGGCGTCGGTGGAGCAGCAGCGCCACCTCGGCAAGACCGCGCCGTCGCTCTACGACATGCGCAACCTGTTCCAGGTGAACGTGGAAGAGGGCCGGCACCTGTGGGCGATGGTCTACCTGCTACACAAGTATTTCGGCCGCGACGGGCGCGAAGAGGCGGACGACCTGCTGCGCCGCACCTCGGGCAGCGAAGAGGCGCCGCGCATGCTGGGCGCCTTCAACGAGGAGACGCCGGACTGGCTGTCCTTCTTCATGTTCACCTACTTCACCGACCGCGACGGCAAGATGCAGCTTGAATCGCTGGCGCAGTCGGGCTTCGATCCGCTGTCGCGCACCTGCCGCTTCATGCTGACCGAGGAAGCGCACCACATGTTCGTGGGCGAAACCGGCGTCGGCCGCACGATCGAGCGGACCTGCCAGGTGATGGTCGAGAACGGGATCGAGGACCCCTATGACATCGACCGCATCCGCGCGCTGGGCGTCATCGACCTGCCGACGATCCAGAAGAAGCTCAACCTGCACTACACGCTGTCGCTGGACCTGTTCGGGCAGGAGGTGTCGACGAACGCGGCCAACGCGTTCAATGCCGGCATCAAGGGCCGCTACATGGAAAGCCGCATCGACGACGATCACAAGCTGACCGACGCCACCTATGACGTGTGGGATTTCGAGGACGGCAAGGTGGTGCGCAAGTCGGTTCCGGCGCTGACCGCGATCAACATGCGGCTGCGCGACGACTATACCCGTGACGCGGCGGGCGGCATCGGGCGCTGGAACAAGATCATCGCCAAGGCGGGCGTGCAGTTCGAGATGTCGCTGCCGCACGAGTCCTTCAACCGCAAGATCGGTGTCTTCGCCAACCACCTGTTCGACCCCAAGGGCAACCTGGTGTCGGGGGCAGAGTACGACGCGGGCGTGAACGGCTGGCTGCCGACCCATGCGGATGGCGATTTCATCCAGTCACTGATGGTCTCGGTGACGGAACCGGGCCAGTATGCCGGCTGGATCGCGCCGCCGAAGGTGGGCATCGACAACAAGCCGGGCGACTTCGAGTACGTCAAGCTGCACATGGCGTAAGCCGGGTGCGGGCCGTCCTCCGGGACGGCCCGCCCGCCGAGTTTTCCGCGAAAATTCGCTGCGATCCTTCTGCGAAGGATCGTGGCCAGCCCCGAGAGACGCGCGATGAACAAGCCGATCAAGCAGCATCTGATCGATCCCGAGATCTGCATCCGCTGCTATACCTGCGAGATGACCTGCCCGATCGAGGCGATCACGCATGACGACACCAACGTCGTGGTGGATGCGTCGAAGTGCAATTACTGCATGGCCTGCATTCCCGTCTGCCCCACCGGATCCATCGACGAATGGCGCGTGGTGATGGAGCCGTACTCGCTGGACGACCAGTTCGGCTGGGACGAGTTGCCCGCGCAAGAGGATATCGCCGTGGAGGGTGGCGGCGACACGTCCATCGAGGCGCTGGACGATGCGGTGGCGGCGCTTCTGGCCGAGGCGCACAAGGGCGCGGGCGGCAAGGCGCGCGCGCCGGCCAGCGCGTCGAAGCCCACGGTGAACCTTTACACGCTGGGCAAGCCCGCGCGCGCGGTGGTGCAGGGCAACTATCGCCTGACCGCCCCCGATGCGGACGCGGACGTGCGCCACATCATCCTGAGCCTCGAGGACCAGTCGTTCCCGGTGCTGGAAGGGCAAAGCGTGGGGATCATCCCGCCGGGCACGGACGCGGACGGCAAGGCGCATCTGCCCCGGCTTTATTCCGTGTCGAGCCCGCGCGACGGCGAGCGGCCGAACTACAACAACATCTCGCTGACCGTGAAGCGCGAGCCGCAGGGCGTCTGTTCCAATTTCGTCTGCGACCTGAAGACGGGCGACACGGTGGACCTGACCGGGCCCTTCGGGTCCACCTTCCTGATGCCGAACGATCCGGGCGCGAAGATCCTGATGATCTGCACCGGCACCGGCAGCGCGCCGTTCCGGGGGTTCACCATGCGGCGCCAGCGCGAGAACCCGGGCCTGACGGACAGCCTGATGCTGGTCTTCGGGGCGCGCACGCCCGAGGGGCTGCCTTATTTCGGGCCGCTGAAGAAGGTGCCGGAACGCTTCATGTCCAAGCATTTCGCCTTCAGCCGGGTGCCGGACCAGCCCAAGCAATACGTGCAGGACCAGTTGCGCGAGCAGAAGGACAGGGTGGCCGCGCTGTTGCAGGATCCGAACGGGTATATCTACATCTGCGGCCTGAAGGCGATGGAGCATGGCGTCGAAGAGGCGCTGGCCGACATCGCGCGCGGCATCGGGGCGGACTGGGCCGCGACGCGCGACGCCATGCGCGAGGACGGGCGGTATCACGTGGAAACCTACTGATGCGCGACGAGGGCGCGGCGCGCGGGGCGTTCCAGGACGGAGTTTTCAACTATCGCATCCGGGTGGGCTGGGGCGATTGCGACCCGGCGCAGATCGCCTATACCGCGCGGCTGCCCGACTTCGGGCTGCAGACCATCGACGCCTGGTGGGAGGCGCTGATGGGCTATGGCTGGTACGAGATGAACCGCGACAAGGGCTTTGGCACGCCGTTCGTGCACCTGTCCTGCGATTTCAGAGCGCCCGTCACCCCGCGCCATCCGCTGATCTGCAAGCTGAAGCCCGTGAAGCTGGGCACCCGGTCGCTGGAGTTCGATTTCGCCGGGTTCCAGGACGGGGTGCATTGCTATGACGGGCGTTATGTTTCGGCCTTCGTGAACACCACGACGTTCCGACCCATCGCGGCGCCGGAGGACGTGCGCGCCGCAATCGAGCCGCTGGTGGCGGCCTCTGGAACGGTGCGCTAGTTCCGGATTTATATTGCATCAGCTCAGCGCGCTGGCTAGATTTGTGCAATATTATTCACAAGGGCGCCGCCTGAGCCATGGATGAAATCACCGATTTCCGGGGACGCGTGGCCGGGCGCGATACGGGCGACCCGGCAACGGCGCTGATGGCGACGGTTGGTGAGCGGGTGCGGCGCGCGCGCGAACGCAAGGGCATATCCCGCCGGGTCCTGTCGGACCTTTCGGGGGTGTCGCAACGGTATCTTGCACAGCTGGAGACCGGGCAGGGCAACATCTCCATCGCCCTTTTGTGGCGGGTGGCCGAGGCGCTCGATCACCGGATCGAATGGCTGGTGGGCGAAGAAGACCCGTGGACGTCCGAGGAATTGCGGGTGACCGAGCTGTATCGGTCGGCCAACGCGGCGGAACGGCGCAAGGTGATGGAAATCCTTGCGCCAGAGGCGCCGGGATCGCTGCGGGCGCAGCGCATCTGCCTGATCGGTCTGCGTGGCGCGGGCAAGTCGACGCTGGGGCGGCTGGTGGGGGACGAACTTGGCCTGCCCTTCGTGGAGCTGAACCGCGAGATCGGCGAGCAGGCGGGCATGCCGGTGGACGAGGTCATGGCGCTTTACGGGCAGGAGGGCTATCGCCGGCTGGAAAGTCAGGCCCTGGAGCGGGTGGTCGCCACGTCGGATGCGCTGATCCTGGCGGTGGCCGGCGGCATCGTGGCCGAGCCACGCACCTATGCGTTCCTGTTGCGGCATTTCCACACCGTCTGGCTGCGCGCCACGCCCGAGGAGCACATGCTGCGGGTGCGCGCGCAGGGGGACGAGCGACCGATGGCGGGCAATCCCAAGGCGATGGAGGAGTTGCGCTCGATCCTGACCAGCCGCGAGGCGCTATATGCCCGGGCCGAGGCGCAGGTGAACACCTCGGGCAAGACGCTGGAGGCGAGCAAGGCCGAGCTTCTCGCGACGATCCGGGCGCATGGGTTCCTTGACCACGGATGAGGCCGACGTCGCGCTGATCGGCGCGGACGCGGCGATGCTGGGGCTGGCGCGGGACATGGCTGCGGCGGGATGGCGCGTGGTGCTGGTCGAGCCCGACGCCCATGACGCGGCGCGGCTGCGCGAGATCGCGGCGCGCGCGGGGCTGAGTGTGCCGGTTCTGGGCACGGCGCGGGCGCGCCTGGTGTTGGCCGGGCCGGGGGTGGCGGTGCCGCCGGGGGCCGTGGCGGTCGGTGAGGGGACCGAGGGGCCGCGCGTGATCCTGCATGCCACGACGGGGCCGGTCACGCTGGCCGAGGTTCTGGGCGGGCCGCTGCCGGCCGTCGAGGCGGTGCTTGGCGTGCCCGTGCTGCGGTCGGGCGGGATCGGGCCGCGCCTGCGCGCCGCGCTGATGGACCGGGCGGACACGATGCTGTTGCAGGGCGCGACACCCTGGGAGATCGACGAGGCGATGGTGGCGGCGGGTTTTGCCATCGGGCCCTATGAACTGGAAGACCTGATCGGGCTTGACCTGCGGCACACGGCGCGGCTGGCGCGCGGCGGCGCCTGGGCCGGGCTGGCAGAGCACGCGGCGGCCGAGGGGCGGCTGGGCAAGAAGGGCGGCGTGGGCTGGTACCGCTATCCCGGCGGCGGCGGTGCGGTGATCGACCCGCTGGTCGAGGACCTGATCCGGCACGAGGCGCATTTCGGCGGCATCACGCCTGTCGCCTGGAGCGATGCAGAGATCGCAAGGGAACTGATGACCGTCCTTGCCGATTGCGCCCTGTGGCTGGTGCAGGAGGGTGTCGCGGGATCGGTGGCGGATGTAACGTGCGTGGCGGTGGCGGCGCTGGGCTGGCCGCACGGGCGTCCGCTGTCCGGGGCGGCACACGTCACGAGGGTTTCGCAATCGTCCCCCAAGCCTTAGCCTGAGCCAAAGCCCGAAAGGGCCCGGCGCCAGGGAGGGGCCATGCAACGGTACTACGTGTTCTTCGGGACGATAGGATTGGCCCTGCTGTCGGCATTGGGGCTTGTGTGGACGGCATGGGCGCTGATCCCGCTTGCGGTCTTCGGGGCGTTGGCGGCCATCGGGGTCTATGACGTGGTCCAGTCCAGCCACGCGATCCTGCGCAACTATCCGGTGATCGGGCACATGCGGTTCCTGTTCGAGGGCATTCGCCCCGAGATCCGGCAATACCTGATCGAAAGCGACCAGGACGAGGAACCGTTCTCGCGCGACGACCGGTCGATCATCTACCAGCGTGCCAAGGGGGTCGAGGACAAGCGCCCTTTCGGCACGCGCCTGCGGGTGTATGACTCGGGCTATCAGTGGATCACCCATTCCGTGGTGCCCAAGCATATCGAGAACGCCGATTTCCGGGTGCGCGTGGGCGGGCCGGACTGTGCCCGGCCCTATGACCTGTCGATCTACAACGTGTCCGCGATGAGTTTCGGGGCGCTTTCGGGCAACGCGATCCTGGCGCTGAACAAGGGGGCGAAGGCGGGCGGGTTCGCCCATGACACCGGCGAGGGCGGGATCAGCCGCTATCACCGGCAGGGCGGCGCAGACCTGATCTACCAGGTGGGATCCGGCTATTTCGGTTGCCGCACGCCCGAGGGGCGGTTCGACCCCGACAAGTTCGCCGAGCAGGCCGCCGACCCGCAGGTGAAGATGATCGAACTGAAGCTGTCGCAGGGCGCCAAGCCGGGGCACGGCGGGGTGCTGCCGGCCTCCAAGATCTCGCCCGAGATCGCCGAGGCGCGCGGGGTGCCGATGGGCACCGACTGCGTGTCGCCGGCCGCGCATCCAGAGTTCTCGACGCCCATCGGGCTGGTCGAGTTCATCGGGCGGCTGCGGGAGCTGTCGGGGGGCAAGCCGGTTGGCATGAAGCTTTGCGTCGGTCATCGGCGCGAGTTCATGTGCATCGTCAAGGCGATGTTGGAAACGGACATCGTGCCGGATTTCATCGTGGTGGACGGGAAAGAGGGCGGCACCGGGGCCGCGCCGCTGGAGTTCACCAACCACCTCGGCATGCCGCTGATCGAGGGGCTGACCTTCGTGCATAACGCGATGCGCGGCGCGGGGCTGCGGGACCGGGTCCGGATCGGGGCCTCGGGCAAGCTGGTGCAGGCCTTCGACATCGCCAAGGCGCTGGCGCTGGGGGCGGACTGGGCCAACTCGGCGCGCGGGTTCATGTTCGCGATCGGCTGCATCCAGGCACAGGCCTGCCACACCAACCATTGCCCGGTGGGCGTGGCGACGCAGGACAAGCTGCGCCAGCGCGCGCTGAACGTCGAGGACAAGTGGCAGCGCGTCGCGCGGTTTCACGGCAACACGATGAAGGCGCTGGCCGAGATGACCGGCGCGGCGGGGCTGACCCATCCCAGCCAGTTCCGCCCGCATCACCTGCTGATGCGCGAGAAGGACCGCGACATGGTCACCGGCGACGAGGTCTACCCCGACTTGCCCGAGGGCTTCCTCGTCCGGGGGGAAAGCGATGCCTTCGGCTACCTGATGCGCTGGAACCGGGCGCGCGCCGAAAGCTTCGACCCCGTGGATTGAAGCGAAGCGGCCCGCGCGCGCCGCCGGTTTGCCGCCGGTTCGCCACGGTTCGGTAAGGTCCTGACGACCCTTGCCCCGCAAGGATGCCCCGCGTGTGGGGGCACACATGGGGCAAGGAGTGGGGCGCATGTTCAGCCATGTGGCGACGTTCGACGACGGTATTCCGCATATGCAGGGGATCACCGACCTGGAGGTGGTGACGGTCGATGACACGGTGATGCTCTACACCGGGTCCGAGGCCGATGGCGGGCTGTCGGCCTTTACGCTGACCGCAGGGGGGGCGGCGGTCTACACCGACCAGATCGGCGCGGCCGAGAACCGGGGCACCTACGGGCTGTCGGACCTCGACAGCGTGACGGTGGACGGCCAGACGATCCTGGTGCCGGCCGGGCGCCACGACGACCGTCTGGGGTTTCACGTGCTGGGCCCCGAGGGCGAACTGGGCACCGTCGAGATTCTTGGCGGCGACACCGAGTACCTGGGCAACCTCGAGGACGTGCTGGTCCTGCAGGTCGGCGACAAGACCTACATGGTCGCCAGCCAGTGGGGCGGTTCGGGGTTCATGAGCTTCGAGATCCGCAACGACCTGACGGTGGGCTACAAGAACACCTTCGAGGATACCGAGACCGCGCATATCGGCGCGGTCAGCGATCTCGTGGGGATCGAGGCCTATGGGCGGACCTATTTCTTTGCCGCCTCGACGCTGGAGGATGGCGTGACGTCCTACTGGATGGGCCAGTGGGGCAACATCAAGGAGCGCGACAGCGAGGACGCCTCGACCGGGCTTTACCTGTCCGAGCCGACGGTGATGGAAACCGTGGTGGTGGACGGCATCGCCTTTCTGATCGTGGGCGGATCGGGGTCGTCCAGCCTGAGCGTGATGAAGGTGAATGTGTGGGGCGGGCTGTTCCAGAAGGACCACGTGCTCGACGACCGGGACTCGCGGTTCGACGGGGTCACGGCGCTTGAGGTATTCTCGGTCGGCGACCGCTCTTTCCTGCTGGCGGGCGGGGCCGACGACGGGCTGACGCTGTTCGAGGTGGCCCCGGGCGGCTACCTGATCGAACTGGCCAGCATCGCCGACGATGTCGGCATGACCTTGTCCAACGTGTCGGACATCGAGGTGGTGGTCTTCGGCAACGAGGTGCAGGTTTTCGTCAGCAGCGCATCGGAACCGGGTGTGACGCAGTTGACGCTGGACCTGGGCGACCTTGGAGCGATGATCACCGGCTGGATGGAGGCCGACACGCTGACCGGCACGGCGGCGGACGACATCCTGATGGGATATGACGGCGACGACGTGATTTCCGGCGGCGACGGCGACGACATCATCATGGACGGTGCGGGGGCAGACCTGTTGACCGGCGGGGCCGGGGCGGACAGGTTCGTCTTTTCCGACGAGGCGCGTCTGGACCGGGTGACGGACTTTACGCCCGGTGAGGACGTGATCGACCTGTCGTCCTACGACATGCTCTATGGCGTGGATCAGCTGACCTTTGTCCAGAAGGACTATGGCGTCCTGATCGAGTTCGGGGAGGAGCGTATCGCGCTGGAAACCGAGGGCGGGCAACTGCTGGTGGGCGATCTGTCGGCGGACGATTTCCTGTTCTAGGGTGCCTTACGCCTCGTAGTAGCCGTGGGAAGCAAAGCTGCCGAAGCCCTGCGTGCTGCCGTAGCGGGCCAGCGCGCGGCGGTCGATCCGGGTCAGCACGAGCCCGCCGGGCACAAGCCCCACGGTGCCCATCGCGTGCAGCCCGGCGCGCAGGTCTTCGCGCGTGGTCCTGTCCCATGCCACGGCGAAAAGGATGCAGTCGGCGGTGCGCCCGATCAGGCGCGCGTCGGGCACGGCAAGAACCGGGGGCGTGTCGATCACGATGCAGTCGAAGCGCCCGCGCAACAGGTCGATCAGCCGGTCGAAGCGGGGCGATGCCAGCAGGTCGGCGGCGTTCGCGGCGGCGCTGTCGGCGGGCAACACGTAGAGGCCGGGCGCCTCTGGCCGGATCGCCACGGCGAACCCGCAGCGCCCCTGCAGCACGGCCAGAAGCCCCGGCCGGGGCGTGCGCCCGCGCAGCCGCAGCCAGCGCGGCAGGCGCGCCACCCATGCCGGTCCGCCGCGCGCGCGCCGGATGTCGGCCTGCACCAGCAGGACCGACTTGCCCAGCGCCGCGATGTTCTGGGCCAGCGCGCGCGACAGGGTCGACTTGCCCTCGTCCGGGACCGAAGAGGTGACGACGACGACCTGCGGCAGGCCGGGGCCCGAGAATTGCAGCGCGGTGCGCAACTGGCGCAGGGCCTCGGCGGCGAAGGACGAGGGCCGCGCCGCCGCAAGCGCCGCCAGACCGGGCCGCGCCGCGACCTGCGGGATCTGGCCCAGCACCGGCAGGCCGGTCGCGGATTCAAGGGGCTGCGCCGCGCGGAAGGTGTCGGCGCGGGCCTCTGCCAGCAGGCTGCGCACCGCCGCACCGGCCGCGGCCAGCACCCCGGCCAGAAGGGCCAGCAGCAGCGGCTGCGGGCGGGCGGGCGCCGTCGGCATCTCTGCCTCGGCAAGGATGCGGCTGTCGGGGGTCTGGATGCCGCGCTGGACCGACGCCTCTTTCAGCCGGGCGAGGAAATGTTCGTAGATCTCGCGGCTGGCCGCGGCCTCTAGCTGAAGCTGGCCCAGTGTCACCAGGTCCTGCGACTGGCGGCGCAACTGGGCCGACAGCGTCGCCTCCATCTCCAGCATGGCGCGCATCTGGTCGTCGGCGCGGGTGCCGGTGATGCCGCGCGCCGCAAGGTCGGAGCGGCGCGCGCCGATCCGGTCGCGGATGCCCGCAAGCTGCGCGGACAGCCCCTGAAGCGCGGTGGCATCCACAAGCTCCATCTCGGCGGCGAAGGCGCGGGCGCGGCTTTCGGCGGCCTCGAGCTCTGCCTGCAGGCCGGCGACCTGCACGCCCAGCCAGTCGGCGGCACGCGCCGCCTTGGCCTGCTTCAGCGCCACCTGGTCGGCGAGATACAGCCGCGCCAGCGTGTTGGCGAGTTCTGCCGCGTGGGCGGGATCGGGGCTGGTGGCCGTCACCTCGAACACGCGGCTGTCGGGCATGTTGCGCACGGCATAGCGCTGGGCCAGGGCGTCGATCGTGGCGGCGCGGGGCGGCGGCGGGGCGTACCAGCTGGCGGGCAACCCCAGCGCGGGGGCCAGCGCGCGCCAGCGGGTCCGGACCGGCCCGGGCGGCGCCAGCGTGGGGTTCATGCGCGGATCGTCATAGAGCGACAGGCTGTCGGCCACGCGCGTCAGAAGCGTGCGCGAGCGCAGGATCTCGACCTCGGTGTTGGCCTCGACCGAACTGCCGCCAAGACCGGGCACGACGCTTTCGAGCCCGATCGGCGCGGCGGTATCGGATGCCGCCATCACCAGCGTTACGGTCGCGCGGTACTGTGGCGTGGCAAGCATGGCGGCCCAGGCCCCTACGGCCAGCGCCGCCATGAGGCCCGCCACGGCGATGCGCCAGCGCCCGCGCCAGAGCGTTGCCGAAAGCGCCGTGAAATCGATCAGGTCCTCTGGCGTGTCGGGCGGCGGCGGCACCGGGTTCGGCCGTGGCGGGGGCGTGGCGCGGGGGGCCGGCAGCGCCATCGCAGAGCCTGGAAGGGGGACGTTCATCGCGGGCGGCCTGTCGGTAAACTGCAATGCATTTCGGCCGATCCTAGCCCCCACCTGTGGAGAGAGCCTTAACCGTCCTGCGGTTGACTGCGCGCCGAAGGAGGTGCGCCATGCCGATCGCGTTGAAGGGGATCGCCCCGCGCCGGGCCGTGACGGGCCGGGGCCTGGCCAAGCGGGCGCTCGACCTGGGCGGCGTGCTGGCGCTTGCGCCGCTGGCGGTGCCGCTGGTGGCGGTGCTTTGGGTGATGGTGCGCCTGGGGTCACAGGGCCCGGGGTTCTACGGCCAGGAAAGGGTGGGCCGGGGCGGCCGCCCGTTCCGTTGCTGGAAGCTGCGCAGCATGGCGGTCGGGGCGGAGGAGGCGCTCGCACGCCACCTGTCCGCCGACCCGGCCGCGGCGCGCGAATGGTCCGCCCGGCAGAAGCTGGCCCGCGACCCCCGCGTGACCCGGCTGGGCCGCGTGTTGCGGCGCACCAGCCTCGACGAGCTGCCGCAGCTCTGGAACGTGTTCCTTGGTGAGATGAGCCTGGTGGGTCCGCGCCCCATCACGCGCGGCGAACTGGCCCGCTATGGCGGCCATGCCTGGGCCTACCTGTCGTGCCGCCCCGGCCTGACCGGGGCGTGGCAGGTGGCGGGACGCAACGCGCTGGGCTACGGGGCGCGGGTGCGGCTGGACGTGGCCTATGCCCGGCAGGCGGGGCTTGTCACCGACCTGCGGATCCTTGCGGCGACCCCGCGCGCGGTGCTGCGCGGGCCGGGGATCTGACGCCCGGCGCGCCGCGGGTCTCGCGGGTCAGAAGGCGTGCCGCCGCCGCGCCCTGCGCCATGTGGACCGCGGCATGGGCCAGCGCCAGCGGCAGCGCTCCGCCAAGGGCCGCCGCCGCGACAAGGCAGGGGGCGGCCAGCGCCACCGCCCGCCACAAGAGCCGCCGGCGCGCCCGTTCCCGCCCCGCCATGTTCAGCGCCACGCCGCCCAGGCCGAAGAGGACCGGCGGCAGCTGTGCGGCCAGATGCGCGATGACCAGCGGCAGGACGACCGGGGTGGCCCCGATCGCCGGCGGAAGCAGCGGCAGCGCGCCCGTGGCGGCAAGAAGCGCAAGGCCCCCCGCGACGGCGGTGCGGCGGTGCCAGCGCCGCGCCTCGCCGGGGCCGTCGCCGGCGGCATAGGCGCGGGCAAGCGGGCTGGCCGCGGCAAAGCGCAGCCCCTCGACCACCAGGGCCAGCGGCGCGGCGCAGCGGCGCGCCAGCAGGTAGGCGCCCGCGGTCTCGCCGGGCAACAGGAGCCCGGCGGCCAGCACGTCGAGATGCGTCAGCACCAGCCAGCCCGCCTGCGTCTGCCAGAGCGCCCGGGGCACTGGCGGGCCGGTCGCGACGCGCGGCAGCCCCGGCAAGAGCGGCAGGAGCGCCAGCGCCTGCCCGGCGGCGGCCAGGGCTAGGCAGGCCTCGACCGAGGCGGCGGGGCTTGCCATGGTCAGGCACAGCGGCAGGCCCGCGCGCAGCGGGCCCAGCGCCAGCGCGGCCCGCCCGGTGCGCCCGCGCGCGCGCTGCGCCGCCCCGGCCAGTGTCGCCGCGCCCTGGACCACCGCCAGCGCCACGGTCAGGCCGACCGCGGCGGCCGACAGCGGCAGCCCCCCGGTCGCGGCCGCCGCGCCCAGCGCCGCCAGCCCGGCAAGCCCCCCGGCGGCAAGGCTGCCGAGCGCGGCGCGCGGGATCGCCGCGCCGGGCCCCGCGCGCAGCAGGTGCTGCGCCTGTCCCGCCGCCAGCAGCCCACCGCCCAGCCCGGCGAGGCCCAGCGCGAACAGCATCGCGCCCAGCGCGGCGGCGTCCAGCCTTTGGGCCAGCAGGGCGACGTGGCCGAGGGCCAGCGCCGCCGCCGCGAGGCGCGCGCCGATGGGCAGCGCCGTCATGCCCGTTGGCCCCCGGACAGAAGCCCGGCGGGCAGCGCCAGCCACAACCACGCGGCATAGATCCCGCGATATCCGACGACGGCCCCCGCGGTCATCAGGCTGGCGGCCGCGAGGCAGGCCAGCGCCACCGGGACCGGCCCGCGCGCACGGGCCAGGACAAGGGCCAGAAGCCAGCCCGCAGCGCAAAGGTGCACGACCGCAGGCCAGCCCTCTTCGAAGATGCGGCCGACGATCTGGGCGTTCACCCCCTCGGGCAGGCGGCCAAAGCTGAGGCCAAGCGCGCGCGCGGCCTCGAAGGCGGGAAAGCGCACCAGGGCATTGTTGCCGATGCCCACGCCAAACACCTGCCCGTCGATCAGCGGGCTGAGCCCGCCCAGGATGGAGGCCAGCCGCATCGCCGCGGACCGGGTCGCGGCATCGGTTTCCAGCCGCTCGGCATAGACCGATTGCAGGAAGAGGGCGATCAGCCCGGCCAGGGCAAGGCTTGCCAGCCCGGCCAGCACAAGGGC
>JAUIIC010000085.1 GCA_030431935.1 Alphaproteobacteria bacterium | reverse complement strand
GAGGCCGAGGTGATCGACCTGCGCACCCTGCGCCCGATGGACACCGGCACCGTGATCCGGTCGGTGATGAAGACCAACCGCTGCGTGACCGTGGAAGAGGGCTGGCCCGTGGGCGCCATCGGCAACCATATCTCGGCCGTGCTGATGGCAGAGGCGTTCGACTATCTCGACGCGCCCGTGCTGAACTGCACCGGCAAGGACGTGCCCATGCCCTATGCCGCGAACCTGGAAAAGCTGGCGCTGACCACCACGAAAGAGGTGATCGACGCCGTGAAAGCGGTGACCTACCGGTGAGCCCGGTCGAGGTGATGGGCCGCGACACCGTGCGCGAGGCCTACCGGGTCGAGGTTTCGGACGGAACGCGCCGCGTGCGCGGCTACGTCCCCGAAACCCTGATCCTGGAAGGCCTGCGCCAGGGCGGCCCGCGTCACCAGGATGCCTATGAATGGATCGCCCGAAACCGGCGCGAGATCGAAACGGCGCTGCTGAAGATGCAGGACGGGGTCCACGTGCGCGGCCCCATGAACCGCCTCAGCCTTGCGGAGGACTGACAAGATGCCCACCGAAATCCTGATGCCCGCCCTGTCCCCCACGATGGAGGAAGGCACGCTGGCCAAATGGCTGGTGAAAGAAGGCGATACCGTCAGCTCGGGCGACCTGCTGGCAGAGATCGAGACCGACAAGGCCACGATGGAGTTCGAGGCCGTCGACGAGGGCGTGATCGGCAAGATCCTGATCGCCGAGGGCACCGAGGGCGTGAAGGTGAATACGCCCATCGCCGTGATCCTCGCCGACGGCGAGAGCGCCGGCGACATCGCAAGCGCCGCGGCCCCTGCCCCGGTGGCCGAGGTCGCACCGAAGGCGCCCGACGCGGCACCGGCCACCGCCAGCGCAAGCCCCGCACCGGCCCCCGCCGCCCCCCAGGCCGCCGATGGCTCGCGCATCTTTGCCTCGCCGCTGGCCCGCCGTATCGCGCGGGACAAGGGCCTGGACCTGTCGTCGCTCAAGGGGTCCGGCCCCAAGGGACGGATCGTCAAGGCCGATGTCCTTGCCGCCGAAGGCGCCCCCGCCACGCCCGCCGCCGCCGCAGCGTCGGCACCGGCTGCCCCGGCCGCGCCCGCCGCTGCACCCGCAGGTCCGTCCACCGACGCGGTCCTGAAGATGTACGCCGACCGCGAGGTGGAAGAGGTCAAGCTCGACGGGATGCGCAAGACCATCGCCGCACGGCTGACCGAGGCCAAGCAGACCATCCCGCATTTCTACCTGCGCCGCGACATCCAGTTGGACGAGCTTCTGGCCTTCCGCGCCACGCTCAACGCCAAGCTGGCGTCGCGCGGGGTCAAGCTGTCGGTCAACGACTTCATCATAAAGGCTTGCGCGCTGGCCCTGCAGGAGGTGCCCGACGCCAACGCCGTCTGGGCCGGTGACCGGATACTGAAGCTGACGCCCTCGGACGTGGCCGTCGCCGTGGCGATCGAGGGCGGTCTCTTCACCCCCGTCCTGCGCGATGCCGACCAGAAATCCCTGTCGGCCCTGTCGGCAGAGATGAAGGACCTCGCCTCCCGCGCCCGCGACCGCAAACTTGCGCCGCATGAATATCAGGGCGGCAGCTTCGCGATCTCGAACCTCGGGATGTTCGGCATCGACAACTTCGACGCCGTCATCAACCCGCCGCACGGCGCGATCCTTGCCGTGGGCGCGGGCGTCAAGAAGCCGGTGGTGAACGCCGAGGGCGCGCTGGCCGTCGCCACGGTGATGAGCGTGACGCTCTCCGTCGATCACCGCGTCATCGACGGCGCCTTGGGGGCCGAGCTTCTGGAGAAGATCAAGACCCACCTGGAAAACCCGATGGCCATGCTGGCATAGACAACGGACGACCAGGTAAAGAAGAAAACGCCGGGCGATCTGCCCGGCGTTTCACGTTTGATGGGAAGCGGATCGGCCCGCGACGCGCAGGACCGACAGGATCAGTCGTCCCGCCCGCCGCGCACGCCCAGAAGCTGGTCCATGCTGACCGACGGCTGAGAGCACCCCGCCTCGCCCACGATCCGGGCCGGCACGCCGGCGACGGTCTTCTTGGCCGGCACGTCCTCCAGCACCACGGAGCCCGCCGCGATGCGGCTGCAATCGCCCACGCGGATGTTGCCCAGCACCTTGGCACCGGCACCGATCAGCACGCCGCAGCCGATCTTCGGGTGGCGGTCGTCGTCTTCCTTGCCGGTCCCGCCAAGCGTCACCGAATGCAGCATCGACACGTTGTCGCCTACCACCGCGGTCTCGCCGATCACGATGGAATGGGCATGGTCGATCATGATCCCCTTGCCGATGCGCGCGGCGGGGTGAATGTCGACGCCAAAGATCTCGGACACCCGCATCTGGAAGTAATAGGCCAGATCGTGCCGGCCCTCGCGCCACAGCCAATGGCCGATGCGATAGGATTGCAGCGCCTGGAAGCCCTTGAAGTATAGCAGCGGCTGCATCAGCCGATGGCACGCCGGATCGCGCTCGTAGACCGCGACAAGGTCCGCGCGCGCGGCATCGGCCAGCGACGGATCATTCTCGTAGGCCGTGTCGATGATCTCGCGCAGCAACTGGTCCGACATATCGGCAGAGGCCAGCTTGGACGCCATGCGAAAGGCCAACGCATCCTCGAGCGTCCGGTGATGAAGGATGCCGGCATGGACCATGCCACCCAACAGCGGCTCTGACGCCACCGCGGCTTCCGCCTCGGCAGAGATACGGCTCCAGACCGGGTCGATCTCGGCAAGTTTCGTGCGGGGTGTCTGCATCGCGCTTTCCTCCGTTCGGGACGGACATTACACCAGATAGGGTCTCTGGCGAAAGCGGGAAGCCGCGGAATGAAGATATCGTGAGCATCGGCGACACCGAACTTGCGCGCTACCGCGCCCGGCTGGAGGCGGACCTCGCCGCGCTGGAACGCGCAGACGAACGCGGCCAGGACAGCCGAAAGACAGTCGAACTCGACCAGCAGTCGGTGGGACGGCTCAGCCGGATGGATGCGCTCCAGCATCAGGCGATGGCCCAGGCCAACCACGGGCGGCGCGCGCAGGCCCAGCGCCGTCTCCTGGCCGCGCTGGCGCGCATCGAAGCCGGAGAATTCGGGGAATGCTCCGAATGCGGCGAAGACATCCCCAGGGGACGGCTCGACATCGACCCGGCGGTGCCGACCTGCGTGTCCTGCGCACAGGGCTAGGGCGGCACACGACGCTCCAGCACGGCCTGCAGCACCTGGACGAGGCAGCTGCAATACCGCCCGTCCGACAAGGTCGGCTCCGGCGGGGGCGCGCGCCGCAACGCGGCGGTCATCAGGCTGCCGTCGCCCCAGACGGGATGCGCGCGCCCGGTGCGCTTGCGATAGAGGTCGGCCCAATGCGCCTCGTCCAGAAGCCGTGCAATCAGGCCCGGCCGCGCCGCCTCGGGAACAGCGCGAAGAACGCGCGCCGCCGCGACCACGTCGCCATGCAGGATCTGCCGCACCGGATCAGATCTCGGGCGGCTCGGGCTTGAAATAGTGCAGGACCAGCCGCACCGTGCCCGCCGCAAAGTCTCCGCCCGTGGCCGTCAGAACCAATGGCGTATCGGCATAGTAGGTCACCGGCTGCCCGGTCACGCCGACCAGCCACGATCCCTGGGCCAGTCCGATCCCGGAACCATAGCGGTCCTCCGCGCCGGCCACGCCCAGCGTCCAGCTCGTCAGGGTGCCCGTCAGAGCCGAAGCCACCCGGCCCGTCACCGCGAACACCATCGCGTTCTGCGGGATGACCTCGGTCGTGACCGAAGCGGCGCCCGACGCGACCGCATGATCGAACGTCGCGCTCCGGATCGCTGGGCCGGGTACGCCCGCCCATCCGGCGCCGTCGTGCCGCACCTCGCGCGCCTCGTCCACGACCCAGCCGCGCCAGCCCTCGGCCGGATCGGCGAAGACCCATCCGCCGTTCGAAGCGATGGCGATGCGCCCGTCCTGCCCGGCCCAGTCGCCGGTCGCCCCCAAGGGCACGGCCCATGCGGCGCCGTCCACCGGCGCCGGCGGCGCGACCGTCGCCACCGACATCAGCCGCATCTGCGTCAGCCCGTCGAGCCGCGCCAGCGCCTCGTTCACCGTCACATGCTTTTGTGCCTGCGACGGGGCCAGAAGCGGCAGCCCAAGGTTTCCTGTCTCAGCCATCGAAGCTTCTCCATGCAAAGGGGCCCGGCCCGAACCGGTCCGAAATCTGTGCCACGCCTAGGTCAAACGCCCCGGTCAGCCCGTCCACGGCCTGCGCCGCAGGCTCGTATCGCCAGCCCGGCGCCGTCACGACCGCTTGCCGCCGCACCACGCCACCGGCAGCCACCTGCACCAGGAAGGCCTCGCTCGCCTCGCCCAGCGGCACGTCCAGCCCGGTCCAGCCGTCTCCGTCGATCCGCGTGCGCCGGATCCAGGTCACGTCCACGGCCCCGTCCGCCGCGCGCGCCAGGCGCAGATGCGCCGGCGCATAGGGCCGCAGCCCGACCCCGTCGAACACCCGGACGAGGTGCCGATAGGACGGATGATCGTAGCCAAGGTATCCCGCCCCGATCCGATAATGCCGCTCCAGCCCGCGCTCGGACGGCGACAGGGCGATCTGCCGCGGCGCGCCGTTCAACAGCACCACATGGCTGCCCGCGGGCCAAACGGGTGGCATAACCCCGTCCGTGCCGGCCTGCCCCCGTAGGCGCCGTGCCAGGGCATAGGTGCGCGGCGCCACAAGCGTCGCGGTCTCGAACTGGAACACCTCCCATAGCCCGGTTTCCGGATCGCCGATCGCCGCCAGGTTCGCGCCCTCCAGCAACGCCTGCCCCGTGGTCGAGGCCAGCTGCCCGGCGATCAACCGCACCCTCAGATCCGGCCCCCTGTCCAGCAGTCCGGCGGCGGCCCCGGGCAGATCCGTCTCGGTCATCCCCACCACCGACCAGGCGTCGATCCGCGTGTTCAGCCCGTACCCGGCATCGCCGGGCGCGCTGAACACGGAAACCGGCCCGGGCCAGGGCACGGCCGCGACCGCCAGGTGCGGCGCTTCAGGCACTTCTCCACCCGTCAGAAGCGGCAGGTCCATGAACACCGGGTAGACAGGTGCGGCCTGCGCGACCGGCCTCGGCGGGGCGGGCGGCACCTCGTCCACCGTGCCCGCGCCAAAGACCGTGCCGTCCACGCGCACCGCCTCGACCAGCTGCACGCCCGCGGCCTCGATCCGGTCGATGCGGAAATCGCTGCGGCCCTGCGCCGTCTCGATGCCCACCACGTCCCCTGCCCGCGTCCGCATCCCCGACGGCGGCAAGGCAAACCGGATCCGGTCCCGCGCGATCCGCGATTCCGCCAGCCAGCGCTCGACGATGGCGCGGCCCTCGCCCCGGCTCAGCACCAGCGGGATGTCCGACTGCGACACCGCATGCGTGACCTCGTCGGCAAAGACCGCCTCTTCGGTGCGGGTTTCGAACTCGCCATCCGCCTCGACGAAGACAAGCCGCAACCGCCCCGCCGTTTCCGCCTCGGCGGCGCGCACGGTCTCCACCGGCCCGTCGAGGTCATCCGACAGCGCCAGCGTCTCGCGGTCCAGCACCCTGTCCACATGCCCGCTGCGCGTCCGGAAGGTCAGCGTGCCGCTATGGTCCATCGCGTCGAACCCGTAGGCCAGCATCAGCGGTTGCAGGATGGACCGCGCGGTCGCGGTCTCGGACACGGTATAGCCGCGCACCAGCCCGTGAAGATCGCCCGTGTCGATGTCGGTCACACCCGCCGCCGCGCAGACCTCCTCGACCACGCCGGCCAGCGACCGCGACGCGGTCCGCCCGGTGATCCAGTGGCCCAGCGCATGGTTGCCCCCGTCGCTCCACAACTCCGTATTGCCCGGAAACTGCGGATAGGGCCGCGCATCCCAGGCCCAGACATGCGCGCGCGCCATGTCGATCATCTGGGCGCCATAGACGGTCGACACCGGGTTGTTGGCCGGGTCCGACCAGTAGGACGCCATCGCGCGCAGGTACTGCATCTGGATGTATTCGTCGCGCGTGCCGGTCGAGTAATACGGGATCCGCGATTCCGAGGACTTGGGATCCAGGAACTTGTTGGGCTGGTTCGTACCCTTGTCGATCGCCGCGCAGCCGTATTCGGTGAACCAGATCGGCTTCGATTCCGGCACCCAGGCCGTGGGGCTGGCCACCTCGACGCCCCCCACCCGCTCGAAGTGCGGGTTCGACCACCAGCCGTGGAAATCCTTGGCCCGGAAGACCCAGGGCTTGCCATACGCGGCATCCGAGATCGGCAGCCGCTCCTGCGCATCGCGCACGTCCTGTGCACTGCGCACCGCGCGGAACTCGGCCAGCCCGAACCAGTCGTCGAACTTGGACAGCCGGATGAACCGGGCCCGCGCCTCCAGAGGCACCGTCACGGTCTGCCCCGCCACGGCGCCCGACACCGTCCCCGCCGCCGTCCAGGTCAGCCCGTCGAAGGACACCTCCACCGTGGCACCGTTCAGATGCTGGGCACCCCAGCCGCCGAACCCGTCGAAGGGCGCCAGCCGGATCGCCTCCAGCACCACCGCCGCGCCAAGGTCGGCGGTGATCTCGCCACCATAGGCCGTGGCCGATCCCCAGCCCGAGGCCGCCCCCGACAGCGCCCCGTCGCGCAGCCCCGACCCATCCCCCAGATGCCCGGAGTAACCCGGATAGGACGGCTCGGTCGCACTGAAGACCGCCGGCACCTCGACCGCGCCATAATACCAGTCGTGGTATTCGCCGCCGCAGACATTGTCCTTCAGGTAGTCCAGATCGTGGATCGCCCCCCAATGCGCATCCGCATGCTCGGGGCCATCGCGCCAGTCCGACAACGGCAGGTAGTTGTCCACGCCGATGAAATCGAGATCGGCCTCGGCCCACAGGGGATCGAGGTGGAAATACACGTCCCCCGACCCGTCCTGCGGGTGATAGCCGAAGTATTCCGACCAGTCGGCGGCATAGCCCAGCTTCACCGCGGGCCCCAGGATCGCCCGCACGTCGGCCAGCAGCGCGCGCATTGCATCCACCGCCGGAAAGCTGTCGGCCGCCCCGCGGATCTGCGTCAGCCCCCGCATTTCGGACCCGATGCAGAACGCGTCGACGCCGCCCGCCGCGGCGCACAGATGCGCATAGTGCAGGATGAACCGCCGATAGCTCCACTCCTCGGGCCCGGAATAGACCACCGTCTGGTCCGTGGCGCTGAAATCGCCCGGCGCGGCCTGCCCGAAGAAGGCTGCCACCTCGGCCTCGGCTGCGGCCGTCCTGTCGGGCGACCCGGCCAGCCAGGGCGCCAGAGAGGTCGTGATCCGCCCCCGCCACGGCAGCACCGGCTGGCCGGTGCCCCCGGTCAGCGGATCGGGCAGCGTGTTGCCCGCCATCTGCTCCATCAGGATGAACGGATAGAAGGTCACCGCCTGCCCCGCGGCGCGCATCTCCTGGATGGCCTGCATCACCGAGCGGTCGGTGGGCGTGCCGCCATAGACGGGACGGCCATCCACCTGCGCGATCACCTCGGCCGTGCTCCGCCCGATCCCGGACACGGCCCAGGGCATCTCGGCGCCCTCGAACTCGGCCTGCTCCACCTTGGGGCGCAGCCGGCAGTCGCCGCAGCGCAGGTCATCGCCGAACCAAGACACGATCAGCGACACCGCCCCGCAATTGGGCAACTCGGTCGTCAGCTGGTCCAGCGCCGTCAGGAAGTCGGTCTTGCCGCTGCCGGAGTTCAGGTTCGCCGCCGCGGCCTCTCCCGGCCCATAGTCGTAATAGACCGGCTGCGTCGCCAGCGCGTATTCCCCCGTCCCCGGCATCAGCGCCACGCCCAGCGTGCCGCGCGCGATCTCGGGGTCCACGCCCTGCCCCGGCTGCTCGGGCCGCAGCACCTCGAAATTGAACTGCGGCACCCGGTTGCCGAAGGGCGTCAGGTCCAGGTCCTCGAAGACGACATAGGCGATCCCGCGATAGGCCGGCGCATCGTCCGCGCCCTGCACGGCGGCGATCTTGGGGTCGGGCATCTGGTCCTCGGTGCCCATGTAGACCCGCACCGTCAGCCCATCGCGCGCGATCTCCTGCCCGTCGGCCCAGATGCGGCCGATCCCCGTGATCTCGCCAGCGCACAGCCCCACCGCCAGGCTGATCGAATAGCTGAACGTGTTCGTCGTCGTTCCGCTCGTGCCCTTGCCGCCACTTTCCTCGGTGGTCACGGTCTCCAGGAACTCGGTCGCCCAGATCACCTGCCCCGCCAGACGCACCCGGCCATAGGCCTGCAATATCGGAGAGCCCTCGCTCGCCCCCTGCAGGCGGAACCGCTCGACCCGGCCGGTCTCCACCACATCGGACCCGGACCCCAGGATCTGCTGGTCGATCCAGTTGCCCACGGTCGCGCCGATCGCGCGCCCGATCACGACCGAGGACAGCCCGAGGAAATTGCCGCCGACCGCGGCCCCTGCGGCCGCGCCCACTGCGGACAGTAAGATCGTCGCCATGTTCAGTCCTTTTCGGGAAAGCCGAAGCGCGCCACGACGCGCCGTTGCCAGGGACCCGACAGGGGGCTTTCGACGACCCCGTGCCCGGTATAGGCGTGGATGAAAGTGGCCCCGGCCCCGACGCGCGCCTGCACGCCCAGGTGCTTGGCCACCGCGCCGTCGCGCATCCGGAACAGCAGAACGTCCCCTGCGGCCTCCTGCCCCGGCGCCCGCGCCACCATGTGCCGCAGCGCCGCGCGCCACAGCGCCTCGTCGCGCGCGGGCTCGGACCAGTCCGCGGTATAGGCGGGCACGGCCTCTGGCTCGGCCCCATGGATCGCCCGCCACACCCCGCGCACGAGGCCCAGGCAATCGCAGCCCGCGCCGCGCAGGCTCGCCTGGTGGACGTATGGCGTGCCCAGCCAGAGCCGCGCCTCCGCCACCACCAGATCGCCGACCCCCGCCATCAGACCAGCGCCCCGCCGTCGTTGTCATTGCGGCTGACCGGATAGCGCATCAGCCAGTCCTCGCCCGGAATATGCGGAAAGCCCCTGAAATTCAGGAAGTTGCCGAACTTCGTGCGGCAAGTCTCGGCCCGCTTGTCGCAGCCGGCCTCCAGCCGCGCCACGTCGCCCGCCGACACCGCGGCGCCAAGGGGCTGCCACAGCGCGATCTCGCGCCCCTCGTCGGTCGACACGTCCGTGCGCACGACACCCGCCAGCCCCGCCGCATCGCCCGACAGCATCCGCAAGCGCCCGCGCTCGAACCAGCCCGGTTCGAACCCGCCGGTGCCGTAGAGCCGAAACCACTTGCGGTCCCGCGCCTCCACCACCTCGACCTCGACGGAATGCCAGGGGTCGTCCATGTCCACACGGCAGCGCGCATCCCCCAGCACGGCAGAGCAATGGCCGTGATAGATCATCCCCTGCGCCCGGTTCAGCGCCTCGGTCAGCCCGCGCAGCTCGGCATGGAACCGACCGCCCACGCGGCGGATCTCGCCCAGGCTGCCCTTGAACTGCACCGCGCGGTCGTTCACGTCCGCCCAGTTGACCAGCCAGGCCGTCACCTCGGCCCGGTCGAACCGGCCCGCCTCGATATCGGTCTCCGTCAGCGCGGTGTCGCTCAGCGCGCCCACCGCCTCGGTGTTGTCCACCGACAGCCCGGTCGAGCTTTCGACCATGCCCGCCGACATCCCGGTCTGCGCCCTGAAAAGCTGCCCCTCGAAGACCAGATCGCGGTCGTGGTCGGTAAAGCCATAGGCCGTGCCGTCCACCCGCCGCACCTGCCAGCAGCGGCAGACGGTCGTCGCCCCCGTGGCCAGATGCGCGGCCAGCGCGTCGCGTGTATCCCCGCTCATGGCAGCCGCACCTCGATGACGGGAACGCCGGGCACCTCTCCGGCCTGGAAGGTCTCCACGGAGATGTCGATCCGGTCGGTGTCGAAGCGCACCGGCACGTCGAACTCGAACCCCGCCGTCACCGGCACGCCCACGTCGGGCGGATCGGCGAAGGTGACCAGCCCGCGGGTCACGTCCACCTCGAAATGCACCGTCTCGACCAGTGGTTCCGCGTTCACCGCCACGCGCACCGTGCCCGCCACCGCCTTGCGGATCGGCCGGACATAGCTTTGCCCGCCCGAGGCATAGGTCTTTTGCAGCGCGAACACGGTCGTGCCACCGTCCCCGGTGCCGATCTGCTGGTCCTGCGACCCCGGAACGCCGGTCGGCGCACAGGACTTGTAGTCCGACCAGTCCTTCCAGCGGAACGCGTGCAACTGCCCCTGCCGCGCCTCGAAAAAGGCAATCAGCGTCTCGATATCGTCGAGCGAGCGCATCGCCACGCCCGCGTCATAGCGCCGACGCGAATGCGCCCAGGGCGTGTTGCGCTCTTCATAGCCGTTGGCCAGCGTGACGATCTCGGTGCGCCGCTCGGGGCCGCCGATCGACCCGCGGCTCAGGCTCACCGGAAACCGGACCTCGTGAAATGCCATGCCCTGTCCTCCTCAGCGGTTGCGTTGCCCGCGGCCCAGCGCCCGGCCCATCTGCGCCGCGATCTGGCTGGACGAGCGGCGGAACCCCTCGACATCGGGCGTGGTCACGTTCATCACCACCTGCACCGGGCGGCCGCCGCCCGTCGCCTGCACGCCCAGCCGCCCGTCCGCGCCGCGCGCCAGCGGCATGATCGCCTCGGGGCCCGCCTCGCCCATCAGCCCGGTGCCGCCCCGCATCGGGAACGGCGTCGGCCCGCTGACGACGCCGCCCTGCGCAAAGGGCATCACCCGCCCCTGCGCGAACCCGCCGCCCTTGGCGAAAGGGACAAAGCCCTGCACGATCGATTCCACCCCCTCGGCCAGCAGCCCGCCAAGGTGGCTGGTCACTGGCCGGATCGCGGCACTGTAGGCCGCGTCCACCATCGACTGCGCCACCGTCTTCAGCGCGTCCGACAGCTTCATGCCGTCAAAGATCAGCCCCTCGAACGCGTTGCGCAGCCCCCGGCTGATCCCGCCCGACAGCACGTCCACCTCGCGGCCCGTGTCCGCCAGCGTCGCCTGCATCCCGCGCAACTCGCCGTCGAAGGCCGCGACGATGGCGTTGACGCCACCCAGTGTCACCTCCAGCGCGCCGATCTGGTCTTCCAGCGTCTCAATCTCCGTCATCGCCGGCCACTCCTGTGTCATCGGGATAGGCGCGCGCCAGTTCGTCCAGCCGCGCGCGCGTCATCGCGCCGGGCCGCGCGCCGTGGCCCAGCATCAGCGCCAGTTCCGCCGGCGTCAGCCGCCAGAACGCTTCGGGCGTCAGCCGCAGCCCGCACAGCCCCGCGCGCATCAGCCCGGGCCAGTCGATCCGGCTCACGCCGTGCCGTCCCCGGGCAACTCGAAGGCGCGGACCAGCAGTTGCCCGGCCGCGCGCGCCGCCGCCACCGGCCCGCCCTCGATCTCGGCGCGGCGCAGCGCAGCGGCGCTGCCCGTCCAGCCGCCGCCGCGCAGCCCCGCCAGGATCAGCGCCAGCACGTCGCGGGCCGAGAACCGGCCCGCCTCGAACCGCTCGGCCAGCTCCACCAGCGTCCCGGTCTCCAGCGCCTCTTCCAGCTCGGCCAGCGCCCCAAGCGTCAGCTTCATCACCCGGCGCTCGCCATCCACGACCAGCGCCACCTCGCCCGCCCAGCGGTTGGCCATGCTCAGAACGCCTGGAACGCCAGCGCACCGGCAGAAGCCAGGCTCACTTCGTAGGTGGCCTCGCCATTGTGCGTCCCGGCGTATTCGATCGAGCTCACCTGGAACGGACCCTCGACAATGCCGAAATCGGGGATCACGACCTGGAACGACGGCGTCTCGCCGTCAAAGAAGATCTGCCGCGCGCGCTCGTCCGTCGTTGCGTCGCGGAACACGCCGGACCCGGAAATCGACGCCGATTTCACCCCCGCCCCGGTCAGCAGCTCACGCCAGCCGCCCTGGCTGCTCAGACTGGTGATGTCCACCGTCTCGGCGTTGAAGCTGATGCGCGTGGCCCGCAGCCCCGCGAAGGTCTCGAACTGTCCGCCGCCGGTCATGTCGACCTTGACCAGCAGATCCTTGCCGTTCTGGGCACCCATGGCCGCCCCTCCATCTTCGATAGGTTTCAGTCGTCTTCCAGCCGCGCGCGGAAGGTCAGGTCGATCCGGCGCAGCGCGCCCGATTCCGCCCGCTCCGCCCGCGCCCGCAGGAACCACAGCCCCACGACCCGCCCCCGCGACAGGCTCAGCGTCCCGCCGGTCAGCACGTCCGACACCGCCGCAGCGGCGGCCTTTGCGGCCTGGAACCCCGCCGCCTCGGTCACCACGCTGACGGTAAAGTCATGCACCGCGCCGCCGCCGTCCACGGTGGACCCGTCGCGCACCCGCTCGGGGCCAAGCGCCACGTAGGTGGCGGGCACCGCCCCCGCGGGCGCGGCATCGAAAATCGCGTCGCCCACCAGACCGGCCAGCGTCGCGTCCGCGCTCAGCGCGCTCCAGACAGCGCCCTGCAGCGCGGCCGACATGCCATAGCTCATGCCGCCGCCTCCTCTCGCGCGAAACAGGTCAGATAGCGCGCCCGGGCATTCGACTCCGCCACCGCCAGGATCGCGTAGACCCGCGTTCCTTCGCGAAACCGCTGGCCTGGCTCGGGCCGCGACGGCGCGCCAACGGGTGCTGCCCGCACCGTGATCCGGTGCGCGATGGTGGCCAGCTTCAGCTCGGCCCAGTCCTCGCGACGCCCCGTTCGCGCGTCCACGTCCGCCCAGACCTCGCCCAGCGCCACCCAGTCCTCGGCATATCCGCCCGCACCGTCCGGCACCTGCGTCCGCGCCTCAAGCACCAGCTTGCGGTTCAACACGGGCGCGCTCATCGCCCGCCCTCGCCGAACAGACGCACCGTGCGGTAACGGTAGATCAGGATCGACACGTCGAACGGCATCCGCGCCGCGGGTCCGGGCTCCGCCACCCGGCGCTCGTAGTAATGCGCCGCCAGCAGGAACACCGCCTGCCCCAGGTCGGCGGGCAACCCACCCCACGCATCGGCATAGCCAGCCACGAAATGGATCTCGACAGACCCGCTCACCGGCACCAGCGGCAGGCTCAACCCCGTGGACACCAGCCGGGGCCGCTGCCCGTCGCGCTCCAGCACATAGCGGTCGGCATCAATCACCGACGCGACGCCCTGACGGTCCACCAACCGCACCTCGGTGATCTGCGTCACCGGCGCGACCGGCAGCGCCTGCCGCCCGAAATCCCGCCAGCCGCTCAGGGTCCAGGTGAACGCGCGCGACAACAGCACCTTGCCGGTCCGCGCCTCGATCGCCGCAAGGGCCGCACGCAACTGCGCCTCCAGCAGGCCATCCTGCACCCCGTCATCGGCGAACCCGGAGCCAAGCCGCAGATGATCCTTGAATTGCGCGACCGGCAGCGCCGCGGCGGGCACTGGGGTCTGCTCGACTAACATCATGGAAAGCCTCCGAAAATCCGGACCCCAACCGGGGCAAGGGACGCATCAGCGCCCATGGACGGCGCCCCGTGGGGCGCCGCCGACGAACCGCCCTCAGGCTCAGATCGCGAACTTCAGGATCTTGATCGCGTCAAAGTCCGTCACGTCGCCACCCACGCGCTTCGTGGCATAGAACAGCACGTGCGGCTTGGCCGAGAACGGGTCGCGCAGGATGCGCAGGTCCGGCCGCTCGGCGATGGTGTAGCCGGCGTTGAAGTCGCCAAAGGCGATGGCCGGGGCCCAGCTGGCGATGTCCGGCATGTCCTCGGCGATCAGCACCGGATAGCCCATCAGGCGCGCCGGCTCGCCCGCCGCCAGCCCGTCCGACCACAGGAAGCGGCCCTCGGCGTCCTTCAGCTTGCGCACCGCGCCCGCGGTCTTCGAGTTCATCACGAAGGTGCCGTTCGCGCGATAGCGCGCCCCCAGCGCATAGACCAGGTCGACGATGGCATCGGCCGGCGCCGCCGGGTCGAAGTCGCCGTCCGCACCCGTGGTCACATGGCCGATCTCGCCCCACACCTGCATTCCGTTCGGACCGGTGCTGTAGGTCAGAAAGCCCTTGGGCTTGTCGACACCGTCGCCCGAGATGAACGCCGCCGCCTCGGCGCGGGCGAACTTGTCGGCGATGCGCCCCGCCAGCCATGTCTCGATGTCGAAGGCCGAATCGTCCAGCAGACGCTGCGACGCCTTGGGCAGGGCCGACAGCTCGTGCAGCGGGATCGAGATGCGCTCGATCGTGGCCGTGCCGGTCTCGCCGGTTGCGCTGGTCTCATCGGCCCAGCCCGCGCCGGTGTCGGTGCGGTCCACCAGCACGTCATAGGACGTCGCCTCGACCTGCACCACGTTGGCGACCTGGCGGATCGACGCGGCCGAGCGCAGAACGCTGCGGATCGTATCCGACGTCACCGGGTCCACCAGGTAGCCGCCGTCGCCGGCCACGGCGGTGGACATCGCCTTGCCCTCCAGCTCCAGCCCGCGCAGCGCGTCGTCGTCCCCCGAACGGACATAGGCGGCAAAGGCCTTCTGGTGGGGGGCACCGCCCGCGTCGGCGGCGGCAAGGGCCGGGCGGCCCACGGTCTGTGTCTTGCGGTCCAGCATGGTCAGTCGCTCTTCCTGTTTCTGAAGCTTCTGGGTCAGTTCGGCCTGAAATCCCTTCAGGTCGCGCACGAACCCGGCCAGCGCGGTCTTCACCTCGGCGGCCGGGCCCTGGTCGGCGGGCACACCCTGCCCGCCCCGAGCCTCGCTCTCGGTCCTCGTCATCGAATGGTCCCCGTTTCAGGTTGCTCCGGCCGGCTCAGCGCCCGGCCAGCAGGCGGCGTGCGTCCTCGAAGGCCGACGCCAGGTCGCGGCAAAGGTCCGTGGCGGGCATGCTGCCCTTGGCCCCCACCCGCGCTTCGGCAAGCATCGGGAAGGTCACCAACGACACCTCCCAAAGCTCCACCTCGGACAGAAGCCGAACGCCCCTGTCGTCCTTGGCGGCGCGCACCGTGCGATAGCCGATCGACAGCCCGTCGATCGCGCCCGCCGCCAGCAGCGCCGCCGCCTCGCGGCCCTGCGCCACGTCGGTCAGAAGCCGCCCCTTGACGTAGAGCCCGGTGGCATCCTCGCGCACCTCGTCCCAGACGCCGATGGGCTGGCGCGGATCGTGCTGCCACAGCATCTTGACGCGACGCCCCGCCGTGGTCAGCGCCGCCAGCGAGCGCGCATAGGCGCCCCGCTCCACCCGGTCGCCGCCGCTGTCGGTCTTGCCGAAGAGGCTCGCGTAGCCTTCCACCCGCGCGCCCTCGGACAGGGTCAGCCCCGCGTCCAGACGGCAGAACTTGCGCTCCGGCGCGCCGTAATCCGGCTCAGTCATCCTCTGTCTCCTCGTCGTTCAGGGGCGGCAAACCCAGAAGCGCGCGCTTCTCGGCATCGCTCAGGAAACCGGCGCCGCCGATCCGGCGCCACTGCTGCTCGCGCTCGGACGCCAGCGCCGGCACCTGGTCCAGGTCGGGGCGCAGCTCCAGCGTCTCGCCGGTGAACCCGGTCAGCCAGTGCGACACCGCCGCCGTCACCCGGCCCACCAGCGGCAGCACCGTCAGCCGGTAGAAGGCCCGGTTCGCCTCCTGGTAATTGGCGTAGGTCGCGTCGCC
>JAUIIC010000084.1 GCA_030431935.1 Alphaproteobacteria bacterium | reverse complement strand
AGGATCGCGGCATAGATCTGCCGCATCCCGATCTCTGGCGGCGCGACGCCCCGCATCACGAACAGCAGCAGCCCGAAGGGCGGCGTCAGCAGGCCGATCTCCATCGTCAGCAGGTAGACCACGCCCAGGATCAGCGGTTCGATGCCCGCAGCCTGCGCCAGCGGCACGAAGATGGGCACGGTGACCATCAGCATGCTGACCTGGTCGATGAAACAGCCCAGAACCAGCAGGATCAGGATCATCCCCAGAAGGATCGCGGTGGGGGACAGGGCGTAGCTTTCGATCAGCCGGATCAGCCCGCCCGTCGCGCCCGAGAACGACAGGACCTGTGCAAAGGTCTGACTGACGGCGATGATGAAGAGGATCATCACCGACAGCTTGAGCGTCTCCATCAGGGCCTTGCCCAGCTTGGCCCAGGTCAGGCTGCGGTAGCCCAGGCTGACCAGGACCGCGGCGACCGATCCAAGGGCGGCGGATTCGGTGGGCGTCGCCAGCCCCGCCAGCAGGCTGCCGATGACGATGGCGAAGAGCACCGACAAGGGCAGAACGTAGACCGCGAAGGGCCGCCAGCGCTCTGCCAGGGTCATGTTCGCGGGCACGTCGGCGGGGGCAAGCGCGGGATTCTGGATGGCGCGAAGAACGATCCAGGCGACGAACAGCGCCGACAGCAACAGGGCGGGGACCACGCCCGCCACCAGCAAACCCGCGATGGAGATGCCCGTGAGGCTTCCCACCAGGACCGCCAGCGCCGATGGCGGGATCAGCATCGCGATGGCGCCCGAGGCCATGATCGGGCCCATCGCCATGGACGGGTGATAGCCCTTCTTCAGCATGTTGGGCAGCAGCGTCGATCCCAGCATCGCCGTGTTCGCGATGGTCGAGCCGGACAGGGCGGCAAAGATCGTTCCGGCAAAGACACTGACCACCGACAGGCGGCCGGGTATCCGCGTGACGACCCGTTCCACCGCGTCGATGGCCCTGTGGGCGACACCGGACTGGAACAGGATCTCGCCCATGAGGATGAAAAGCGGGATCGGAGCGAGCTGAAAGTTCGAAAGGGAATCGGCCGCGTTGCGCGCCAGCTGCACGATGCCGCGTTCGCCGCCAAGCACCTCCCACGCGCCAAGGACCGTGACGGCGAGAAAGGCGAAGGCCACCGGCAGGCCGAGGAGCAACAGGGCACCAAGCCCGCCCAGCATCAGCCCGAGGAAGACCGGCCACTCCACCGCCTACAGCCCCGCAGAGTCGCGATTGCCCTCGGGCGGGGCAAAGAGCTGGCGGATGAACACGGCGCAGATCAGGGCAAACCCCACCGGCGCGGCGGCAAGCGTCCACCACTCGGGCAGGACGAAGGCCTGTCGGATCATCGAGCCGCGCCCGGCAGAGATCATGGCGGCCTCGATCGCGTAGAAGAGAAAGACGGCCGACACCATCAGGCCAAGCGCCGCCGTCAGGCGCGCCAGCGGCCGGGCCACGTGGCGCGGCAGGCTGGCGGTGACAAGGTCCACTGAGACATGCGCGTTGCGCGCCAGCACCCAGGGCGCGCCCAGGAAGGTGGCGGTCAGCAGCCCGTATTCCACGAGGTCCAGCAAGCCGTACAGCGCGGTGTCCGAAACGCTGCGAAGCACCACGTTCACCGAGATGCCGAGTGCGATCGCCGCGAGGATCGCGGCGGACAGCCCGGCACAAAGTCCGACGCATGCATCAAGAAGGCGGGACAGGGACCGCATGGCTTCTCCGCGGGGGCCGGGGCGGATGGACCGCCCCGGCCGGTGCGGATCACTCCGTCAGGCAAGCCTTGAGCGCGGCGGCCTTCTCGGCGTCGATGGCCTCGATCGAGGCCCAGCCCGCCGACTGAGCCTGGGCAAGATAGGCCTCGCCCACCTCTCCGTCGAAGCTGATGACCTCGATGCCGGCCTCGGCCTGGCGCGCGGCCTCGGAGGCGTTGATCGTGATGTTCTCGGCGTTCTGCGCCTCGGTCCAGATCGCGGCCTCTTCCAGCACGGCCTTGGCCGCGTCCGACAACCCGTTCCAGGCGTCGAGGTTGACAAGGAAGTTCACGTCCACCTGGTAGAACCCGGGGTCGACGCGATACTTGGTCTGCTCATCCCAACCCAGGTCCATGACCCCCTGCACCGGCCAGCCGTAGCCGTCGATCGCGCCGCGCTCCAGCGCGGTGTAGACCTCGCCCGGGGCGGTGGTGACCAGCGTTGCGCCCAGCGTCTCGAAGAAGGCGCGATAGACCGGCGTGGTGCGGATCGTCAGGCCGTTGAGGTCCGGCGTGCTGATCGGCTTGGTCAGGTACAGGTAGAACTGGATGTTGTCGCCCGTGCGCGCCAGGTACTTGACGTTCATCTGCTCCTGGTGAAGCGCGTCGATCATGTCGAAGCAGCCGTTCTCGCGCTGCTCTTGGATGGTGTTGGTCGCAAGGTGCAGCGCGTCGCCGAGGGGCACCAGGTTGGTGTAGAATGCGGTGGTGTTGTTGGCGATGTCCACGATGCCCGAGGACACGGCATTCCCAAGCTCGAACGTCGGCACCGCCTCGGGGCCGCCGACATATTCGATCTGGACGACACCGGCGCCGGTTTCGTTCACCCGTTCGACGAAGGCTTCGAAGGGACGGGAAAAGGTGGTGCCGGTGGCAAAGGCGGTCACACCGCGCAGGGTGACTTCCTGGGCGATGGCGGCGGAAGGCGCGACAAGCGCGGCGGCGATCAAGGCCGAGGTCAAGCGGTTCATTGGATTTCCCCCCTGTGGGATTTGTGTTCGCGTGCGCAGTAGAGCAATCCGCCGCGATTGCTTCAAGTCTGAAATATTTGCAGCGTCACGCTTTCCGGTGATCGTGCCCGCTTTCGATCAGCCCGCGGATCACGTCCACCTCGAACGCGTGCGCCCGCCCGAGACCCGCCCAGCGGGCGTCGTCCATGTCGGCGGTGCGCAGGCCGGTCATCGTCAGAAGCGACGTGCCCTCGCCGTGGCCGGTGACCGTGCCCGGGATCACGCGCGCGAAGATGCGCGGTTGCAGGGCATCGGGCGCGGCGCCCAGGTGGTAGTCGATCATCAGGGCCTCGGGCCAGGTCGCGATCCGAAGCCAGATCGGCGCGCCGGTCATCAGGCTGTGCCCCCGGATCAGCCCGCCGTCATGCCGTTCTATGCGCCATGTCCCGAACGACCAGAGCGTCAGCTTGTCGGCATCCGACATGAAGGCGAAGACCGTGCTCGCCGGCGCGGAAATCAGGGTAGACCGTGTGTCCGCGCTCATGTCTCCGCCGGAGTGCCGGAGCCGCGCCGCGCCTCGACCTCGATCTCGACGCGCGCCTCGGGGACCGCCAGGGGCGCACAGACCGTGGTGTTTGCGGGGGCGGTGAACCCCAGCCGGCGTTTCAGCACACCTGCGACCGCGGCCACGTCATTGGGATCGGGCACATAGACCCTTGTGCGGACGACGTCGTGAAGGCCGGACCCGGCCTCGCCCAATGCGCGCGCGATGGTTTCAAGGGCCTGTTCGGCCTGCTCGGCCGCGCCATCGCGCAACTGGCCCGTCTCGAAATCGACGCCGACCGTGCCAGAGACGTAGATGTGATCGTCCACGACGACGGCGCGGGCATAGCCGGCCATCTCTTCATAGACGGAACCACTGTAGATGTGGGTGCGAAGGCCCGCCATTGCGCATGTCCCCAGAAGGAAAGGCCGGGCGCGCGGGGCGCCCGGCCATGTGGCTCAGCCGTCCAGCCTGGCGATCAGCGCCGCGACCTCTTCGGTCGTGTAGTAGCCGGTTTCGACGTTGGTTTCGCCGTCCAGCTTCCAGGTCATCTTGGGCGCCTGGACGTCGCCGTTGGCGTCGAACTGAAGCGCGCCGGTCGCGCCGACATAGCGGATCGGCTGGCCTGCGGCGATCAGTTCCTTGGCCTTCATCAGGCCCTCGACCGTGGGATAGACCTCGGTGCCGTCGCTGCTCGTCACCATGCGCATGTTGTCGCGGATGTTGGTGCCGGTCAGCTCGTCCGACATCTCCATCGCGAGGAGCGTCACCATGACCGCGTCGAAGACCGAGTGCAGGCCGGGGCCGTTGGGCGGGCCGTCGAAACGGGCCTGGAACATCTCGTTGAACGAATCGACCGAGGGCAGGCGCGGCTGCGCGCTGTCATAGCCGATCATGTCCTGGAGATACTGGTGCCCCACGGCCTTGAAGTAGTCGTCGGAGCGCAGCGAGTTGTTCACAATCAGGTTGCCGGTGCCGCCCAGCGACAGCCATTCGCGCGTGATCGTGGCACCGTCCACCGGGAAGGCCACCAGGAACAGCGAATCCGGGTCGCCGGCCAGCGCGGCGGTCACCTCGGCGCGATAGCTCTGCTGGTTCTCGTTGTAGGCCACCATGCTGGTGATGGTGCCGCCCAGCTTGGCCAGGTCCTGCTCGAACCGCTTGGCCAGGCCGACGCCGAAGTCGGTGTTGACGTAGATCACGGCCGTCTTCTTGTAGCCCTGGTTGCTGGCCACAAGCGCGCCCATGGCGGACTGGCTGCGGTTGGTGGCATAGGTGCGGAACCAGTAGCCCTCGGTCTTGCCCTCTTCGGCCAGCGCCGTGAAGCTTTCCGAGGAAGAGCAGCAGGAAATCTGCACCACCTTGGACGGCACGGCGACAGAGGTCAGCACCGGCAGGCTGACGCCCGAACTGACCGCGCCCACCAGCGCCTGCACGCCTTCGAGGTCGACCAGCGACTTCGCCGCGTCGACGCCCACTGTCGACTGGCCCTGGGTGTCACGCAGGACGTATTCCACGTCGCAGCCCTTGATGCCGCCGGCCTCGTTCATCACCTCGACGGCGAAGGCGCCGGTCTCGGCGATGCGCTCGCCGACCTGACCCATCGGGCCGGACACGGGCAGGATCGCCCCCAGCTTGATCGGGCAGTCCTGCGCCGACGCGGCGCCCGCCACCCCCAGCGTCGCCGCAAGGCCGAACGCCAGAATCTTCAACAGTCTCGTCATCTTCTTGGTTCTCCCAGTCGGTTGTCTGGCTGCCTCTCGCGGACAGCCTGGCCGCGCGGCCCAGGGCCGTGCATTTCGCATGTTAAGTAAGGCGCATCTGCCGTCGTACATCAAGTGTCATGGCGCCTCTGGCCGCGCATCCGCCGGTGCGCTGCGGGCGTGGCGCGAGACGTGGATTTCCTCGCCGATCAGCCCTCGGGGGCGGAACAACAGGACGATCACGAGGATCAGGCCGATCAGAACCGCCTGGATCGCCCCGCTTTGTGCTTGCCACTCCGGCGGCACGACCCGCGCAATGAAGAAGCCCGACATCGTCCAGACGCCCCAGACGATCAGCGCGCCGAGAAGGGCGCCGCGGTTGTTCGCGCTGCCGCCCACGATCAGCATCGTCCAGATCTGGAAGGTGACGATGGGAAGGAAGTCGAACGGGCTGACATAGCCGATGAACCCGACGTAAAGCGCCCCCGAAAGCCCCATCAGCATGCAGCCCAGCACAAAGGCCTCCAGCCGGATGCGCACGGGGTTCTTGCCCAGCGATGCCGCGGCGGTCTCGTCCTCGCGGATGGCCTTGAGCGTGCGGCCCCAGGGTCCCTGCACCAGCCGCTGAAGGCCGGTATAGGCGATCGCCGTAACGATCAGCACGATTGCAAGGTAGATGGCGTTCTGCGCCAGAGAGCCCTCGACCATCGCCTTTGTCGGGTTCGGAATGCCGATCAGGCCCAGGGTGCCGCCCGTCACCGGCTCCCAGTTCACGCAGACAAGCTGGATCGTTACCGCGATGCCGAAGGTCGCGACGGCGAGGTATTCGTGCCGCAACCGGATGGTCAGCAGCCCGATCACGATGGCGGCAAGGCCCGATGCGATCATCGCCCCCAGCAACCCCACGACGAACGGCAATTCGAACCCCCCGAACACCGCCGCCCGCGATGGCCCCGTCAGCATGGCCATGGCATAGCCGCCCACCGCCAGGAACCCCGCGACGCCCGCGTTGAAAAGCCCGGTAAAGCCCCATTGCAGGTTCAGGCCCAGGACGGCGACACCCAGGGTCAGTGCGAGGATCAGGAAGAAGATCAGGTAGGACAGGACGCCGATCATGTATTGCGCTCTCCGAACAGGCCCTCGGGGCGGAAATAAAGGACGGCGAGGATCAGCAGGAACGGCACCGCCGGCTTGTAGGTCGACGGGATCACCATGACGCTGAGGTTCTCGCTGATGCCCACGACCAGCCCGCCGATGACGGCGCCGTAAAGGCTGCCGGTGCCGCCGAGGATCGCGGCGGCGAAGAGTGGCAGGATGAGTGCGAAGCCCAGTTCGGGGCGCAGTTGCACCGTCAGCCCGTAGAGCACGCCCGCGATCGCCGCGCCGCTGGCGCCGATCACCCAGACCCAGGCGATAATCGTGTCGGTGTTCACCCCGCTGACGCGCGCCAGGTCGGGGTTCTCCGACACCGCGCGCATCGAGATCCCGGTGCGAGAGCGTGTCATGAAGAGGTGCAGCGCGATGACGATCACCACGGTCAGGCCCAGCAGGAACACCTGGTCGGGCATCACCCGGATCCCGCCGGGAAGACGGATCGCGAATTGCAGCGCGGTGGAGTAGTAGATCGGGTCGGCGCCGAAGATCAGCAGCACGAAGTTCCGCAACAGAAGCGCCACGCCGAAACTGGCGAAGACCATCGTCATGTGTCCCGCCGTCCGGCTGAGCCTGCGGTAGACCAGCCGGTGAAGCACCAGCGCCAGCACCGACGTGGACACCGCCGAGAAGACCAGCGCCACCAGAAGCGGCCAGCCGAAGGAAAACGGCGCGATGGGCGCGGCGAACGGGTTTCCGAAGACGCCGGCCATGGCGAAGAACACCACCGCGAAATAGGCGCCCCAGGTCAGAAGCTCGGAATGCGAGAAATTGGCGAAGCGCAGGATCTTCATGGTAAAGGACAGCCCGATGGCGCCCAGCGCGATGATCGCGCCCGAAAGGATCCCGTCGACCAGGTGCTGCAGGAACATCAGCCGCCCTCCGCCTTTGCTGTTCCGGGGCGCACACCCAGGAAAATCTCGCCGATCTCGGGATTCGCCAGCAGGTCCGCGGCCCGTCCGTCGATCCGGTTCTCGCCCTCGGCCAGCACGTAGCCCCTGTCGGACATGCGCAGCGCCGCCTTGGCGTTCTGTTCCACCATCAGGACGCCAGCGCCATCCTTCACCAGGTCCCGGATCAGCGTGAAAAGCTCTGCCGCCGCCATTGGCGACAGGCCCGCCGTCGGCTCGTCCAGCATGATGAGCCGGGGCTGCGTCAGGAGCGCGCGCGCGATCGCCAGCATCTGCCGCTGGCCGCCCGACAGGACACCCGCCTTTTCAGACCTGCGGCTGGCCAGGGCCGGATAGATCGACAGGACCTGGTCGGTGCGGCGCACCGCCTCGGCCCGGGGCAGGGCCGATCCGCCCACCACAAGGTTTTCCTGGATCGTCAGCGTGGTGAACACGTTGCCGGTCTGCGGCACGAAGCCCACGCCCTCGCCCGCCAGCCTGTGCGCCGGGCGCCCGGTGACATCCCGCCCGTCGATCGTCACGCGGCCCGCGGTGATGCCGACCAGCCCGGCCACGGCCTTGACGAAGGTGGACTTGCCCGCGCCGTTCGGGCCGATGATGGTGACGACCTCGCCCTCGTCCACGTAAAGCGCGATGCCATGCAGGATCGGCAGGTCGGGGCGATAGCCCGCGACGATGCCCGTCGCTTCCAGCAGATGCGCGCTCATGGCAGGTCCCCGAGATAGGCGTCGAGAACGGCAGGTTCGGCACGCGCCCCCGCCGCATCGCCCTGATAGATCAGCCGCCCCTGCGCCATGACGAAGATCGGGTCGCAGATCGACATGACCACGTCCATGTTGTGCTCGATGATGAGGAACGTCTGCCCGCGCGCGTTCAGCGCCTTGATCTTGTCGACAAGGCTGGCCATCAGCGTCGGGTTCACGCCGGCCGCCGGTTCGTCCAGAAGGATGATCTTCGGATCGGCCATCATCACGCGCGCGAGTTCCAGAAGCTTCAGCTGGCCGCCGGACAGGGTGCCCGCGGCGTCGCCGCGCACACGGGTCAGGCCGCAGAACTCGATGACCTCTTCCGCCTTGGCCCGCAGCGCCCGTTCCTCGGTCGACACGCGCCCGGGCGCGACCCAGTTCATCCAGAACCGCTCTCCCGCCTGGTTGGCGCCGACGATCATGGTGTTTTCCAGCACCGACATCTCGGGAAACGGCCGCGGGATCTGGAAGGTGCGCGCAAGGCCCGCAGCGAAGACCCGGTTCGGGGTCAGGCCGTGGATCGGGGCGCCATCCAGTTCCACCCGGCCGCTGTCGGGCGGCACCAGCCCGGCCAGCGCGTTGAACAGCGTCGTCTTGCCCGCGCCATTGGGGCCGATCAGCCCGCCGATCGCCCCGCGCGGCAGGTCGAAGCCGACGCCATCCACCGCGGTGAACCCGCCGAAACGCTTGGTCACGCCGTCGAGGCGCAGCATCGGATCGGCCGCGCTCATCCTGCGTCGCCCACGGCGTTGAGATTGTATTTCATGATCCGCCCATGCCGGCCCGTCGCGTCGCGTTCCAGTTCGTAGACATCGCCACCGGGCCCCGTTGCCCGCCGCTGCAGCGAGCGGATCGCCGACCAGTCGCTGTCTTCGAGCGTGACCTCCAGCGCCTTCAGCAGGCGCGGCAGATGGCGGGCATAGCGCGCACCCACGATCACGGCGCTGGCGAAGGGATCGTCCAGCATCGCCCGCACGGCGACCGCGGCGACATCGGCACCCTGCCGGTCCCCGATCGACGCCAGAAGCGCCAGCAGGTCCTGGAACGCGTCCCAGCCCCCGAACTCGTCGATCACCAGCCGGTACTTCACCAGGCTGCGGTTCTCGAAGTCGTGGCCCGGATCGGGCTGGCCAAGCCAGGCGTCCGTCAGAAAGCCGCCCGCAAGCACCCCGTAGCACAGGATGTGAACGCCATGCGTCGCCGCGTCGACGGCGAACGGCCCGGCGGGCCTGCGATCGAGCAGCGAGAACTGCACCTGCGCGGACACCAGGTCTACGGCATTCGCGATGCTCACCATATGCGCGCGGTCGAAATTTGTGATGCCGATCCGGTCGATCAGGCCCTCGGCCTGCAATTCCCCCAGCCAGCCGACGGCCTCCATGCATCCCGGCGCATCGTAGTTCCACCAGTGGAACTGGACGAGGTCGAGACGCTCTCGGCCAAGGCGGCGCAGCGAACGCTGGATCGTTCCGGCAAGGTCGTCGCGGGTCAGCCGGCCCAGCTTGTCGCGGTCGGGCACGCATTTCGTGTGGATCTTCATCCGGCCCGCCGCCTCTGCGCCGCGCAGCTTGGCCAGGTGGCGCAAACCACGGCCATAAAGCTCTTCGACGCCGGTATAGATGTCGGCACAGTCGAAGGTGGTGATCCCCGCGTCGTAGAAGGCCACGATGTCCTCGACGGCGCGCGCGGCCTCGACGCTGCCATGGTCGCCCGAAAGCTGCCAGCCGCCGCGAATGATCTTCGATATCTCGTAGTCCGGACGCAGCCCGACCCTTGGCACTCCCGTCATTCCGCGTCCTCGGGCAAGGGCACAAGCGTGGTCTCGGAATGGCGGAACACGCGGCGTCCGGTCCGCGTGATGCGGAAGCGTCCGCCGCAGTACGGGTCTGGGCAGGCGATCTCGGCGTCCGTGGTCATCCAGTCATGCGGGTGCGTCGGACGCTGCTTGGCCGGCAGCAGGGGCAGGAGCGCCGCAAGGGGATACATCGGAAAGCGCGGCGCATCCGGGGGAAACACCAGCATCTCTCCGATCACGTCGAAACTGGCGCCCTCGGGATGATCGCACACCATCGGTGCTTCGCCGGCAACAACCGTCACACGCAGATCATATAGCTCGAAGCTGTCGTCGCGGTCCGCCACGCGCTGCACCCCTTCCCGTTCGCACCCGCGCACGATAGGCGAGGGATTCGAGATTTGGAAAGCCCAAACCTGCAGTCATTGGTCGACTTCGGCTTCCGCCTCGATCTCGATTTCATAGGGCCCGACAAGCGAGGATATCCCGATCAGGGTATTGGCCGGTAAGACATCACCGAATACGTGCGCGTGGACCTTGCCCACGCCTTCCCAGCGCTCGGGGTCCTTCATGTAGATCCGGGTCCGCACGATGTCCTCGGGCTTGCCGCCCAGCGACACGACCGTCGCGATGATCTTGTCCAGCGTGTAAAGCGCCTGACCCTCCGGATCGCCGGGGCAGACGCAGTTGCCATGCGGATCGGTCGCCGTGGTGCCGCTGACAAGGATGCGGTTGCCCACGCGCACGCCCCGGCTGAAGCCCGCCGCCGCCTCCCATGGAGAGCCCGAGTCGCTTCGCGTCCGGTCGGGGCGCGCAGGCACCGGATGCACCGCATGCACGGGCGGCAGGGTGTCGAGATGGTGGCTGAGATCGCCCGACGCCGTCAGAAAGGGCGGCTTGCGGTATTCGTCGCCGCAATCGCCCGGCACCATCGCAAGCGCCTCCAGCGCCTCGGCGATGGCGGCGCGATCGTCCTGATCGAAGGCAAGCCCAAGGACCCGGATGTTGTCGGCGCGGTGTTCCCGCTCGCCAAGCCGCGCGCCGACGATGGTTCCGGCGACCGCGGCATGATCCAGCACCCAGCGGCTGGCCACGTTCGACACGGACACGTCATGCTTTCGCGCGATCCGGTCCAGCACGGCCATCAGCCGCTGATAGGGCACCCAGCCGCCGGCCACGTCGATCACGCGCTTGTACTTCATGCCCGACCAGTCCGGGATGTCCGCCGGTTCCGGCTGCCCGACCCACCTGCCCGACAGGAACCCGCCGCAAAGCGTTCCGAAGGCCAGAAGCCGCACGCCTGTCTCTTCGCACAGGGCGCTCATCTCGTGCGCGGCACGCCGATCGAGCAGGGAAAAACACACCTGGTTCGACACGATCTCGATCCCCTGGCGCAGGATCAGCCGCAGGTGCCCGGTGTCGAAATTGGTCAGCCCGATCTCGCGGATCAGACCCTCTTCGCGCAGGCGCATCATCTGCTCCAGCGCGTCGAGATACTCGGGCGACGCATAGCGCCACCAGTGAAACTGCAGCACGTCCACGCAGTCTAGGCCAAGCCGCTCCAGCCGCTCCTCGACCCCCCGCCGCACCGTGGCCGGGTCCATCGGTCCCGGCGGCGGACACCATTTGGTCAGGATCGTCGGCGCCGGCGCCCCGGCCTCCACAAGGGCGCGGTAGGCCATGCCCGCCACGATCTCGGCGCTGCCATAGTGGTCGGCCATGTCGAAACTGTCGAACCCGTCCCGGGCATAGCCGACAAGGGCTTCGGCCGCGGCGTCGAGATCATAGGGCTTCCCGTCACGCTCTTGGTCGGCCATCTGCCAAAGCCCGGTCAGGATCGGCCTGACCGATACGCTGCCCAGTTGCACTTGCCCGAGTTCCACCATGTCGTTCCCCTCTGTTCCGGCAGGGCCGTAGTCGTCCCCGCCCGCTGCGTCCAGTTCGCCGTCAGGCGGCTGCCATGCCCCGCCGCCGCGACCGCGACAGGATCAGCAGGATGATCCCGATGTTCAGCACGTTCCAGCCGATCCCGTTGATAAACGCCATCTGGTAACTGCCGGTCAGGTCGTAGATCCATCCGGACATCCAGCCGCCCAGGGCCATGCCCACGATCGTCGCCATGATGACGAAGCCGACGCGCTGGCCGGCCTCTTTCGGCGGCAGGTACTCGCGCACGATGATGGCATAGCTGGGTACGATGCCGCCCTGCGACAGCCCGAACACCATGCTGACGAGGTAAAGCGACACCAGCCCGTCGAAGGGCAGGTAGAGAAACAGCGCGATGCATTGCAGGGTCGAGCCGATCAGAAGCGTCATCACCCCGCCCAGCCGGTCGGCCAGCATCCCCGACACAAGGCGCGAGACGACGCCCCCCATCAACATCAGGGACAGCATCTCGGCCCCCACCGCCGGGCCATAGCCGAGGTCGACGCAGAACGCGACGATATGGACCTGCGGCATCGACATGGCCACGCAGCAGCCAACGCCCGCCACCGCCAGAAGCCAGGTCAGCGCGCGCGGCGAAATGCTGACGGCCAGCGCCCGGTTCGCGGCGTCGCTGGCCGCGCGCATGGCAGAGCTTTCCGGCAGGCGGCGGCGGAGCATCAGTGAAAGGGGCACCATCGCCCCCACCACGATCACGGCAAGCGTCCAGTAGGCCGCGCGCCATCCGAGGTCGGTCAGGATGCCGCTCAGCACCAGCGGCCAGATCGCGCCGGACAGGTAGTTGCCGCTGGCCGCGATCGCCACCGCGATGCCGCGCCGGCGCAGGAACCAGTGCGAGATATCGGCGATCAGCGGCCCGAAACTGGCGGCGGTGCCGAACCCGATCACCAGTTGCGCCGCCGCAAGGATGGCAATGTTGCCTGCCAGGGCGGCCGCAGCAAAACCTGCCCCCACGCTGATGGCCGAACCGATGAGGGCAAGTGTCACGCCCCAACGGTCCACGGCCCGCCCGATCAGCAGGTTGCCGATGCCGAAGCCGACCATCGTCAGAGTGTAGGGCAAGGACGCGTCGGCCCGGTTCACCGCGAACTCGGCTTGCACCGCGGGCAGGATCACGATGATCGCCCACATGCCGACGTTGCCCACGGTCGCAATGGCCAGGGTGATGGCCAGTCGGCCCCAGGAGTATCGGCTGTCCAGAAGATCGTCGCCTTGCATGACGGCGACGTTAGGCCGGTCGCATGAAACTGTCCAAGGCTTTGATGCACGGTGCAAACCGGGGATTGGCACGCCATGTCTCGCCGGGCTAGCTTGCGCGGAAACGGCAGGGGGAACGGACATGCGGGCAGTGCTGCAACGCGTCGGCAAGGCGTCGGTATCCGTGGCCGGCGAGACGGTCGGAGAGATCGGCCCGGGCCTGATGATCCTCGTCTGCGCCATGCAGGGCGATACCGAGGCGCAGGCCGACCAGTTGGCCGACAAGACGTCCAAGCTGCGCATCTTCCGCGACGGGGACGGGCGGATGAACCGCTCTGTCCTCGACACGGGCGGTGCGGCGCTGGTGATAAGCCAGTTCACGCTGGCCGCCGATACCTCGCGCGGGAACCGCCCGGGCTTCTCGACGGCGGCGCCACCGGACGACGGCGAAAGGCTATATCTGCGCTATGCCCAGCGTTTGCGGGACATCGGCCTGACGGTGGCGACGGGCCGGTTCGGGGCGGACATGTCCGTCAGCCTCGTGAACGAGGGCCCCGTCACCATCTGGCTCGAGGTCTGAGGGCTCAGAGCGTCTCGCGCGGGGCGATCAGCGCGCCGTCGATCACCCGGTCGCTGGGATGCGTCACCACGCGCGCGCCCGCGTCTAGTCCGCCCAGCACCTCGGCAGAGGTGCCGTTGCGCCGCCCCAGCTCCACCCGCGTCCGAACCGCGACGCCCTCGCGCTCGACAAAGACGGCCCAGTCGTCGCCGGTCCGGAACACGGCGCTGAGCGGGACCTGCAGCACGTCGTCGGCCTCCCAAAGCACGATGCGCAGGTAGACCGAAAAGCCGTCGCCCAGCCCGGGCCGCCCCTCGGGCGGGGTCAACAGGTCGAACACCGCGTCGACCCGCTGTTCCTCGATCCCCAGTGCCGAAACCTTGGTGCGCGCCGATGGCTCGACCCGGCGCACCCGCGCCTCCAGCGCCGGTTCGCCGCCCCAGCGTTCGACGATCGCCCGCGCGCCGTCGGGCACACGCACCGCATCGGCGGACAACAGATCGGCCACGATCTCGAGATTGTCGGGCCGTCCGATGGACAGCAACGGTTCACCCGCCTGCACGGGCCGGGCGCTGATGCCGGAAATGGACAGCACCACGCCATCTGCGGGCGCGCGAAGCGTCACGCAGCAACTGTCGGGGGTATCGGCGGCGGGTCCGCTGTCCGGGCCGATCAGCGTCGCGCTGGCCCGCGCCAGGGCGCTTTCGGCACGGGACAGTTCGGACTGCGCGGTATCGACGGCGGCGGACTTGAGCCGCAGCAGCTGTTCGGCATCCTCCAGTGCCGTCAAAGAGGCGACACCGCGTTCCACCAGCGTCTTCGTCCGGTCGAACTGCGTCTGGGCATAGGCGCGGTCCTCCTTCGCCTGAAGCAACTGGGCGTCCGCCACCCGCAGCGCCGCCTCGGCCTCGCGCACGGAGGCCTCGGCCTGCACGCGGCTGCGGCTGTCCAGAAGGGCGGGTTGCACCGGCTCCACCACCGCGACCACCGTCGCGTCCTTCGTCACCGGATCGCCCACCGTCACCGGAGAGCGTCGGGTTTCGCCCGTGATCGGCGCCGCCACCTCGTAGATGTCGCGGATGCGGGTCACGCCATCCGCGTTGACGGTCAGCACCATGGGCCCGCGCCGGACCTCGGCAAGGTCAACCGGAACCGTTTCGGGTCGGAGGCTGACGAAAGCCAGCCCTGCAACGGCGGACGCCAACGCCGCGCCGATGATCCATGTGCCCGTCTTCATCACCTCACTCCCGCGTTTTCATCACTTCGACAAGGTCGAGCCGGTCCAGCCGCCGGCGCACCAGCATCGTCGCCAGGACCGTCGCAGCCAGGACCACAAGGCTTGCCGTGGTGAACGTGTCGGCCTTCAGCACCAGCGGCACCGAATAGAGATCGCTTGCGAACCCATCGGTCATCGCGCGCGCAAGGGCGTAGCCCAGAAGCCAGCCGATCGGTTGCGCCAGAATCGCAAGCAGGATCGTTTCACCCACAAGGATGTAGGACACCTCCAGCCGGGTGAAGCCAAGGATGCGCAGGCTGGCAAGGTCGCGCGCACGTTCCGACAACTGGATGCGCGCGCTGTTGTAGGTCACGCCCGCGGTAATCAGCACGGCCACGATGATGTAGATGGACGTCATCACCGTGATGTTCTCGTCGATGGTGTCCTGAAAGCTGACGCGCGTGTCGGTCAGCATCACGGTCCCGGCCAGCTTCGGCATGTCCTTCAGCGCGGCGTGGAAGGCGTCTTCCTGCGTGCTGTCCAGCGAGACGTTGGCGCCGGTGATCTGGGGCGCCTGGCGCAGCAATGCATTCAGGGTGTGGTCGGCCATGTAGGCGCCGATGCCGAAATACTGCTGCACGGTGCCTGACACCGTCAGGCTGTGGGTTTCGCGCCGGCCGGTCAGGAACTCTGCCTCCAGCGTGTCGCCTTCGGCCACGTCCAGCGACGCGGCAAGCCGTTCGCTCAGCAGGATTCCGCCGGGGGGCGCGCTGGCCACGCGGCCATCGGCATCGACGATCTGCGTCAGGTCGTTGCCGTCCGCGCGCGCCTCTATCGCGATGGTCTTTTGCAGGTGGCCGTTGCGCAGGATCGCGGGCAGGCGCAGATCGCCCTCCGCCCGCAGCACGCCGGGCAGGCGGCGGATGTCGTCCAGAACAGGTTCGGGCAGCGCGCCGGTGAAGATCAACGAGGCATCCTGTCGGCTGGTCTGGAAGAAGGCGCTGTCCACGATCGCCTCCAGCGCGTCGTCGAAGAAGCTCGACGCCACGAGAACCGCCGTGCCCAGCCCGATCCCAAGCGCGGTCAGCCCCGCGCGGACCGGCCAGCGCAGGATGCCGCGCAGGATCATCATGGTGGGCTGC
>JAUIIC010000083.1 GCA_030431935.1 Alphaproteobacteria bacterium | reverse complement strand
CTACCTCATCCGCAGCCCGGCATCCGACGGGCTGTCGTCGCTTGTCCATGTCGGCAGCCGGCTTCCCGCCGCGCAGACCGCGATGGGCCGCCTGCTCCTCTGCCACAAGACAGAGCGCGAGATACGCCGGCTGATGGCGGACCGACCGGGCCGAGAGGTCGACGCCGTGCTGGCCGCCTGCGCGCGCGACCGCAAGGCCGAGACCGTGGCCCACCAGGGCCAGTTCGAGACCGGCCTGTGCAGCGTAGCGGCGCCGGTGCGCGACATGTCCGGGGCCGTGGTCGCCGCCATAAGCGCGACCAAGACATCCGGAGCGATCACGCCAGAGGTGACCGAAAGCGTCCTGGGCACCGCGCGGGCGATCAGCAAGGGCCTTGGCGCCGCGGGCTGAAACATCGGGCCGTGACCGGCCGGCCTTGACCGCACGAGCGCATTTTGTTTACTAGGAAACAAATATGGCGCGGAGGCCCTCATGGCGGCAGACCCAGACGACACCCTGATCCGGTACGAGATGCGCGGGGATGTGGCGCTCATCACGCTGGATCGCCCGGCCAAGCGCAACGCCATCTCGGACCGGGTGATCGAGGCGCTGGATAAGGCCATCACCCGCGCCGCGTCCGAGGCCAAGGCCGCCGTCCTGCACGGCACCGGCAAGCATTTCTGCGCCGGGCTGGACCTGGCCGAGCACCGCGAAAAGCCCCTGATCGAGGCCGTCGAGGGCTCTCGCCGCTGGCACGAGGTCTTTGCCCGGATCGAGCGCGGGCGCATCCCCTACGTGGCCGCCCTGCATGGCGCGGTCGTCGGCGGCGGGTTCGAGCTTGCCGCCTCTGTCCATGTGCGCGTGGCCGACGCCACCACCTTTTTCGCCCTGCCGGAAGGCACCCGCGGCATCTTCGTCGGCGGCGGCGGATCGGTGCGCATCGCGCGCCTGATCGGATCGGCCCGGATGGGCGACATGATGCTGACCGGCCGCGTGGTGACGCCCGCCGAGATGGAACGCTGGGGCGGCGTCAGCTACCTGACCGACGAAGGCGCGGCGCTGGACCGCGCGCTGGAACTTGCCACGCGCGCCGCCGAGAACGCGGAATTCTCGAACTACGCCATCCTGAACGCCCTGCCCCGCATTCGCGACATGTCGTCCGAGGACGGGCTTTTCGCGGAATCGCTGATGTCCGCGCTGACATCGGTCACGCCCGAGGCCAAGGAACGGCTGGCGGCCTTCCTCGACCGCGGGGCGGGCAAGGTTCAGGCGCCCACGGATGGCTGAGACGCAGGGCGCCACGGTCGACCGCGTGCGGCTGGCCCCCTTCGGCGACGCGCTGGGCTTCCTTCTGCGGCTGGCGCAGATCGACAGCTTCGAACGGTTCTTCGCCGACCTGGGCCATCTCGACCTGCGGCCCGGCGAGTTGACGGTGATCGTCCTGCTCGAAGGCAACCCCGGCGTCCGGCAGGGCGTGCTGGCCGAGGCGCTGAAGATCAAGCGCGCGCACATGGCCAAGATGGTCCGCGCCCTGGGCGAGGCCGGGCTGATCCGCCGCGAGGTGCCCGAGGACGACCGCCGCGCGGTCGAACTCTACCTGACCGAGGCGGGCGCGACGCTCGCCCGCCGCCTGCGCCCCGCCGTCACCGCGCACGAGGCGCGCACGCCCGCCACCCTGACCCCCGCCGAGACCGCCACGCTGAAGCGGCTCCTGCGCAAGTATCTCGCCCTGACAGACCCCGAAGGGACCACCCCATGATGAACCTCGACGATCTCGTCGCGCTCGATTTCCACACCCATGCCGAGGAACCCTGCTGCGACCACCGCGACGACGGCTACAACGAGTTCCAGGCGGGCATGGCGGCCTATTTCAGGAACCCCGCCGGCGCCAAGGGGATGCTGCCCACCGTGCAGGACACCGCCGCCTATTACCGCGAACGCAGGATCGGCGCGGTGATCTTCCCCGTGGACGCCGAACGCGAGACCGGGTTCCGCCGCTATTCCAACGAGGAGGTCGCCCGGATCGCCGCCGAGAACGCCGACATCCTGATCCCCTTCGCCTCGATCGACCCGGCCAAGGGCAAGGCCGGCGCGCGCGAGGCGCGGCGGCTGGTGCGCGAGTTCGGGGTGAAGGGCTTCAAGTTCCATCCCACCATGCAGGGCTTTTTCCCCAACGACCGCATGGCCTACCCGGTCTACGAGGCGGTGGCAGAGGAAGGCGCCATCGCGCTCTTCCACTCGGGCCAGACGGGCGTCGGCTCGGGGATGCGGGGCGGCATGGGGATGCGGCTGAAATACTCGGACCCGATGCATGTGGACGACGTGGCGGTGGATTTCCCCGACATGCCCATCGTGCTGGCGCACCCGTCCTTTCCCTGGACGGAGAACGGGCTGGCCGTGGCCCAGCACAAGCCCAACGTCTACATCGACATGTCGGGCTGGTCGCCGAAGTATTTCCCGAAGATCTTCGTCCAGTACGCCAACACCATCCTGAAGAAGAAGATGCTCTTCGGCTCGGACTGGCCCGCGATCACGCCCGACCGCTGGCTGGCGGATTTCGAGACGCTGGACATCCGCGACGAGGTGCGCCCCCTGATCCTGAAGGACAACGCCCGGCGGATCCTGCGGATGTGACGCTCAGGCCGCCCGGGCCCGGCGGGTGTGCAGCCAGGCCCCCAGCGCGAACAGGATGAACAGCGCCTTGGCCAGCGCGTTGCCGTCGATCTCGGGGACGGCGACTGCAACCGGGGTGGCAAAGGCAAATGCACCGGTGCTTCCCGAGCTCAGGCTATTCGACACAGTCGCCGATCCAAACAAGCCAGAGCTCTCTATTGTCAATACGGCATCGTTAGTGTCGCCGATTGTAGGTCCGCTTTCAGCGTAGACAAACCGGGCAACGTCGTTTGTGCCGCCGGTGACCCCATAGTCGCCGCCGGTCGCCGTGTGGAAATCCGCTGCAGCCTGCAACGCCAACGCTTCGCTTCCCCACCAAGGCACCTGCGACACAATCCCGCCACGCACGCTCGTGTAGAAAACGGCTGGGCCGCTCAACGTAACGTCATAGTCCGACCCGCCCACGGTGATGACCACCGCCTGCGCGGGCAGGCTGAACAGGCCGAACAGACACAGGGTGGCCACAAGACCCCGTCGGCACGATGCCAACACACCACTTGACCGCATGTGATCGCCCTTCCCCGTCCATCCCCGCCTAGACAGTCCTAGCCCCGCAACCCACAACCGTAAACACAATTCGCCCATGCACGCTCGCCCGTCGTGCCCGGTGGCTTGGCCTGAAGCCTGCGCAACGCCCTCCTCGGAGGACTGGAGTGCCCTGGTTCAGCTCACGCGGGCCCGGCGGGCGTGCAGCCACGCCCCCAGCGCGAACAGGATGAACAGCGCCTTGGCCAGCGCGTTGCCGTCGATCTCGGGGACAGATGGGATGGGGACGGTGTAGGCGTAGACGTCGGTGAGGCTTACAGAGGCGCTGCTGAGTGCGTGCGAGCTCACCACTCCTAGTTCACTCGTAGCGAAGCCTGACGTGGATCCCCCAACCCCATATACAAAGACAATCTTGTCTGTTGCGCTCGAAACATCGGGGCTTCCGGGGACCTGCGCAGCATACGCATTAGCAAAGTCTTCGGCATCAACTGTGCCGCCCAAACCATCTGGCGCCACTCCAAACCACGGCGCAATCGCAGGATTGGTCAAAACGCCAAAGTTGTCATTGTAACTAGGATGGGCCGTGTCATAGGCGTTAGCGAAGAACACCACGTCATAATCTACCCCGCCCACGGTGATGATCACCGCCTGGGCGGGCAGGCCGAACAGGCCCACAAGACACAACGCACCGACCAGTACGCGTCGAAAAGACGCCCACACACCCCTCAAACGCAAAAGATCACCCTTTCCCCGCAGATTCCCGCGCAGACAGTTCTACCCCCCCCTACAACCGTAAACCCCTTTCGTCCCCACGCGCTCGCCCGTTGTGCCCGGTGGCCCGGCTGGTATGGTGCGCGCGGGCTGAAAGGGGACGGGCATGAGCGGACTTCTGGCGCTTCTCGATGACGTGGCGGCGATCGCCAAGGTGGCGGCGGCCTCGGTCGACGACGTGGTGGGACAGGCGGTCAAGGCCAGTTCCAAGGCCGCCGGCGCGGTGATCGACGACGCCGCCGTCACGCCGAAGTACGTCCACGGCTTTTCCGCCGACCGCGAGCTGCCCATCGTCTGGAAGATCGCGCGCGGCTCGCTCTTCAACAAGCTGGTGATCCTGCTGCCCGTGGCGCTGGCCCTGTCGGCCTTCGCACCCTGGGCGATCTGGCCGCTTCTGATGCTGGGCGGGTTCTACCTGTGCTTCGAGGGGGCTGAAAAGGTCTGGCACGTGCTGAACCCGCACGACCACCATGCCGAGGACCTGGTGAAGGAAAAGATGATCGACGCGCACCTGGAAGAGAAGAAGGTGAAGGGCGCGATCAAGACCGATTTCATCCTGTCCGCCGAGATCATGACGATCACGCTTTCAGCCCTGCCCGAGGAGCTGCCGTTCTGGATGGTGGCCGCCGCACTTGCGGTGGCGGGCGTCATCATCACGGTGGCCGTCTACGGCGCGGTGGCGCTGATCGTGAAGGCCGACGACGTGGGCCTGCACATGGCGGCGGAGGGGCGGCTGGCCCTGACCCGGCGGCTGGGCGAGGGGATCGTGCGCGGGATGCCCTATTTCCTGAAGCTCCTGGTGATCGTGGGCACGGCGGCGATGATCTGGGTCGGCGGCGCGATCCTTGTCCATGCGCTTTACGAGATGGGGGTGAAGCCGCCCTACCAGGCGATCCACGACATCGCCGCGTCGGTGGGCGCCGGGAACGGCCTGGTGGAATGGCTGGTGACCGCGGGCCTCGACGGGGTGATCGGGCTGGCGGTGGGGCTGCTGCTGATCCCGGTGGTGGGCAAGGTCATCGCCCCCCTGGCCGGGCTTTTCACGCGCAAGGCATAGCGCAAGGCATATCGCGCGGGGGCATGGCGCGGCGCCCGCAATCGTCTATGCTGCCCGCAGACACCATGCCAGGGGAGGACCGGACATGAGCCTGCAGGGCCTGCACCACGTCGCCTATCGTTGCCGCGACGCCAAGGAGACGACCGAGTTCTACCGCGACGTCATCGGGCTGGAGTTCGAGATCGCGGTGGCCGAGAACAAGGTGCCCTCGACCGGGGAATGGTCGCCGCACATCCACATCTTCTTTCGCATGGGCGACGGCAGCTACATCGCCTTCTTCGAGGTGCCCGAAAGCCCCGACATGGCGATGGACCCCAACACGCCGGACTGGGTGCAGCACCTGGCCTTGCGGGTGAACACGAAGGACGAGCTGCTGGCGATGAAGGCCCGGCTGGAGGCGCACGGCATCGACGTGGTCGGGCCGACCGACCACAAGATCTGCCAGTCGATCTATTTCTTCGACCCCAGCGGCCACCGGATGGAGGCGGCCTGGGACAGTTCCACCCCCGAACTGGTCGAAAGCCTGCGCGCCCGCGCCGACGCGGTGCTGGAGGAATGGTCGCGCACCAAGCGCGCGCCCGACGTCGACCCGCTGCATGCCTGACGCGGGCTTTGACCGCGTCCCGCTGATCGTCAGCTTCGAGGAGCGGGCGGCGTTCACCGAGACCTACGGCTTCGTCGGCTCGCAGGGGCGCGTGTTCCTCGAAGGCCAGCTGTTGCGGCCCGACACGCCGTCGGACACCGCACTTCTGGTCATGCACCCGGCGTCGACGCTGACGCTGATGCCCTTGCCGGCGGCGCTCGCGGCGGCGGGCCATCACGTGATCTGCTGCGCCTCGCGCTATGCGCGCAACGACACCGCACTGGTCATGGAAAAGGTCGCGGCCGATCTCGGCGCCTATGTCCGGCACGCGAAGGAGGTTCTGGGATACGCGCGCCTCGTCGTCATGGGCTGGTCGGGCGGCGGGGCGCTGGCCCTGTTCTACCAGTCGCAGGCCGAGGCGCCGACGCTGACCGACACCCCGGCGGGCGACCCCTACGACCTGACGGCGGCGGGGCTGATCCCGGCGGACGCGGTCACCTTCATCGCCGCACACACCGGGCGGGCGCGCATCCTGTCGGAATGGATCGACCCCTCGGTCCTGGACGAGGACGATCCCGACCGGCGCGACCCTGCGCTGGACCTCTACGGCCCCGACGCGCCGCGCCCACCCTATGACGCGGCGTTCCTCGACCGGTTCCGCGCCGCGCAGGCGGCGCGCGTGGCGCGGATCACGGACCGGGTGGACGCCACGCTCGCCACCTTGCGCGCGCGCGGCGGGGCCGAGGTGGAGCGTTCCTTCATCGTCCATCGCACACTGGCCGATCCCCGGTTCCTCGACCCCACGATCGACCCCAACGGGCGGGCGGCGGGCACCTGTTACCTTGGCGTGCCCGAGACGGTGAACTCGGGGCCCGTGGGCATGGCGCGCTTCACCACGCTGCGGGCCTGGCTCAGCCAGTGGTCGCCGCGCAGCCGGGCCGACGCGGTGGCCTGTGCCGCGCGGGTGTCGGCCCCCTTGCTGGTGGTCGAGAACGGCGCGGACGACGCGGTGCCGCCCAGCCACCCGGCAGAGGTCTTTGCCGCCGCCGCCTCGGCCGACCGGACCTATGAGAAGATCGAGGGCGCCAGCCACTACTACCGGGGCCAGCCCGAGCATCTGGCGCAGGCGGTGCGGCTTCTGTCGGACTGGCTGGGCGCGCGCGGGCTGGGGCCGGGCTGAGCGGCGTCAGAGCTGCAGGCGCGGCACCTGTGCTGCGTCGAGCATCAGTTCGATCACCAGCGGGCGCGTGCGCGTGGCGATGGCGGCCTCGGCGGCTTCCAGCCCCCCTGGCCCGGTGACGCGCACCGCCTCGCAGCCCAGCGCGCGGGCGGCGTCGGCCAGCGGCGGCCAGTTGAAGGTGGAAATCGCGGGGTCCATCTGCCGGTCGGTCATCTGGACGTATTCCGCGCCATAGGCCTGGTCGTTGCAGATGACCACGATCAGGTCCAGCGCCTCGCGCACGGCGGTCGGCAGGTCCGTCAGACCCTGCAGCATGAAGCCGCCGTCGCCGGTGACCAGCAGCGTCGGCTGGCCGGGCCGCGCCACGGCAGCACCGATGGCATGGCCCATCCCCATGCCGATGGACCCGACCGAGACGGTCAGGACGATATCCTCGGGCCGCTCTACCCCGATCCGGGTCCAGGCCGCGCCCATGAACCGCCCGCCATCGGTGACGAAAACACGGTTCGCCGGCACCGCGCGGTCGATGCGGATCAGCGCCTCTGTCAGGTCCACGGTGCCCGGCGCCACCGCGGGCGACGGCACGGGATGCGGGGCGCACAGCGCGGCGGGATCCAGCGTGTCGGTGGAGCGGGACGAGGGGATCTCGGCCGCGTCCAGCCAGTGCAACAGGCGCTCGGCCACCAGCGCCGGATCGCCCAGAAGCGCCGCGTCGGGCGCCCGGCGCCGGCCCAGTTGCAGCGGGTCGGCATCGACCTGAACCAGCCGCTTGCCCTGCACATAGGCGCCGCGCCCGGTGGTGAAGCGGTTCAGCCCCGCGCCGAAGGAGACGATGCAATCGGCCGCCCCGATCGCCTCTGCCGCCGCCGGGGTCGACAGGGTGCCACAGACGCCAAGGTCGTAGGGGTGCCCCGCGAAAAGGGCCGAGCCCTTGAGGCTGGTGGCCAGCGGTGCGCCGATCCGGTCCGCCAGCCGCTCAAGCGCCTCGCGGGCGTGCAGCGCCCCGCGCCCGGCCAGCACCAGCGGGCGGCGCGCGGCGGCGATGATGCCCACCGCCTCCTCCAGCGGGCCCTCGTCGGCGGGCAGGACCGGCGTGGGCGGCAGCGCGCGCGGCGGCGGGGTCACCGTGGTCTGCTCCCACATGAACTCCACCGGCATGTTCAGCATCACCGGGCGGCGCTCGGCCCTTGCGCGGCGAAAGGCGGTGTGCAGGTCCTCGCAGGCGGTCGCCGGGCTGCGCAGCTGGACGAACCCCACGCCCAGCGTCTCGGCCAGCATCCGCTGCGGCACGGCCTGCGGGTGGTTCGGGTCGCGCGCGGGCGTGTCGCCGGCCAGCAGCACCAGCGGCAGGGTGGATTTCACCCCCGCCACCAGCGAGGTCAACGCGTTCGTCACCGCGGGCCCGTGGGTGATCGTCACCGCGGCGGCCTCGCGCGTGGCATCCGCATGGCCCAGGCCCATCTGCACCGCCGCGGCCTCGTGCGTGGCGGGCACGAAGCGCCCGCCCTGGGCTCGCACGAAGGCGTCGGCGAGGAACAGGTTCGCATCGCCCAACAGGCCGAACAGAGTGCCGACGCCCTGCGCCTTCAGCCCCGCGGCCAGCGCCGCATGAACCGTGGTCGAAGGCCCCGCGCTCACCCGCGCCTCAGCCGCGCTTGCCGCCGGTCCCGGCGGGGCCCGAGGCGACGACCGGGTGGCGCAGCGTGCCGATCCCTTCCACCCCGCATTCGATCACGTCGCCCGGCCACAGCCATTCCTGCGGATCGCGGCCCGCACCCACGCCCTCGGGCGTGCCGGTGGCGATGATGTCGCCCGGCTCCAGCGTGATGCCCTGGCTGAGGTCAGAGATCAGCGTGGGGATCTTGAAATACATGTGCCGGGTGTTCGAGTTCTGCTTTTCCACCCCGTTCACCGTCAGCCACAGGTCCAGCCCGTGCGGGTCCGCCACCTCGTCCGCGGTCACGATGCAGGGACCGAAGGGCGCATAGCTGTCCATCCCCTTGGAATAGATCCACTGGCCCGAGCGGCGGTTGTCGCGCGCCGAGATGTCGATCATCACCGAGTAGCCGAAGACATGCGCCATCGCGTCGGCCTCGGCCACGCGGGTGGCGCGGGCGCCCACGATCACGGCAAGCTCCACCTCCCAGTCCAGCTGCTGCGTGATCGCGGCGTTGTGCTGCACCGGGTCGCCGGGGCCGATCACCGTGGTGGGCGGCTTGGAAAAGATCACCGGCTGCGACGGCATTTCCTTGGCCGTGTCCAGCGAGCGCGCGCTTTCCTCGACATGCTCGGCATAGTTCAGGCCGATGCCGAAGATGTTCTTGCGCGGCTGCGGGATCGGCGCCAGCAGCGTGACATTGGCCAGGGGCCGCGCCACGCCCATCGGCCAGGCGCCGTCCTGGTCGGCGAGCGCGGCCTGCACCAGCCGCACGCCCGCGTGCCCCAGGTCGATCAGGTCCAGCATCCGTTCGGGCAGCGGCGCGCCCATGGCCTCGCCAAGCGCGCCGGTGTCGATCACCAGGTCGTCAAGGATCACGCCCAGCCGGGCCGGGCCCTCGACGCCCGCGCGGAAGGTCACAAGCTTCATATGTCTTTCTCCTCAGGCGGCGACGGGCTGGTGCCCGCCATTGTCTCCGAACGCCTCTTCCCGGTAGAGCCCCAGCGCCCGCATCACCGGCAGGTCGTTCAGGCAGAAAAGGCAGGCGTCCTCTGTGTCCGATGCGTTGGCGTGTTCATGCCAGGCCCAGCTTGGCACGCAGAAGATGTCGCGTTCGGTCCAGTCGAAGCGCTTGCCGTCGACGATGGAATGCCCCGATCCCTTGCACACCTGGTAGAGGTAGCTGCCGGTGTGGCGATGCGCGCGCGTCCTCTCGCCGGGCCGCAGCATCTGCATGGACGCGCCCAGCGTCTGCATGACAGGCCCGTTCGTCACCGGGTTCACGTATTCCATCAGCACCCCGTCGAACGGCGATCCATCCGTCGCGCCGGACAGGTTGAACAGCGCTTCGTAGGTGCGGTCCCATTCGTACTTGAACATTGGGCTGTAGCCCTTGTCCCAGGCCCCGCCGCCGGGGGTCAGGCCAGGGTTGCCCCAGGTCTTGGTCATGTCGTCCACCGGGTAGGCGACGGCCTGCGTCAGGTTGGGGTGAACCTCGTAGAAATTGGCCTCCATCGCGTTGACGAAGGGGATGTCCAGACCGTCCTGCCAGATGCAGGGGGTGCCGGTGGCCTCGACCGCGTGCTCGTGCCAGGTGCCGTTCGGGGTCAGGACGAAATCGTTCGCGCCCAGTGTCATCTTGTGGCCGTCCACCACCGTATAGGCGCCGTGGCCCTCAATGATGAAGCGGATCGCGCTTGCGGAATGGCGGTGCGCGCTGGCCTGCTCTCCGGGGTGCATCACCTGAAGCCCGGCATAGATCCAGCCCACCGCCGCCGCCACGTCCGACCGTCCGGGGTTGTCGAGGTAGATCACCCGCCGCCCGGCCTTTTCCGGCGTCACCAGGTCGACAGAGCGCAGCACGTCGGCACGCAGGTCGGCATAGCGCCAGATCATCGGGACGCTGGACGACTTCGGCTCCCACGGCTCGATCTTGTTGGCCACGGTCCAGAGCGCGCCGGCACCCTTCTTCGACAGGTCGTCGTAATAGGCCAGCAGCTCCGGGGTATCCTCGACGTTGGCGCGGCCGGCCACGTCCTCGTTGTACTGGTCATGTCGCGACATCACGTCCCCCTGGTTTGCGCCGTCACAGGATGGGCCGAAAGCGGAGGGGAGTAAAGGTGCCCGCCACCTTCGGGCACCATGCGCACCGACACCGCTTACAGGTTTACCCGATCCGCCAAATACGTATGTTTCCCGGCAACGTATTGGGTCGGCGAGTGGATTCGCTTTTGTCAATTTCTTCGTCTCTTGACCGAAGTGTCTGGCAGGCGGCGATCGTGGGGCTTCTGATCGGGCTTCTGTCGCTGATCGTGACCACGTCCTATGTCAGCGTCGTCTTCTCTGGCCCGCTGGAACCGCACCGGCCCATCGGTCTCTCGATGGCACTGTTCGGATCGGTCGTCTACGGGCTGACCGCCACCTACGCCAGCAGCGTGCGCGGCGTCTAGTGGGGCAGTCAGTCAGCTCCCGTGGTCATGACATCTGTGGGTGTCTCGAGCCTCGTTGCGGGCATGGCCGGGGCGAACGACGCGACGCTCTTCGCCACTGCCGTTCTGTTCATCATGACAGCGACCTTCCTGTCCGGCCTCGTGCTTCTGCTCCTCGGCCGCGCGCGGCTTGGTCCCAGCGCCAAGTTCATTCCCTATCCGGTGGTCGGCGGCTTCCTCGCCGCCACCGGGGTCTATTTTCTGATCCGGGGCGCCGGACTGGCGGTGCCCGGCGGCGCCTCGGGACCCGAGATGCTGACCGCCGAGGCCGCGCGCCACTGGTGGCCCTACGTGGCGGGTGGCTTTGCGCTCACGCTGATCGCCCAGCGCACCTCACACGCCGTCGCCCTCGCTCTCGGGATCGTCGCGACCACCGGCGGTTTCTTCGCCTACATCGCGCTGTCCGACATGACGCTGGCCCGTGCGATGGAGCAGGGCCTTCTGCTTGGCGCCAGTCCGACCGGCATCGGCGGGCTGTCGGCAGGCGACCTGCCACGCCTCGGCGAAGCCGACGTCGCGGCCATCGCCGGCGAGGCGAACACGCTCCTGGCGCTGGCGGGACTGTCGGTTCTGGCGCTGGTGATGAACATCAGCGGGCTGGAGCTTCAGCTGCGCGGCGCCTTCAACCTCAACCGGGAGTTCCGCTCGGCGGGGCTGGCCAACATGATCGGCGCGGCGGGCGGGGGCTTCGTGGGCTTTCATTCCGCCTCGATGTTCCAGGTCTCGCACCGGCTTCTGCCCGAGCCCCGGACCACCACCAACCTGGCCGCCACGTCCGTCGTCGCATTAGGCTTTGCCGGAGCGCTCGGGGCAATCGCCTATCTGCCTGTGGGATTGTTCGCGCTCGTGCTCTGCCTGCTTGGGTTCGAACTGTTGTGGCGCTGGCTGGTCGAGGCGTGGCGGACCATGCCGCGCAGCGACTATGCCATCATCCTCGTGATCCTGACGATCACGCTGGCCTTCGACTTCGTCACCGCCGTCCTGGCGGGCATCGTCATCGCATCGCTACTCTTCACCGCGGCCTATTCCCGCATCAATGTCATCCGCAACCGGGTGACGGCGCGACTGCGCCAGTCGCCGACCGAACGCCCAGAGGCCGACACCGCGATCCTGTCCCGCAAAGGTGAGGAGACGGTGATCCTCGAACTGGAAGGCTACCTGTTCTTCGGCACCGCAAACACGCTTTACGAGACCGTCGCGTCGGAGCTGAAGAAACGCACCACGCCCCTGCGCAATCTCATCCTCGACTTCCGGCGCGTTCAGGGGGTGGACGTCTCGACCGCCTACGTGATGGCGCGCATCACCGACATGGTGCGGCGCGAGCGCGCCAACGTGCTGTTTTCCGCTATGTCCGGTGCCGTGAGCGACAGGCTGTCGGCCACCGGTGTCTTGTCGGCGGTGGATACGCACCGCACGCTCGCCGATGCCCTGGGCGCGGTCGAGGACAGCGTGCTTCACGAGACCCGGATCGGGCATGCGCCCGGTGAACCACCGGCCACGGCCTTCGGTCTCCTGATTTCTCGGGCGGCGGGGCTCGACCTGCCGCTGGTGGCAGAGCGCCGCACCCTCGCCGCGGGCCAGACCCTGTTTCACCAGGGCGACGCGGGCGACAGCCTTGCCTACCTGGAAAACGGGCGCCTGTCCGCCTGGGTGCGCAGCCCCACCGGATCGGGGGCGCGGGTGGCAAGCTTCCTGCCCGGCGCCGTGGTGGGCGAAATCGCCTTCTGCACCGGAACGACGCGCACCGCCTCGGTCGTGGCCGACTCGCCTTGCAGGATCGCCGTCATCACCAGGGCCTCGCTCGACGCCGCCGCGCGCACGCATCCAGAGATCGCGGCAGAGTTCCACGCGATCCTGTCCCGCCTGCTGTCAGGCCGGCTGGGCCGGACCACCGCGCTCCTGCACGCGCTGGACAGGTAAGGCCGCCGACCCGCGTCAGGCCGCCGGCGGCAGCACCGCCACGTCCTCGTCGACCGCAAGCGTCGCCAGCACTTCGCCGCCCGCGCCCAGCATCTCGTAGATCACCAGCGTGTTGCCCTCGGCATCCGTCACCGGCCCATGCGTGGTGCTCTCGCGGAAGCCGCCGGCGCTGTCCAGCTGCACCACGTCCCCGGCCTCGCCATAGACCGTCAGGCTGTCGCCAAGCGCGGCCCCCAGCAGACCTTCCAGTTCGGAATCCGGCGTATCGGACAGCGACTGAACGAAATCGGCATCCAGCAACAGCGTGTTTGCATGGCCGTTCGCCATGTCGATCGCCTCGATCCCGCTCAACGCATGGGCGCCGCCGCCAAGGTCGATCAGATCGCCCGCGAAGTCGAAGACCAGAACGTCCCGCCCCGCGCCTCCGTCGATGGCATCCCCCGTCCCGGTGATCGTCTCGCCCACGGTCACCCGGTCGTCGCCCGCGCCCGCGTCCACGGTCTCGTCGCCCGTGCCCACGTCGATGTCGTCGTCACCGGCATAGCCGAAGACCATGTCGTTGCCCGCACCGGCAGAGATCACGTCCCCCGCGTCGCTGCCGAACAACAGGTCGCTTTCGTCGCCGCCGGCAATCTCCTGCGCCTGGTCGGCCTTGCCGATCCGCGCCGTGGACACCAGCGTCACGTCCGTCACGCCGTCGCCGTCGATGTCGAACCCGGCCGTGGCCACGAAATCGTTCTGCCCGCCAAGCACATCCTCCAGCCCGTCGATCTCTGCCATGGGCAGGTCATAGCTCAGACCGTCCTCGGACTGGGTCAGCGGCCCGCCGACACCCGAGAAGACCACGCCCTGGTCCACGCCATCCGCGGTCAGCGACAGGCTGAAATCGGTCAGCGCCGCATTGAACAGCGGCGTGTCCTGCACAGCCGCCGTCAGGTCCGCCGTCGTCGCCGCCGAGCGCACGTCGTCGCCCGGCTCCAGCACGCTGTCGATCGCGATCAGCGAGGCCTCGTTCACGCTTGACCCGATCGCGAAGGCATAGATCGACAGGCCGTCGATCGTCTCCGTCAGGCTGTCGAGCTCGGTCTGGAAGCTCGACGTCGGGTTCCCGTCGGTGACGAAGTAGAGATAGTTGATCCCGCCATCCGTCTGGGTCAGGAACTGCGCCTCGGCCTCGACAAAAGTATCGCCCCAGTCGGTGCCGCCCCCGGTAAAGGCGATGGCCTCGATCGCATCGTGCAGGTTCGATTCCCCTGTCACCGGATCATAGGTCAGGTCGGTGAACTCGATCACCGTCACCGCATCCGACGCGAACCGGATGATCGACACCTGCACGTCGGCGCCCTCGACCCCGTCGAACTGCTCCGCCAGAACGTCGAGCGCCGCGGCCACGTTCTGAAGCATCACGTTCCAGTTGGACGACCCGATGCTGCCCGAGGCATCCAGCGCGAAGACGATGTTGATCGGCGTGACACCCGCCCCGCTCAGCCCGATGTCCACGTTGCCCGCGGGCGCATCCGGCGTCGCCTCGGTCGCGATATCCAGCGTCAGGCCCTCGGCGCCGGGCGTGTCCGACCCGTCGTCGCCCACCTCGACCGTGACCGTCACGGTGCTGGTGGACGTGCCGTCGCTGACCTCGACATCGAAGGTGTCGACCCCGATGAACTCTGCCGCCGGGGTATAGCTGTAGGTGCCGTCCGGATTGACGACGACCGTCGCACCCCCCGCCGTGCCGACCAGCGAAAAGCTCAGGTCGCCCTCGGGGTTGTCCACGTCCGTGGCTGTCAGCGTGCCCTCCAGCGTGTCGCCCGAGTTGACCTCGACGGTGATGTCGGGGCTGACGGGCGCGTCGTTCACCCCGTTCACCGTGATCGTGACCGTCGCCTCCGAGGTACCGCCGTTGCCGTCCGACACCTCGTAGGTAAAGGTCTCCTGCGCCGTCTCGCCGGGGGCGAGATGGTCGTACGCGCCGGCGGGATCGAAGCCGAAGCTGCCGTTGGCGTTCAGCGTCAGCGTCGCGCCCGAATCCAGCGTCACGGTATCGCCCGGGGCAAAGTCCTGCGGCACCTCGTCCACCGTCAGCGAAAAGCCGGTCACGCTCAGCACGTCGCCGTTGTCCACGTCGCCATCGTTGCCCAGCACGTTGCCGACCAGGCCCGTGTCCTCGCCGGTCGAGGGCGTGTCGTCGTTCGCCACGGGGTCGTCGTTCACGCCGGTGATCTCTATCGTGGTGCTCTGCGTCACCCGCTCGTCACCCGAGACGACATCGAACGTCACCTCGAACAGGGCGGATTGCCCCTCGGCAAGGCTGTCGTAATTCGCCGTGTCGACCACCAGCGTGCTGCCCTGCACCAGGAACGCAACCTGCGTGCTGTCGCTGCCCGGCGCCACCGCCACCTGGACGGAGTCCGGGTCGATCGCCGGCACGTCGCCCGCATCCACATCACTCGCCGTCAGCACGTCGTTCAGATCGAACACCACGTTCGACAAGACCCCGACATCCCCCTCCGGCACCGGCGCGAAGTCTTCGGTGGACACCTGGACCGCGTCGTTCACCCCGGTGATCGTGATCGTCACCGAAGCCGTGCTCGTCCCGCCGTTCCCGTCCGAGATCGTGTAGGAGAACGTCTCCCCCGCCTCGTCGCCCGCGCCGAGGCTCTCGAACGCCCCGTTCGGGTCGTAGTCGTAGGTCCCGTCCGCGTTCACCGTCAGCGTGGCGCCCGAGGCCAGCTCGATCGGGCTGCCCACCGGGTGGTCGGTCGGCTCGCCGTCGACGTCGGTGGTGACGGAAGTGACGCTCAGCGCATCGCCCTCCACGTCCGTGTCATTGCCCAGGACCGCCCCGGTCAGAACGCTGTCCTCGTCCGTCGTGTCCGTGTCGTCCCCCGCC
>JAUIIC010000082.1 GCA_030431935.1 Alphaproteobacteria bacterium | reverse complement strand
CCCGAGCCATCCTCGATGTAGATGCGGTTGACGACCTTGCCCGCCGGGCCGGTCTGGTGCGTCACGAGCGTGCGGCCCAGCATGCGCTTGGCCTCTTCGGCGGCTTCCTCGACCGACCTGGCGAGGCGGACGCCGCCCTTTTCGCCTGCGTCGGCCTCCTTGAAGCTGCCCTTGCCGCGGCCGCCGGCGTGGATCTGCGCCTTGACGACCCAGAGCGGCCCGTCGAGCGCGCCCGCGGCCGTCTTGGCCTCTTCGGCGCGCATCACCGCGCGCCCGTCGGACACCGGCGCGCCATAGTCGCGCAGAAGCGCCTTGGCCTGATACTCGTGGATGTTCATGGAATGCTGTCCCGTTTGTCCGTGTTTCAGCCGTAGTGGCACAGGGACGAAACGGGAATACAGGGTTTTTGCCCGAAATGCGGCGTCTTGACCGGGTTTTCCGCTATTTGTGATCACACGTTTTCGGGGTGTGATCACAAAAGGCGTCCGCCCGGTGCGGAATTCGGTATTCCTTTGTGTACACTGGCCCGACTCAGTCGCAGCTTGCAACAAAAAAGGGCGCCCGGTGCGGGCGCCCCGATGTCTTGCGGTCGGTTCGGATCAGGCGAGGGTTTCGTCGATGCCCTTGCAGGCCTCGACCAGGCCCTTCACCGCATCGACCGACTTGTCGAACATCACCTGCTCGTCCTTGTTGAGCTTGATGTCGACGATCCGCTCGATCCCGCCGGCGCCGATCACGGTGGGAACACCCACATACATGCCCTTGAGCCCGAATTCGCCGTCGCACCAGGCGGCGCAGGGCAGAAGGCGCTTCTGGTCCTTGAGATACGCCTCGGCCATTTCGATGGCACTGGTGGCCGGCGCGTAGAACGCGCTTCCCGTCTTCAGGAGGCCGACGATCTCGGCGCCGCCGTCACGGGTGCGCTGCACGATGGCGTCGAGCTTTTCCTGGCTGGTCCATCCCATCTGCACCAGGTCGGGCAGCGGGATGCCGGCGACGGTGGAGTAGCGGGTCAGCGGCACCATGGTGTCGCCGTGGCCACCCAGGACGAAGGCGGTGACGTCCTTCATCGACACGTCGAATTCCAGCGACAGGAAGTGGCGGAAGCGGGCGCTGTCCAGAACGCCGGCCATGCCGCAGACCTTGGCGTGGGGCAGGCCCGAGAACTCGCGCAGGGCCCAGACCATCGCGTCGAGCGGGTTGGTGATGCAGATGACAAAGGCGTCGGGGGCGTGGGCCTTGATGCCTTCGCCGACCGACTTCATGACCTTGAGGTTGATGCCCAGAAGGTCGTCGCGGCTCATCCCCGGCTTGCGGGGAACACCGGCCGTCACGATGCAGACGTCGGCGCCGGCGATGTCGGCATAGTCGGTCGTGCCCTTGAGCGTGGCGTCGAAGCCTTCGGAGGGGCCCGATTCCGCGATGTCGAGCGCCTTGCCCTGCGGCACGCCGTCGGCGATGTCGAAGAGAACCACGTCGCCCAACTCTTTCAGCGCGACGAGATGGGCGAGCGTGCCCCCGATCTGTCCCGCGCCGATGAGCGCGATCTTGGGTCTGGCCATGTTGGGTCTCCGGTCCGTTGTATGACGCGGGCTGCGTAGTGCGTCGGAAGGCATCGCGCAAGGGCGCTGCGCTGCGGCGCGGCATGGGGACGCGCGTTCCGGCGGCGGCACAAGTCTTGTAAAGCTTTTGCGAAACGGGGAATTGGGGGCCGGATCGCCGATGACGCTTGACCTTGTCTTTTTCGCGGTGGCGGTGCCGGCGGTGCTTTTCGCGGGCATTTCCAAGGGCGGGTTCGGGTCCGGTGCATCCTTTGCGGCGACGCCCGCGTTGGCGCTGATTCTCGACCCCGCGGTAGCGCTGGGGCTGATGCTGCCGCTCTTGATGCTGATGGATTTCAGCGCGCTCCGGCCCTACTGGGGGCGCTGGCACTGGCCCTCGGCGCGGGCGCTTCTGATCGGCAGCGTGCCGGGGGTGCTGTTGGGGCTGGCGCTGTGGCGGGTGGCCGATCCCGACCTGTTCCGGTTCCTGATCGGGGCGATCTCGATCGGGTTCGTGGTGTTTCAGGTCGGACGTGCGCGGGGATGGATCCGCCCGCCGGCGCGGGAAATGGGGACGGTCGCGGGGATCGTGACGGGCGCGGGGGCGGGGTTCACCACCTTCGTCAGCCATGCGGGCGGGCCGGTGGCGGCGGTCTACCTGTTGTCGCGGCGGATCACCAAGACGGAATACCAGGCGACGACGGTCGTGGTGTTCTGGATCATCAACCTGATGAAGATCGGGCCCTATGCGGGGCTTGGCATCATCACCCGCGACAGCCTTTGGGCCAACGTGCTCCTGGCGCCGGTGGCGGTGGCGGGGGTTTTCCTGGGGGTCTGGGCGCACCGCGCCGTGCCGGAACGGGTGTTCTTCGGATTGACCTACGTGTTCCTGGTCGGCGCGGGGCTGAAGCTGATCTGGGACGCGCTGTAGCTCAGGCGTCCTCGCCGCCGACAAGGGTTTCGCCGACATGTTCATAGCCCTGTCCCGCGGCCACAAGGCAGGTCAGGCCCGAGGGCAGGGTGACGGTGATCGTCCAGCTGCCGGTTTCCGCCGAGGCGAAGAGTTCCACCACGGTGTTGTTGGCGGCAAGGCCCACCGACTGGCGGCTTTCGCCATAGGTCGAGGCCAGGCGCTGCAGCACCTGCGCGCGGTCGGCGCAGTTGGGATTGCCCTGCGCGGCGGCGGGCAGGACGGGAAGGCAGGCGGCCGAAAGCGCAAGCGCAGAGAGAAGCCGGGTCATCGTGAAGCCTTTCGCTTGGGGTGGGGCCCTTGTGGCCCGCGTGGGGAAAAGCCTGTGCCCGGTGTCTCAGAAATTGGTTAACAGAGCGTTCGCGGTTTCTGCGGCGCAGCATTTTCGGGGTTGCGGAAATGGTGCGAATTGTGATGGCTGGCGCAATAATATTGCGCGGAGACAGAATCATGGACGTTGCGGCACGCCCCTTCCGGTCGGTTCTTTATATCCCCGGATCGAATGCGCGCGCGCTGGACAAGGCGCGCGGCCTTCCGGCGGATGCGATCATCTTCGACCTGGAGGACGCGGTTGCCCCCGATGCCAAGGAGGCCGCGCGCGATCAGCTTGCCGCGACGCTGGCCGAAGGTGGCTATGGGCCGCGCACCCGCATCGCGCGGGTCAACGGGCTGACGACGCCCTGGGGCGCGGCGGACATCGCGGCGATGCGGGGCGCGGATGCGATCCTCTTGCCCAAGGTGAACGGCGTCGCGGACCTGGCTGCGGCCGCCGCGCTGGCACCGGACACCCCGCTTTGGGCGATGATCGAGACGCCGCTGGGTGTTCTGAACGCGGCGGCGATCGCGGCACATCCGGCCATGCAGGGCTTTGTGCTGGGCACCAACGACCTGGCCAAGGACATCGGTTGCCGCACCGGCGGTGACCGCTTGGCGCTGATGACGAGCCTTCAGATGGCGCTGCTTGGTGCGCGGGCGGCGGGCATCGTGGCGGTGGACGGGGTCTACAACGCCTTCCGCGACGAGGACGGGCTGCGGGCGGAATGCGAACAGGGCCGCGCGCTGGGCTTTGACGGCAAGACGCTGATCCACCCGGCGCAACTGGCGGTCGCCAACGCGGTCTTCGCCCCCGATCCGGCAGAGCTGGACCTGGCGCGCCGGCAAATCGAGGCCTTCGAGGCGGCAGAGGCTGCCGGACAGGGCGTCGCCGTGCTAGAGGGTGAAATCGTGGAAAACCTGCACGTGGCCGTCGCCCGCGCCCTGATCGCGCGCGCCGAGGTCATCGCGCGCATGGAGAAGGACGCGAAGTCATGATCTGGCTGATTCTCGGGGTCGCGCTGTGGTGGGCAGCGCATCTGTTCAAGCGCATCGCGCCGGATGCGCGGGCCCGCCTGGGCGATCCGGGCAAGGGCATGGTGGCGGTGGCGCTGCTGGTGTCGGTGGTGCTGATGGTGATCGGCTACAAGACGGCCAGCGGGCCGGTCTGGTGGGGCCGGTCGCCCGCGATGGCGGGGATCAACAACCTGCTGACGCTGTTCGCCTTCTATCTTTACGCGGCCAGCGGGATGAAGACGGGGATCACGCGGGTGATCCGGCATCCGCAGCTGACGGGCTTTGCTGTCTGGGCCTTTGCGCACATCCTGCCCAACGGCGACCTGGAATCGCTGATCCTGTTCGGCGGGTTGCTGGCCTGGTCGCTGGTGGAGATCTCGGTTCTGAGCAAGGGACCGTGGGAAAAGAACCCGCCGGTGCCCGTGAAAAAGGAAATCATGGCCATCGTCGGTGGCGTCGTGGTGTTCATCGTCGTCGCGCTGCTGCATGGGCTGCTTGGCCCCTGGCCGTTCGGGTGACGTGATGCGGGCCTATCGTCTGCTGACGCACGAGGATTCGTCGGCCTTCTGTCACAAGGTGACGGAGGCCCTGTCGAAGGGCTGGGAGCTTTATGGCGACCCGGCCTATGCCTATGACGCGGCCAGCGGCGTGATGCGCTGTGCCCAGGCCGTCGTGAAGGATGTCGAGGGGCCCTATGACCCCGAGGTCAAGCTGGGGTCGCTTTGAATGTCGAAAACCAACGCCGGACTGTTCTTCGAGGATTACCGCCTGGGCCAGGAGATCGCCCATGCGGTGCCGCGCACCGTTTCGGGAGGAGAGCGTGCGCTGTATCACGCGCTTTATCCCGCCCGGCACGCGATCTATTCCTCGGACAGTTTCGCCGAGGCCTGCGGGCTTGACCGTTCGCCCATCGACGATCTGGCGGCGTTTCACCTGGTCTTCGGCAAGACCGTTCCCGACATCTCGCTGAACGCGGTGGCGAACCTCGGCTATGCCGAGGGGCGCTGGCTGCGGCCGGTCTGGCCGGGCGACACGCTGCGCGCGGTGTCCGAGGTGATCGGGCTGAAGCAGAACTCGAACGGGAAGAGCGGCGTCGTCTGGGTGCGGACCACGGGGCTCAACCAGTGGGACGAGCCGGTGCTGAGCTATGTGCGCTGGGTGATGGTGCGCAAGCGCGATCCCGAGGCGCCGGCGCCCGAGACGGTGGTGCCAGACCTGGCGCCGGCGGTGGATGCCGGGGATCTGGTGGTGCCCGAGGGGCTGGACTTCTCGCAATACGATTTCAAGCTGGCCGGAGAGCGGCACAGCTGGGCCGATTACGCGGTGGGCGAGACCATCAATCACGTGGACGGCGTGACGATCGAGGAAGCCGAGCACATGGTCGCGACGCGGCTGTGGCAGAACACCGCCAAGGTGCATTTCGACGCCAGCGCGCGCGAGGACGGGCGGCGGCTGATCTATGGCGGGCATGTCATCAGCCTGGCGCGGGCGCTGTCGTTCAACGGGCTGGCGAACGCGCAGATGATCGCGGGGCTGAACGCCGGGGCGCACGCGAACCCCTGTTTCGCGGGCGACACGGTGCGCGCCTGGTCCGAGGTGCTGGACAAGGCGATGACGCCCGCGCCGGGGGTCGGCGCGATCCGCCTGCGGCTGGTGGCGACCCGGGGCGCGGCCTTTGCGCTGCGGGGCGAGGACGGCAAGTACCTGCCCGAGGTGCTGCTCGACCTCGACTACTGGGCGTTGATGCCGCTTTAGGCGGCTGGCGCGCGGAACGGGCTTGACGGCTGTGGGTGTGTGGCCCCCAATACCGTCATGATCCGTGCTGCCTGCCTTGCCCTAGCCCTTTGCCTGTCGTCGGGAACGGCGCGGGCCGAGACGCGCGACCTGAACCTGGACGAGTTCGTCGCGGCCAACCTGATCGCGATCTTCTATCACGAGTTTGCCCATGCGCTGGTCGACGTGCTGCGCCTGCCCATCTTCGGTCAGGAAGAGGACGCGGCGGACGTGCTGTCGATCCTGATGGTGCACGAGAACTTCACCGAGGAATCGGCCCGCGACATCGCCTGGTCGGCGGCGCTGGGGATGCGGGGCGCGTCCGATCCGGACCGGATCAACGCCCGGGACGTGGCCTGGTGGGATACCCATGGTCCCGACCTGCAGCGGTTCTACACGATGGTGTGCCTGTTCTACGGCGCAGATCCCGGCGGGCGGAGGAGCTTTGCGCGCGGGCTGGGGCTTCCGGACCAGCGGGCCACCTATTGCGTCGAGGAGTACCAGCTGGCCAGCGAAAGCTGGGGGCCCGTGCTGGACGACCTGTACGACGCCGGGGCCGGAGAGACGATGCGCTTCAAGGTGCGGGGCCGGCTTGGGCTGGACGCGCGGCTGACGGCCGAGATCGTGCGGCGCGAGGTTCAGGCGCTGAACGCGGTGCTCTCCTTGCCCGAGGAAATCGACGTGGTGGTGGAAAACTGCGGCGAACCCAATGCCTTCTACGATCCGAACTACCGCGAGATCATCATGTGCGTGGAATTCGCGGACTATCTGGCAAGCGTGGCCCCGTAGCGCCGGGCCGAGATGTGATCACGCTTTTCGGGGCTGTGATCACAAATGGGGCCTATCTCGCGACATCATGACCCGTATCGGGCAAAAATTCCCGACTGCGTCGTGACACGGGCGATGAAGCTGCTAAGAGATTCGCGATCAAGACCGGCGCAAGACGGAAGGACGCATCATGGCCGATGTGAACCGGGGCAACCGGCCCCTGTCGCCCCATCTTCAGATTTACAGGATGCCGCTTACGGCAATCACGTCCATCCTGACCCGGATTACAGGCAACGCGCTGATCGTGGGCGCCTTGCTGATCGTCTGGTGGCTGCTGGCCGCGTCCAGTTCGCCCGAGTATTTCGCCATCGCGGACGGCGTGATCACGTCATGGTTCGGCGACCTGGTGATGACGCTTTCGGTGCTGGCGCTGTGGTATCACACGCTGGCGGGTGTCCGGCACCTGATCTGGGACACCGGGCGCGGGCTGGACCTGCCCACCGCCGAGAAGCTGGGCTGGGCCTGCCTGATCGGATCGGTCGTGCTGACCGTCCTGACCGTGGCCATTGTCTGAGGAGGCCGGGATGGCATTCGTAACCGACCGCAAGCGCGCCACCGGCCTTGGATCGGCCAAGACGGGCACCGAACATTTCTGGTCGATGACCGTCAGTTCGGTGGGTCTTCTGATCCTTGTGCCGCTGTTCGTCTTCACCTTCGGCCCGATGCTGGGCGAGCCGCACGAGGCTGTGGTCGCCCATTTCGCCCGGCCCTTCCCGGCGATCGTCGCGGCGCTGACGCTGGTTGTCGGGTTCATGCACTTCAAGAACGGGGCGCAGGTCCTGATCGAGGACTACACCGGCGGGCTGACCCGCAAGGTGCTGATCATCGGGACCATCTGCCTGAGCTATGCCGCTGCGGCGACGGGGCTTTTCGCGCTCGCCCGCATCGCGCTTTGAGGATTGGAGCTGGGAATGGCTGCATACGACTACGAAACGCACACCTATGACGTTGTGGTGGTGGGCGCGGGCGGCTCCGGCCTGCGCGCCACGCTGGGCATGGCCGAGCAGGGTCTGAAGACCGCCTGCGTGACCAAGGTGTTCCCCACCCGCTCGCACACGGTCGCCGCGCAGGGCGGCATCGCGGCGAGCCTTGGGAACATGGGCCCCGACCACTGGCAGTGGCACATGTACGACACCGTCAAGGGGTCGGACTGGCTGGGCGACACCGACGCGATGGAATACCTGGCGCGCGAGGCGCCCAAGGCCGTCTACGAGCTGGAGCATTACGGCGTGCCGTTTTCGCGGACCGAGGACGGCAAGATCTACCAGCGCCCCTTCGGCGGCCACACGACCGAGTTCGGCGAAGGCCCGCCGGTGCAGCGCACCTGCGCCGCCGCCGACCGCACCGGCCACGCGATCCTGCACACGCTCTACGGCCAGTCGCTGAAGAACAACGCCGAGTTCTTCATCGAGTATTTCGCGATCGACCTCATCATGTCCGAGGACGGCGTCTGCCAGGGCGTCGTGGCCTGGAAGCTGGACGACGGCACGATCCACGTCTTCAATGCCAAGATGGTCGTTCTGGCCACCGGCGGCTATGGCCGCGCCTATTTCAGCGCCACCAGCGCGCACACCTGCACCGGCGACGGCGGGGGCATGATCGCGCGGGCCGGCCTGCCGCTTCAGGACATGGAGTTCGTGCAGTTCCACCCCACCGGCATCTACGGCGCCGGCTGCCTCATCACCGAGGGCGCGCGGGGTGAGGGCGGATACGTCACCAACTCGGAAGGCGAGCGGTTCATGGAGCGCTATGCGCCCACCTACAAGGACCTTGCAAGCCGCGACGTCGTCAGCCGCTGCATGACCATCGAGATCCGCGAGGGCCGGGGCGTGGGGCCGAACAAGGACCACATCCACCTGCACCTGAACCACCTGCCGCCGGAAACGCTGGCCGAACGGCTTCCCGGCATTTCGGAAAGCGCGCGGATCTTCGCGGGCGTCGATGTCACCAAGGAGCCGATCCCGGTGCTGCCGACGGTGCATTACAACATGGGCGGCATCCCGACGAATTACTGGGGCGAGGTGCTGAACCCCACGAAGGACAATCCGGACGCCATCGCGCCCGGCCTGATGGCCGTGGGCGAGGCGGGCTGCGCCAGCGTGCATGGCGCGAACCGGCTGGGCTCCAACAGCCTGATCGACCTTGTGGTGTTCGGTCGCGCCGCAGCGATCAAGGCGGGCCAGATCGTGGACCCGAACGCCCCGAACCCCACGCTGAACCAGGCGAGCCTCGACAAGGCGCTGGACCGCTTCGACGGGCTGCGCCACGCCAAGGGCACCGTGTCCACCGCCGAATTGCGGCTGGAGATGCAGACCACGATGCAGGCCGACGCGGCGGTGTTCCGCACCGACAAGACGCTGGCCGAGGGTGTCGAGAAGATGTACGCGGTCGCCGGCAAGATGGACGACGTGGCCGTTACCGACCGCTCGATGATCTGGAACAGCGACCTGATGGAAACGCTGGAGCTGACCAACCTGATGCCGAACGCGCTGGCCACCATCGTCAGCGCCGAGGCCCGCAAGGAAAGCCGGGGCGCGCACGCGCACGAGGATTATCCAGACCGCGACGACGAGAACTGGCGCAAGCACTCGCTGGCCTGGGTCAACGGCAAGGTCGAACTGGACTATCGCCCGGTGCACCTGAACCCGCTGATGGGCCACAACGAGGGCGGGATCGACCTGAAGAGGATCGCGCCCAAGGCGCGGGTCTATTGAGGCTGGCGGTGGCCATCGGCGGTCTTGGCCTGTTGCTGGGGTGTGCGCCCCAGCCGATGACGGTGGAGCGGGCGACCGACATCTGCCGTGACGAGGCGGGGCTGGCCGACGGCATCGGCGGCACGGTCGGGATCGGCATCGGATCGACGGGTGGCGCGGCAGAGGCCTCGCTGACCCTGACGAACCGGCTGCTGAACCCGCAGACCGAGGAAGAGTTCATGGCCGACTGCGTGGCGCGCGTCATGGCGGGAGAGCCCGCGCCGCCCACAATCGGCATCACGATCGGAGGCTCGCTGTAAGGCGGGGTAGGACGAGACATGGTTCAATTCACGCTTCCCAAGAATTCCACCATCCGCAAGGGCAAGACCTGGCCCAAGCCCGAGGGCGCGAAGAACCTGCGCACCTTCCGCATCTACCGCTGGGACCCGGACACGGGAGAGAACCCCCGCGTCGACACCTATTTCGTCGACATGGACACCTGCGGCCCGATGGTTCTGGACGCGCTCATCAAGATCAAGAACGAGATCGACCCGACGCTGACCTTCCGCCGGTCCTGCCGCGAGGGCATCTGCGGCTCCTGCGCGATGAACATCGACGGCGGCAACACGCTGGCCTGCATCTTCGGGATGGACGAGATCAAGGGCGACGTGAAGATCTATCCCCTGCCGCACATGCCCGTGGTCAAGGACCTGATCCCCGACCTGACCCATTTCTACGCCCAGCACGCCTCCATCATGCCGTGGCTGGAAACCAAGACCCAGCGCCCGGAACACGAATGGCGCCAGTCCATCGAGGATCGCAAGAAGCTCGACGGCCTCTATGAATGCGTGATGTGCGCCTCCTGCTCGACGTCCTGCCCCAGCTACTGGTGGAACGGCGACCGCTACCTCGGCCCCGCCGCGCTGCTGCACGCCTATCGCTGGATCATCGACAGCCGCGACGAGGCGACCGGCGAGCGGCTGGACGACCTCGAGGACCCGTTCAAGCTGTACCGCTGCCACACGATCATGAACTGCGCCAAGACCTGCCCCAAGGGGCTGAACCCGGCCAAGGCGATTGCCGAGATCAAGCGGATGATGGTGGAACGGCACGTGTGATTTGGTTCATGGGCCGGTTCCAGGGAGCCGGCCCATGAGTTTTCTAGGCGCGAACTATGGACCAAACATCCTGACGCAAAGCTCGATAAGCCGGAAGAGCTTTAGGATTCGATCAATCCACTCGTCTGCCAGCTTCAATAGTTCTCTCCAGTTCACTGTGGGAATCCCTCTAGACTGGAAGCGAAAGCGGCTCAATCGAACCGCGGCGCGCGGGCAGGCGTGCCGAGCAGCAGGCCAAGTAGTGTCCCCGTAATTATAGCATGCCCCGCATTGCATCGTTGCGCCGCGCCCGTCATGCTGACGGCGCGGCGCTTTGCGTGAGGGGGTGGCATGACACGGTCGGCGGGTGTCCGGTTCTTCATCGTGGGGCTATTGGCCCTTCTGATGTTCATTCCCCTCTTCCTCGCCGGAGAGGTCATCGACAGCCGTGCCGACTACAGCCGCCAGACGGTGGACAGCGTCGGGCAGGAGTGGGGCGGCATCCAGTCGCTGTCGGGTCCCATGCTGGTGTTGCCGGTCGTCGGCCCCGTCACCCGCACCGAACGGCGCGAGGTCCGCAACGCCGAGACCGGCGAGGTCGAGGTGCAGACCTTCGAGGTAACCGAGACCGGCTGGAAGGCGCCCGTCCATGTCTTTCCCGATGCCTTCGACGCGGACCTGGCCACCACGACCGAAATCCGCCATCGGGGCCTTTTCCGCGTGCCCGTCTACAGCGCCGAGGCCGACATCCGCGCGACCTTCGGGCTGGCGGGGGCAGAGGCGCTTCTGTCCGAGGGCGAGCGCATCCTCTGGGCGGAGGCCGAGTTCCACCTGAGCCTGACGTCGAACCGGGCGCTGCGCGGGGCCGCGCGGCTGACCGTCGACGGCACAGAGGCCGCGCTGGAACCGCGCGCGGCGGGCGGGCCCACGGGAGGCATCTTCGCCCTCGTGGGCGACCCGCGCCCGGTGCAGGAGTATCGCCTTGCGCTGGGCTTCAACGGGGCGCAGTCGCTTTTCCTGGCGCCGGTGGGTCGCGACAGCCGCGTCACGATCGCCAGCGACTGGCCGCACCCCAGTTTCGGCGGCGCCTTTTTGCCCGACGGCTCCGAGGTATCCGACGACGGGTTCTCCGCGCGCTGGACGATCCCGCACCTGGCGCGTGCCCTGCCGCAGATCGCGCGAGAGGACTACGACCAGGCCGCCCGGAACGAAGCCTTCGGCGTGCGCTTCTTCCAGCCCAACGACTTCTACCAGAAGGCCTATCGCGCGGCGCGCTACGGCATCCTGTTCATCGCGCTGACCTTCCTGACGGTGCTTCTGATCGAGAACCGGCAGGGGCGGCCCGCGCATCCGGTGCAATACATCCTGATCGGGCTGGCGCAGTCGGTCTTCGTCCTGCTGATGGTGGCCTATGCCGAGCAGATCGGCTTTGGCCCGGCCTATCTTCTGTCGGCGGGGGCGACCGTGGCGCTTCTGACCATGTTCGGCGCGCTGGGGCTGGGGCTGGGGCGGCGCACGCTGGTCCTGGCGGCGATGCTGACGCTGCTTTACGCGGTGCTCTACCTGATCCTGCAAAGCGCCGATTATGCGCTGCTGGCCGGGTCAACGCTGGCCTTCTTCGCCATCGCCTTCACCATGTACGCCACCCGGAACGAGGACTGGTACGGCCCAGAGCGGCCCGAGGGGCAGGGTGGGCTGCTGTCGGGATTGGCGGGCAAGACACCCGATACACCGCCCGATGCGCCGCCCGACAAGGCCGGCTAGCGCATGCTGGTCGCTGCGGGCCTGCTGGTCGCCTTCGTGCTGGTGGTCCTGCTGGGCCGTCCGGGGATGCGCCAGTGCCGCTGGCGCGAGGACCGGTCCGCGGGGGTCGACGGCACGCTATGGCGCTGCGCCGCCTGCGGGGCCAGCACACCCGGTGCGCGGGGCCGCCCGCCCCGCCGCTGCCTGAAAGGAGACACCGCTTGACCGAACCCGCCGATGCCGCCGTACGCCGTGCGATCCCACCGGTGATCTGCTATCCGACCGACACCTTGCCCGCGCCCGACATGGGACTCTACGCCCGCGCCCGCGAGGGCATGGACAAGACGGGCGAGGTGCTGGTTCCACCGCGCGAGGCGCGGTGCTTTCACGTTCCTGCGGGTCATTTCTTTCGCATCGTCAGCGTCGAGGGCCCGCAGGTGGGCGACCTAAACCTGTGGAGCGCGCGCGATCTGTCCGAGCGCTTCTATTCCGGCAAGACGCGGGCGCTGCACGGCACGCACCTGACCACGGGCGAGCGGATGTGGTCCTCCTTTCCCCATCTGCGCCCCATGGCGACGATCACCGACGACACGCTGGGCTGGTACGGCATCGACGCCTTCGGCGGCTCGGTCCATGACGTGATCGGCACGCGATGCGACCCGTATACCCACCGGCTCTTGTCGGGGGGCGACTATCACCATTGCTGCCACTCGAACCTCACGCGCGCGCTGGCCGCGGAAACCGGCCTGGCCTTGTCCGAGGCCGAACTGCACGTGCATGACGTGTTGAACGTCTTCATGTGCACCGGGTTCACCCGCGACACCGGCCAGTACTTCATGAAGGCAAGCCCCGTGCGCCCCGGCGACCACCTCGAGTTCTTCGCCGAGATCGACCTTCTGGGCGCGCTCTCGGCCTGTCCCGGCGGCGATTGCGGGGCCGAGCATTCGAGCGATGCCGCCCCCTGCCATCCGCTGCTCGTCGAAACCTACCGCCCCGCGCCCGGCGCGCTGGACGGCTGGTCCCCGCCCGCGCGCAACGGCTATCCGCGCAGCCACGGCGCCTGAGCTTCTTCTGTTCGAAAATACTCCCGCCGGAGGCACGGCGTGGCGGGGCTCGATGCTCCGCCGCGGCGTTTTCCCGGGCGGCGCGGCACGCGCCGCAACCGGGTCAGCCGGGGAAGGCGGCCTCAAGCGCGATCTCGACCATCTCGCCAAAGCTCGTCTCACGCTCGCCAGAGGTCAGGTTTCCGCCCGAGATCAGGTGATCTGACACCGTCAGCACCGCCAGCGCGCGGGCGCCGTGGCGGGCGGCGACGGTGTAGAGCTCGGCCGCCTCCATCTCGACGGCAAGGATGCCGTGGCGCGTCATGATCTCGTTGAGGTCGGGGCGCTCGTCGTAGAAGACGTCCGAGGAATAGATGCCGCCCACATGCGGGGTGACGCCGCGCGCCTCGGCCGCGGCGACGGCGGCCCGCAGAAGCGACCAGTCGGCGCAGGGGGCGTAGTTCAGGTCCCGGAAGATCCCGCGCGAGGGGGTGGACAGCGTCGTGGCGGTCATCGCCACGATCACGTCGCGCAGCGCCACGCGCTCCTGCATCGCCCCGCAAGAGCCGATGCGGATCAGCGTCGTCGCGCCGTAGTCGCGGATCAGTTCGTTGGCGTAGATCGACAGCGAAGGCATGCCCATTCCGCTGCCGTGGATCGTCACGGGGTTGCCGCGCCAGGTGCCGGTATAGCCCAGCATGCCGCGGACCTCGTTCACGAGGCGGGGGCTGTCGAGAAAGGTTTCCGCCGCCCATTTCGCGCGGCGCGGATCGCCCGGCATCAGGACGGTGGGCGCGATGTCGCCGGGTGCGGCGCCGATATGGATGGTCATGAGAACCCCCTGGATGTCTGGCCGCAGTATAGCGTGCGCGCCGTCGGGGGAAACGGTTTGCCCGATTTCCACCACAATTCGCGGCTAGCCTGATCGGACGGGGACTGCACACCTGGGGGCATATAGGGTGAGCAGGGGCATGAAATATACCATCGGACAGGCCGCACGGATGACGGGGCGGTCGAAGGCGACGATCTGGCGTGCGGTCAAGGCGGGAAAGCTGACCTGCACGCAGACCATGACGCGCAACGCGGGCGTGACGCCCACGTGGGTGGAATGGGACGAGGTGCGGCGGCTGTTTCCACCGCGGCCCAAGCAGGGCGAGGCTGCGACCGAGTAGGTCCTACTCGGCGGCGACCGCCTGCGGGTCGGCCAGGGTCACGATATCCATCATGATGCGGTTCAGCTCGAAATCCTTGGGCGTGTAGACGCGGGCGACACCCATGGCGCGCAGGCGCGCGGCGTCTTCGTCGGGGATGATGCCGCCGACGATCACCGGCACGTCCGACAGGCCGGCGGCGTGAAGGCGCGCCATCACGTCCTCGACCAGCGGCAGGTGGCTGCCCGACAGGATCGACAGGCCGATGACGTGGGCCGCGTTCTCGCGCGCCGCGGTGACGATCTGCTCCGGCGTCAGGCGGATGCCTTCATAGTCGATATCCATGCCGCAGTCGCGGGCGCGGAATGCGATCTGCTCGGCGCCATTGGAATGCCCGTCGAGGCCCGGCTTGCCGACAAGGAATTTCAGCCGCCGGCCCAGCCGATCGCTGACCGCGTCGACCGCGTCGCGGATATCGTCCAGTCCCTCGATCTTGTTGCTCGGGGCGCGGGACACACCCGTGGGGCCACGGTATTCGCCGAAGGCCGCGCGCATCTCTCCAGCCCATTCGCCCGTCGTCACGCCGGCCTTGGCGGCGGCGATGGAGGCGGGCATGACGTTCCGGCCCTCGCGCGCGGCGGCGCGCAGGTCGGCCAGGGCTGCGGCGACGGCATCGGCGTCGCGGGCGTCGCGCCAGGCGGTCAGCCTGTCGATCTGGTCCTGTTCGACGGCGGGGTCGACGACCATGATGCCGCCGCCCTCGTCCATCAGCGGGCTGGGCTCTCCGCCGGTGAAGCGGTTGACGCCCACCACGACGGTCTCGTTGCGCTCGATCCGGTTCAGGCGCTCGGCGTTGCTGTCGACAAGCCGCGATTTCATGTACTCGATCGCCTCGACCGCGCCGCCCATCGCGTCGATGGTAGCCAGCTCGTGGCGTGCCCCGTCCTTCAGCGTTTCGACCTTGGCATCGACGGCGGGGTTGCCGTCGAAGAGGTCGTCGAATTCCAGAAGGTCGGTTTCATAGGCGAGGATCTGCTGCATCCGCATCGACCATTGCTGATCCCAGGGGCGGGGCAGGCCAAGCGCCTCGTTCCAGGCGGGCAGCTGTACGGCGCGGGCGCGGGCCTTCTTCGACAGGGTGACGGCCAGCATCTCGATCAGGATGCGGTAGACGTTGTTTTCCGGCTGCTGTTCGGTCAGCCCCAGCGAGTTGACCTGCACCCCGTAGCGGAAGCGGCGGTATTTCGGATCCTCGACGCCGTAGCGGTCGCGGCAGATCTCGTCCCAGAGATCGACGAAGGCGCGCATCTTGCACATCTCGGTCACGAAGCGGATGCCGGCGTTCACGAAAAAGCTGATGCGGCCGACAAGGGCGGGAAAGTCTTCGGCCGGAACGCGGGTGCGCAGCTCGTCCAGCACGGCGGTGGCGGTGGCCAGCGCAAAGGCCAGTTCCTGCTCGGGCGTCGCGCCGGCCTCTTGCAGGTGGTAGGAACACACGTTCATCGGGTTCCATTTCGGGACATGGGCATAGCAATACTCGGCCACGTCCCCGATCAGCCG
>JAUIIC010000081.1 GCA_030431935.1 Alphaproteobacteria bacterium | reverse complement strand
CCGGACGCGATCGATTCAAGCTCGCTGCCCTGGGCGACGAGCGAGGCGTTGTAGTGCGGCTGGTAGTCGGCGAACCCGGCGACGGCGGGCGCAAAGACCTCGGCCAGGGCGATCGAGCGCTGGTCGGTCTCGGTGGCCGGGGTGGACATGCGCAGGACGACGTTGCCCTGGGCGACGGCCTGAAGGCCGGTGATGGCGGTTGCCGCGACAACCGTAGCCGCCAGCACGAAGCGGCGGGAAAGTGCGATGGACATAGTTACTCCTCCCTAAGGTGCCGTCTCCTCCGGCGGCATCGGATCGGTTATACTCCAGATCACCTCTCGATCAACGGATTTTTGACGCTTCATCATAGGGTGATATGTATAATCGATTTTCTTGCCTGTGTCGGGGGCCGATTCAGCCCCCCCAATGCGCCAGGCTATGCTCGACGCCCCCGTCTATGTGGCGCCGCAGGACGTCGGCGCCTTGCGCCACGTTGCGGCTCAGCGCGGCATCCAGCAGGTCCTTGTGCTCTTGCGCGGCCAGCGTACCGCGAAAGGTAAGCACCCGCACCTGGTAGCGCAGGTACTTGTCGAAGACGGTCTGGTGCAGGCGCAACAGCTCTGCCGACCCGCAGGCGGCGATCAGAGCCTGGTGGAACTCCCAGTCATGCTGCTTCCAGTTCTCCCGGACCGACACGTCACCCTGGATCATCCGCTGCTCCAGCCGGTGCAGCTTGTGATGCGCGGCGACAATGCTGGCTTCCCAGTCGGTATCGCCATGCTCGATTGACTTTTCGAAGGCGTAGCCCTCGATCAGGATCCGCAACGCCGCAATGTCGCGCAGCCCCTCGCGCGTCATGGGGGCGACGAAAAAGCCGCGCTGGCCCTCAGTCATCACGAAGCCCTCGGCGGCCAGCCGGTTCAGGGCCTCGCGCAGGGTCGAGACCGAGACGCCATAGCTTTCCTTGAGCTCGCCCAACGGCAGCTTGGCCGCCGCGGCAAGGCGCCCGAACACGATGTCCCGCCGCAAGCGGTCGTAAAGCGTATGCGCAACGCCGCCATCTATGCGTTTGTCCGTCATGTGATGCCTCGCCTCCGTCAGGGCAGTCTAGCACTTTGTCATTTGGGGTTGCCAATGATCCTTCTGTCGGTAAGAAAATCGATCAATGTATGTGTCATCGGACAACGGCGTCGCCCCATGAACCTGCTTATCGACGGACAGGAGGTCGGCCGGGAAACCCACGCCACGCGCGTCGCCGCAGATCTGCGCGCCGGCATCCTTGCCGGGGACCCGCCCCCCGGCAGCAAGGTGAACCTGAATCATCTGCGGGACCGCTACGACGTGTCCCTGTCCCCGCTGAGAGAGGCGCTGTCCCGGCTGGTGGCCGAGCGCCTCGTCGAGATCGAGGACCACCGCGGCTTTCGAATCGCGCCCGCGTCGCGGGCCATGCTGGCCGAACTGACAGAGATGCGGGCCGACCTGCTGTGCCTCGGGCTGGGCCTGTCCATCGTACGCGGCGACCTCGACTGGGAAGGCCGGGTTCTTTCCACCCTTCATCGCGCGCAACGCGGCGGCACCGGCCCGATGGCGGCACGTGACGCATCCGTTTACCTGCGTGCGCTGATGTCCGGCTGCGGGCGTCCGATGCTGTACGACCTCTGCGTGATCCTGGAGAGCCTGAACATCAGATACCACAACATCCTGCAGGCAGAGGTGGCGCTACCCGACCCGGCGCAACTGGCCGATGCGGCCGTGGCGCGAAAACGGGACCTTGCCCAGGCGCTGCTGCGCGAACGCATAGAGCAGGAGGGCGCGCAGCTTGCCGCCTGCTGGCCCGGAGCGGACGAATGACGGCGATCTCGGTTGCCGGCGCCGGTCTGATCGGCAGACGTCACCTCGAGGCGCTCCGCCTCGCGGGGATCGCGATCCATTCGGTGATCGACCCGGACCCGGCTGCGGCAGAGGTGGCCGCCGCCCATGGCGTGCCGCATTTCACCGATCTTGCCGCCGGGCTTGCCGCAAGGCCGGACGGCATCATCCTTGCCACGCCCAACGCCCATCATGCCGAGGGCGCGCTGGCCTGCATCGCCGCGGGTGTCCCGGTGCTGGTGGAAAAGCCCCTGACCACCGATCTCGACGACGCCATCGCCCTGGTCGGGGCCGGAGAGGCCGGCGGCGTGCCGGTGCTGACGGGCCATCACCGGCGGCACCTTCCGGTGATCCAGGCGGCGCGGACACGGATCGAGGCCGGGGCGCTTGGCACCCTTGTGGCCGCGCATGCGATGTTCTGGCTGGCCAAACCCGACGACTACTTCGACACGCCCTGGCGGCGCGCGCCGGGGGCAGGGCCGATCTACGTGAACCTGATCCATGACGTGGATCTGCTGCGCTTTCTGCTGGGAGAGATCGCCAGCGTCCGCGCGGTGTCCTCGAACCGCGTTCGCGGCAATCCCATCGAGGACGCGGCGGCGGCGCTTGTCACATTCGACAGCGGTGTTCTTTGTACCATCCAGGTCTCTGATGCCATCGTCGCGCCCTGGTCCTTCGAGTTCACGGGCCACGACAACCCCGCGTATCCGCCCACCGACCAGAGCGCCATGTGGATCGGCGGCACGCTGGGGTCGCTTGCGCTGCCGCGCGGCGAGGAATGGAGCGATGGCGGCGCGCGCGACTGGTGGCAGCCGATCAGCCGCACGACGCTCTTGCGCGGCGGCACCGATCCGCTACTGGCACAGGTAAGGAATTTCGCGGATGTCATCCTTGGCCGGGCAACGCCCGTCTGCTCGGGGCGCGAGGGGCTGAAATCGCTTGCCGCCCTGATCGCCATAAAGACCGCCGCGGAAACCGGCGAGACCGTAACACCCCGCGTCTGACCGCGGCACAGAAGGATCATTGCGATGGACCTGCCCAGGAACCTGTTCAAGGCGCGACTGCAAGCGCGCACGCCGCAAGTCGGGATATGGAATGCCATTCCGGGCAACATGGTGCCCGAGATCCTGGCGCTGGCAGGCTTCGACTGGGTGATGATCGACACCGAGCATTCGCCGCTGGAGATCGCCGAAACCCTGCCCGCGATGCAGACCCTTGCCGGCTATCCGCAAGTGTCCGCCGTCGTGCGGCCCTATGCCAACGACACCGTGCTGATAAAGCGTGTTCTGGACATGGGCGCGCAGACGCTGCTACTGCCCTACGTGCAGTCGGCGGACGAGGCAGCGGCGGCGGTGCGGGCCATGCGCTATCCGCCGCAGGGCATTCGCGGGGTGGCGGGGCTGACGCGGGCCAGCCGCTACGGCAGCGTGCCCGACTATATCCGCCGCGCGTCCGAGGAACTTTGCCTGATCGTGCAGGTGGAAACCGCAACCGCGCTGGACCGGCTGGAAGAGATCGCGGGCGTGGACGGGGTGGACGGGGTGTTCATCGGCCCCGCCGACCTGAGCGCCAGCATGGGGTATCCGGGCCAGACCGGCCACCCCGAAGTGGTGCGCGCGATCGAGGGCGCCTTCGCCAGGCTGGCCGCCCTCGGCATGCCCTTCGGCGTCCTGTCGCTGGACGAGGCCTTCTGCCAGCGCGCCATCGACCTGGGCGCGGCCTTCACCGCCGTGGGCGTGGACCAGGCGCTGCTGATCGACGCCGTGGCGGGGCTGCGCAAGCGGTTCGGCGGCCACTGACCCCTAGCGCAGGCGCGCCCCGCTGTCGGCGTCGAAGAGGTAGACGTTCGCCGGATCGAAGCCCAGCCCGATCCGGGCGCCGGGGCGCACCTGCGTTCCCTCGCCCGCCTCGACGATCAGGCGTTCGCCGTTGGGCGCGTCGATGTGGACATAGGTGACGCCGCCCAGCGCTTCGGTCAGCTCGACCGAATGGCTGCTTCCGGCGGTGTCGACCTGCATGTGGTTCGGCCGCAGCCCCACGGTCACGCCGACGCCATTCGCCGGAAGCGCGATCGGAAGGCGCACGGGTTCGGGCGACAGGCCGGGCACCAGCACCGCCCCGCCCTGCACCGTGCCGTCGAAGAAGTTCATCGCCGGAGAGCCGATGAAGCCCGCGACAAAGCGGTTGTCGGGATCGCGGTAAAGGTCCATCGGCGCGCCGACCTGTTCGATCACGCCGCCGCGCAGCACGACGATCTTGTCGGCCAGCGTCATCGCCTCGACCTGATCGTGGGTCACGTAGATCATCGTGGCGCCGATGTCCTTGTGCAGCCGCGCGATCTCCACCCGCATCTCGACCCGCAATTCGGCGTCGAGGTTCGACAGGGGCTCGTCGAACAGGAACACCTCGGGGCCGCGCACGATGGCCCGGCCGATGGCGACGCGCTGGCGCTGGCCGCCGGACAAGGCCTTGGGCTTGCGGTCCAGCAGCTGTTCGAGCTTCAGGATGCGGGCGGCCTCGGCGACCTTGCGCTGGATCTCGTCCTTGGGATGTCCCGTCATCCGCAGGCCGAAGCCCATGTTCTCGGCCACGGTCATGTGCGGGTAAAGCGCGTAGGTCTGGAACACCATCGCCACGCCGCGTTCGGCGGGGTCGGCCCGGGTAACGTCGCGCCCGCCGATGCGGATCGCCCCTTCCGAGGTTTCCTCCAGCCCCGCGACCATGCGCAGAAGCGTGGACTTGCCGCAGCCCGAGGGCCCGACGAAGACACAGAACTCGCCATCCTCGATCTGCAGGTCGACACCGTGGATCACCTGCACGTCGCCGTAGCGCTTGATGACCTTCTCCAGGGCTACTCCGGACATCTCATTCCTCCCTTGGGTCCCTGGGCGCTTCGCCGGGGAAGCGCCAGGTCTCGTAATCGCGCGCGATGGCGTCGGCCACCCGTTTCAGGCTGGGAACATGACCCGCCAGGTCGTCGAGGCTGCGCCGCGCCGTCGTCGTCGTCACCGAAAGCGCACCCATCGCGCGCCCGCTACTCGACAGGATCGGCAGGGCCACGCAGATGATCCCCGGTTCGTGTTCCTCGTCATCGAAGGCATAGCCGCACGCCCGGATGTCCCGAAGGGCTGCGCGCATGGCGGCGGCATCGGTGATGGTGTTCGGCGTGAAGCGATGGAAGGCCTGCTGCGGCAGGATCCTGTCCAGCTCCGGTTCCGGCAAAAAGGCGAGCATCGCCTTGCCCACGCCGGTGCAATAGGCCGGTCCGACCTTGCCGGCCTGGCTGAACATGTCCACGGGTTCGCGCGCGTTGCGCTTGTCGACGTAAAGGACCTGCCCGTGATCCAGCTGGGCGAGGTGGACGGTTTCTCCCATCTCGGCCGAAAGCGCATCCAGATAGGGCCGCGCCACCGGCGCAAGCGAGCTTTGCGCCCAGGCCGCGTGCGCCAGCCGCACCAGCCGCATGCCGGGCGCGTAAGTGCCGCGCTCGGCGTCGAAGGCCAGCATGCCCTGCGCCACGATGGAGGCCATGATCGAGCGGTTCGCCGCGCTGCACCCTGACCTGAACATCGAGACCACGGTCATCGACCGTGAGGCGTACAAGACCCAGATCCGCAACTTCCTGACGGCGAACGCGCCCGACGTGGCGACCTGGTACGCCGCCAACCGCATGCGTCCCTACGTCGAGGCCGGCCTGTTCGAGGACGTGTCAGACCTGTGGGCCGAGCCCGAGATCGCCGAGAACCTGGCCTCGACCAAGGGCGCGATGACCATCGACGGCAAGCAGTGGGGCGTGCCCTATACCTACTACCAGTGGGGCGTCTACTACCGCGAGGACATCTTTGCCGAGCTCGGTCTCGAAGAGCCGTCCACCTGGGAAGAAGAGCTGGCCAACTGCCAGAAGATCGTCGATTCGGGCCGCGCCTGCTATACCATCGGCACCAAGTTCCTTTGGACCGCCGGCGGCTGGTTCGACTATCTGAACATGCGCACCAACGGCTTCGACTTCCACATGGCGCTGGCCGGTGGCGAGGTCAGCTGGGAAGACGAGCGCGTGCGCGCCACCTTCGACAACTGGCGCACCCTGATCGACATGGGCGGCTTCATCGCCAACCACCAGACCTACAGCTGGCAAGAGGCGCTGCCCTTCATGGTGCAGGGCGAGGCCGCGGCCTACCTGATGGGCAACTTCGCTGTCGCGCCGCTGCGCGAGGCGGGCCTGACGGACGACCAGCTGGGCTTCTACCAGTTCCCGGCGATCAACCCCGATGTGGCCCTGGCCGAGGATGCGCCGACCGACACGTTCCACATCCCGGCGAACGCGTCGAACAAGGAAGCCGCGCGCGAGTTCCTGCGCTTTGTCGTCTCGGCCGAGCAGCAGACCATCATCAACGGCCCCGACAACCTGGGCCAGCTGCCGGTGAACGCCAAGTCCGAGGTCGCGGATGACGAGTTCCTGAACGAGGGCTTCGCCATGCTGTCGTCGAACAGCCCGGGCGGCGTCGCCCAGTTCTGGGATCGCGACGCGCCGGCCGAAATGGCCAAGGTGTCGATGGAGGGCTTCCAGGAGTTCATGGTGAACCCCGACAACCTCGACCGTATCCTCGCCCGGCTGGAGCGTGCGCGCGAGCGCATCTACCGCTAGGGCAGACGCCCGAGACCGCCCTGTCCGCCCGCGTGCGGGCAGGGCCACCCCCCGGATCCGGGCCCCGGTTCCGGCCCGCGGCACGGCCTCGGCACCCGGCAGGAGGATAAGCGCATGTCCATGGCATCCAGCAGTCCAAGCCCCCACGGATGGTGGCGCCGCAACCAGCAGACACTGGCCCCGGCGCTGTTCCTGGCCCCCGGCGTGCTTTTCTTTGCCGTCTACGTCATCTTCCCGATCTTCCAGTCCTTCAACCTGTCGCTCTACGAATGGGACGGGCTGGGCACCGCCGAATACGTCGGCCTGCGCAACTACGAGGACCTGTACTGGGAATGGGTCGACCGTGACGCGTTCTACACCTCGCTCAAGAACAACCTGATCTGGCTGGTGCTATACCTGCTGGCGATCCCAGCCGGGCTGTTCATCGCGCTGTTCCTGAACCAGAACGTCTGGGGCATCCGGCTGTACAAGTCGCTGTTCTTTTTCCCCTTCGTCATCTCGCAGGTCGTCGTGGGCCTCGTGTTCTCGTGGTTCTACGATCCGACCTTCGGGCTTCTGAACACGATCCTCGGCTGGGTCGGGCTTGGCCCGATCAACGTGCTGGGCGACCCGACGCTTGTGACCTACGGCATCATCGCCGCGGGGCTCTGGCCGCAAACCGCCTATTGCATGATCCTGTATCTCACCGGCCTGAACGCCGTGGACCCCGAGCAGATCGAGGCCGGGCGGCTGGACGGCGCCAAGGGCTGGCGGATGCTGTGGCATGTCGTGCTGCCGCAGCTGCGCCCCGCCACCTTCATCGCCTTCGTCGTCACCATCATCGGCGCGCTGCGGTCCTTCGACCTGATCTCGGTCATGACCGAAGGCGGGCCCTTCGGGTCGTCGCGGGTGCTGGCCTATTACATGTTCGAGGTGGCGCTGTCCGAGTACGGCTTCCGCATGGGATACGGCGCGGCCATCGCGGTGGTGCTGTTCCTCATCATGCTGTGCTTCATCGCCTACTTCCTGTGGTCGATGTACCGCGACGAGAGGAGGGGCTGAGATGTTTCCGACCCCGATAGAAAAGCGCTCTGCCGCTGTCCGCAACTCCTACCAGGCGCTGGTGCCCTTCGCGCTGATCCTGTGGCTTCTGCCGCTAATCGCGGTGGCGGTGTTCTCGATCCGGCCCGACGCGGATTTCGCCAACGCGAACTACTGGGGCTGGCCGTCGAGCTTCGAGGGCGTGACCAACTATTCCATGGTCTTCTTCGAAAGCGACATGCCGCGCTACCTGATGAACTCTGTGCTTATCACGGTGCCCACGGTGCTGGGCGCGGTGGCGCTGTCCTGCATGACGGGCTTCGCGTTGGGGGTCTACCGGTTCAAGGGGAACCTCTGGGTGTTCTTCATGTTCGTGGCGGGGAACTTCATTCCCTTCCAGATCCTGATGGTGCCGGTGCGCGATCTGACGCTGGACCTTGGGCTTTACGACACCAAGACGGGGCTGGTGCTGTTCCACGTCGCGTTCCAGACCGGGTTCTGCACGCTCTTCATGCGCAACTTCATCCGCGCCCTGCCGCGAGAGCTGATCGAAGCCGCGCGGGTCGAGGGCGTCAGCGAGTTCCGCATCTTCTGGTACGTGGTGCTGCCCCTGATGCGGCCCGCCATCGCGGCGCTGTCGGTGCTGATCTTCACCTTCATCTGGAACGACTATTTCTGGGCCATCGTGCTGACGCAGGGCCCCGACAGCCAGCCCGTCACCGCCGGCATCACCGCCTTCAACAGCCAATTCCGCGCCATGTATCATCTGATGAGCGCGGGTAGCATCGTGGCCGCGCTGCCGCCGGTGGCGATGTTCTTCCTGATGCAGAAACACTTCATCGCGGGCCTAACGCTTGGAGCCGTCAAATGAGCCTGAAGATCGCCTTCATCGGTGCCGGGTCCACGATCTTCATGAAGAACATCGTGGGCGATGTCTGCCTGCTGCCCGAGTTGTCCGAGGCGACCGTCACGCTGATGGACATCGACGCGCGCCGCCTTGCCGAAAGCGAGCTTGTGGCGCGCAAGCTGGTGGCGGCCACCGGGGCGGGCGTGACGATAGAGACCACGCAGGACCGCGCCCGTGCGCTGGAGGGCGCCGATTTCGTCGTCACCGCCTTCCAGATCGGCGGCTACCGGCCCTGCACCGTGACCGATTTCGACCTGCCACGCGCCTACGGGCTGCGCCAGACCATCGGCGACACGCTGGGCGTGGGCGGGATCATGCGTGGGCTGCGCACGGTGCCGCACCTGTGGGACGTGGCCCGGGACATGGCGCGGCTTTGCCCCGATGCGCTGCTTCTGCAATTCGTGAACCCGATGGCGATCAACACCTGGGCCCTGGCGGAACGCTTTCCCCATGTCCGGCAGGTGGGGCTGTGCCATTCGGTGCAGAACACCGTGCAGGAACTGGCGCATGACCTGGGGATGGACCCGGGCGACATCCGCTATCGCGTGGCCGGCGTGAACCACGTGGCGTTCTTCCTGAAGCTGGAGGATGCGGGCGGACGCGACCTTTACCCCCTGCTGCGCGAGGGCTATCGCGCCGGGCGGCTGCCGAAACCGCCGTTGCTGATGCCGCGCTGCGAGAACCGGGTGCGGTACGAGGTGATGGACCACCTCGGCTATTTCTGCACCGAGAGCTCCGAGCACCTGGCCGAATACGTGCCATGGTTCATCAAGTTCGGGCGTCCCGACCTGATCGAGACCTTCGCGATCCCGCTCGACGAATACCCGGCGCGCTGCGAGGAACAGGCCGCAAGCTGGGCCGTCGAGGCGGAGCGGCTGAAATCGCAACCGATGGACGGCGTGGTGAAAAGCCACGAGTTCGCCGCCGACCTGATGGCCGCGGTCGTCGCCGACCGGCCGCTGACGATCTACGGCAACCTGCCCAATCGCGGGCAGCTTCCGGCGCTGCCGATGGGGGCCGCGGTGGAAACGCCCTGCCTTGTGGATGCCAACGGGGTGCAGCCGACCACGGTGGCCGACCTGCCGCCGCAGCTGACCGCGCTGATGCGCACGCAGATCAACGTGCAGGAGCTGACGGTGCGCGCGCTGGTCGAGGAGAACGTCGAGCACATCTATCACGCCGCGATGATGGACCCGCACACCGCCGCCGAACTGGACCTGCGCCAGATCAGGGCGCTGGTGTCCGACCTGCTGGCCGCGCATGGCGACTGGCTGCCTGCATGGGCACGTCCGGCACGGGCCGCATGATGGCCGCCGCAGACCCTGCCCGCTTTCCCGATCTCGACGGCGCGTCGGTGTTCATCACCGGCGGCGGATCGGGGATCGGAGCCGCCCTGACAGAGGGCTTCCTGCGCCAGGGCGCGCGGGTGGCCTTCGTGCAGCGCTCCGACGCCGGCGCCTTCTGCGACTGGATGGAGGCCGCGACCGGCGCCCGCCCGCTGTTCCTGCCTTGCGACATCACCGATATTCCCTCGTTGCAGGCCGCCATCGCCGAGGCCTCGCGCGTCCACGGCCCCGTCACCCGGCTGGTCAACAACGCCGCCAACGACAAGCGCCACATCACCGAGGAGGTGGACGAGGCGTTCTGGGACTGGTCGCAGGCGATCAACCTGAAGTCCTACTTCTTCGCCTGCCAGGCGGTCGCGCCGGGGATGCGCGCGGCCGGTGGAGGCTCCATCGTCAACATGTCGTCGATCAACTACATGATGGGCAACGCGGGCTATCCCGCCTATACCACCGCGAACGCGGGCATCACCGGAATGACCCGAAGCCTTGCGCGGGAATTCGGGCCGGATGCGATACGGGTGAACGCACTGATGCCGGGATGGGTGTTGACCGAGAAACAGCTGGAGATGTGGACGACGCCAGAGGCGCTGGCCGCCCACATGGAGCGCATGTGCCTGAAACGCCATCTTGCGCCCGAGGATATCGTGGGGCCTACGCTGTTCCTGGCCTCGGCCGTGTCGTCGATGATGACCGGGCAGGCCATGGTGGTGGATGGTGGCGTGGTGGTGACGGGCTGATGACGGGCATGTCCGGATATTGCGACTGGATCGCGGTGGACTGGGGCACTTCGCACCTGCGCGCCTGGGCGATGCAGGGCGACAAGCCACGGGCCGAGGCGCGGTCGGACGCGGGCATGGGCACGCTCGACCCCACGGGGTTCGAGCCGGCGCTTCTTGCGCTGGTCGAGCCGTGGATGGGGGCCGCGCCGATCGACGTGCTGATGTGCGGCATGGTCGGGTCGCGGCAGGGCTGGGCCGAGGCGCCCTATCGCCCGGTGCCCTGCACGCCGCTGGGTCCGGAACATGGCCGGCCGGCGACGCGGGACGGGCGGTTGCGCGTGCGGATCGTGCCGGGCCTGAAACAGGCGCACCCCGCCGACGTGATGCGGGGCGAGGAAACCCAGATCGCCGGGTTCCTTGCAACCCACGCGAACTTCGACGGCGTGCTGTGCCTGCCGGGCACACATACCAAGTGGGTGCAGGTCTCTGCCGGAGAGGTCGTCAGCTTTCGCACCTTCATGACCGGAGAGATGTTCGCGCTTCTGTCGCGGCAATCGGTGCTGCGCCATTCCGTCGGCGCGGGATGGGACGACGATGCGTTCGACGAGGCCGTCGGCAGCACGCTGGCGCGCCCCGAGACGCTGGCGCAGCGGCTGTTTACCATCCGGGCAGTTGGGCTCTTGTCCGGGCCAGAGCCGGGGCGCGCCACGGCCACGCTGTCGGGCGTGTTGCTGGGGGCGGAACTGGCGGCATCCCGGCCCTACTGGCTGGGCCAGCGCGTGGCGGTCATCGGGGCCACGGACCCCGCGTGCAGCTATATCGCGGCGCTGAAACTGCAAGGAGTGGACCCGGAAGTGGCGGACGGCGACGCGATGGTTCTGGCGGGATTGGTCGCGGCCCGCAGCATGGCAAAGGCGCCGGTATGAGCCGCGGCATCATCGCGATCCTGCGTGGGGTGACGCCCGAGGCCGTCGAGGGGATCGGTGCCGCGCTGATCGACGCGGGCATCGACCGGATCGAGGTGCCGCTGAACTCCCCCGACCCTATCGACAGCATCGCACGGCTTGCGCGCGCGTTCGGGAATGTCGCCCAGATCGGCGCGGGCACTGTGCTGACCGTCGAAGACGTGGCGGCGGTGGCGGCAGTGGGCGGGCGCATGATCGTGTCGCCCAACACCGACACCGCGGTGATCCGCGCCACCCGCGCCGCCGGGCTCGACGGCTTTCCCGGCGTCTTCACCCCCAGCGAGTGTTTTGCCGCCCTGGCCGCGGGCGCGACCGGTCTGAAGGTCTTTCCCGCCTCGATGATGGGCACCGAAGGGCTGAAGGCCATACGCGCGGTCCTGCCGCCGGGCACCGATGTCTACGCGGTGGGCGGTGTCGGCGCGGCCGATTTTGCCGACTGGCGGCAGGCGGGCGCGGCGGGCTTCGGGATCGGGTCGGCCCTCTACAAGCCCGGAGACGACGCCGCCGCGGTGGCCGCCAAAGCGCGCGCCATCGTCGCGGCCTGGGACGCGCTGCCATGACCCGCGCCCTTGGCGTCTGCTATTACCCCGAACACTGGCCGGAAGAGCAATGGCCCGAGGATGCCCGCCGCATGGCCGAGACGGGAATCGAATGGGTGCGCATCGGCGAGTTCGCGTGGTCGCGGCTGGAACCCGTGCCCGGCGACCTGCGGTTCGACTGGCTGGACCGCGCCATCGCGGTTCTGGCCGATGCGGGGCTGAAGATCGTGCTGGGCACACCCACCGCCACGCCGCCGCGTTGGATGCTTACCCGGCATCCTGACATGCTGGCCCATGACGCCCAGGGCCGCCCGCGCGGCTTCGGGTCGCGCCGGCACTACTGCCTGTCCCACATGGGCTACCGCGAGGAATGCCGCCGCATCGCCACACTGCTGGGAGAGCGCTATGGCCGCGACCCGCGTATCCATGCCTGGCAGATCGACAACGAATACGGCTGCCACCACACCACGCTGTCCTTCTCGCCCGCGGCGCTGAACCGGTTTCGCGGCTGGCTACGCGACCGCTACGGCACGATCGAGGCGCTGAACGCGGCCTGGGGCAACGTGTTCTGGTCGATGGAATATGGCGCGTTCGACGAGATCGGCCTGCCGCACCTGACCGTGACCGAGCCCAACCCCGCGCATGTGATGGCCTTCCGCCGCTTCGCCTCGGACGAAACGGTGGCCTTCAACCGGGTGCAGGTGGACGCGCTGCGACCGCTGACCGATGCGCCGCTGTCGCACAACTACATGGGCCGCGTGCTGGAGTTCGACCATTTCGCGGTGGGCGCAGACCTGGAAATCGCGACATGGGACAGCTATCCCATCGGGTTCCTGTCCGACCGGCTGGAGGCCGACGCCGCCCACAAGCAGCGGTTCCTGCGGCAGGGCGACCCGGACATGCAGGCGTTTCACCACGACCTTTACCGCGCCGTGGGGCGCGGGCGCTGGTGGGTGATGGAACAGCAGCCCGGCCCGGTGAACTGGGCCCCCTTCAACCCTGCGCCTCTGGACGGGATGGTGCGCCTCTGGACCTGGGAGGCGTTCGCCCACGGGGCCGAGGTGGTCAGCTATTTCCGCTGGCGCCAGGCGCCTTTCGCGCAGGAGCAGATGCACGCGGGATTGCTGCGCCCCGACAGCGCCCCGGCACCGGGCCTGGCCGAGGCGGAAACGGTCGCACAGGAACTCGCGGCGTTCCCCGGGGACGCAACGACGGTTCAGGCGCCGGTGGCGCTGGCGTTCGACTATGCATCGGCCTGGGCGTGGGAGACGCAGCCGCAGGGCGCGGATTTCGACTATTTCCGGCTGGTGTTCGAGGCGTACCGCGCGTTGCGCCGCGCGGGCCTGTCGGTCGATATCCTGCCGGTGGGCGCGGCCATTCCCGAGGGTTACCGCCTTGTCCTCGTGCCGGGCTGCGCGGCCTTGCCTGCAGGCTGGGCCGAACGGCTGGCCGAAAGCGGCGCAGTGGTGATCCTCGGGCCCAGGACCAACGCGAAGACGCCCGAGATGGCCACGCCCCTGCCCCTGCCGCCGGGCATTCCGGGGCTGGACGTCACCGTGACGCGGGTGGAAAGCCTGCCCCCGTCCGAGGCACGCCTGGTCGAGGGTGGCGGACAGGTTCTGCATTGGGCCGAAAGCCTGGAGGGCGGCGCGCCGGTACGGCTTGCCGGCACCGGGGGAGCGCCCGTGCTGGTGGGCGACGGGGCGCTGCGCTACCTCGCGGGATGGCCCGACGCCACGCTTTGGGGCCGCATCCTTTCGGACTGCGGCTTGCCGTCCGAGGCGCTGCCCGACGGGCTGCGGCTGCGCGACCTCGGAGCCTGGCGCTTTGCCTTCAACTATGCGCCCGAGCCAGTGACATGGCAGGGCCGCACCCTGCCCGCGGCCGGGGTCGCCTGGTGGCTGCGCGACACGGAGTGACGCGGCACACGGGCGGTCAGGCGCGCTGCGCCTCGGTGTCGATGAGAAAGCGTTCCGACAGCGGCAGGCTTGCCGCGCCAAGAGCGCGGGCATCGGCACCGATCGTGCCCAGCCGGATCTCGGGAATGTTCAGGCCGGTTACGTCGAAGGCCCCAAGGTGTTGGCGGGTGCGGTCCACCAGGCGGGCCGCCACGTCGCGCGGCAGCCAGCCGTCGATCAGCACCTGTCCGAAGTCGATGATCGAACAGGCGGACACCACGGCATGGGCCAGCCCACGGGCGGCCGTGTCGATCCACGAATCGAGGATCACGGGGTCCGCCTTCCAGTGCCGGACGTCTTCCCAAAGGCTGTCGGTCTCGAACCCGGCGGCGGAAAGGCTGCTTTCCAGCCGCGTCAGGCTGGCCACGTCGATCAGCTGCGAGGGCGTCCCGTCGGGTCCGGGCACCGGTAGCGGGCCAAGCGCACCGGAGTTGCCCCCGGCACCCGAGAACAGCGCGTGGTTCAGCACCACGCCGCCGCCGATGAAGTAACCCACGTAGAAATAGAGGAACTCCGGCGGCAGTTCCGTCTTGCCGAAAACAAGTTCGGCCGCGCAGGCCGAACTGGCATCGTTCTGCACGAAGACAGGGAGGCTGTGCCGCGCCGCGATCTCGGCCCGGATGTCGATGGTACGCCACCCCTCCATCCGCTCCGGCGGGACCCCAAGCATCTGCGCCCAGTCCCACAGGAAGAAGGGGATTGCGATGCCAAGCCCGGCGATGCGCGAGCGGTGCTCGGGCGGCAGGGTGAGGATGAGCTGACCGATGGCGTCATGGGCGAAGGCGATCGTCGCCTCGGGCTCTGGATGGGTGTGGACGCGCATCCGCCGGGCAAGAACCTTGCCCAGGAAATCAATCAGCACAAGTTCCAGGCTGCGCCGCCCCACCTTGAGCCCCAGGAAAAACGCACCGTTCTCGTCGAGATGCATCGGAACCGAGGGCTGTCCCACCTTGCCGCGCACCGGGTCGCCCTTGGCCAGCAGGCCCTCGGCCTCGAGCGCACGCATGATGACCGAGACGGTCTGCGCGGAAAGCCCCGTCAGGCGCGCAATCTCGGCCTTCGAGAGGGCGCCATGCTGACGAACGAGCGACAGGACCAGGCGCTCGTTCCGAGCACGCATTCCCATCTGGTTCGTGCCCCGCAGCGGCAGCACGGTCTCGTGACCGATCGGCAGTCCAAGCGCGAACTTCTGCAACGGAGTCTCCCATTCCCCGTGAGAAGGATGGTCACGCGCGGCAGGGGCTGTCAATAATAAATCATAGTGAATTATTTATTGACAGGGATGGTCGATTCGCGTTCTCTCTGCGTCGAGGGCAACGGGGCGTAGAAACCTCGCCCCCCTTCATGACCGGCGGCTTCGCACGCCAAGACCTAAACGGGAGGATACCACCGTGAGCATCAAGCGTTCCCTTTTCGGGGCTACCATTCTGGGCGCAATGGCAATGGCCGGGTCGGCGATGGCCGGCGGCCATTCGATCAGCGCCTGCCTGATCACCAAGACCGACACCAACCCCTTCTTCGTGAAGATGAAGGAAGGCGCGACCGCCAAGGCCGAAGAGCTGGGCATCGAGCTGAAGTCCTTCGCCGGCAAGGTCGACGGCGACCACGAAACCCAGGTGCAGGCGATCGAGACCTGCATCGCCGACGGCGCCAAGGGCATCCTGCTGACCGCGTCGGACACCTCGTCGATCGTGTCCGCCGTGACCCAGGCGCGTGAAGCGGGCCTGCTGGTCATCGCGCTCGACACGCCGCTCGACCCGATCGACGCTGCCGACGCGACCTTCGCCACCGACAACTTCCTGGCCGGTGAGCTGATCGGCGCCTGGGCCGCCGCCGCGCTTGGCGACGCCGCCGCCGACGCCAAGATCGCCATGCTCGACCTGGCCGTCAGCCAGCCGACCGTGGGCGTCCTGCGCGACCAGGGCTTCCTGCAGGGCTT
>JAUIIC010000299.1 GCA_030431935.1 Alphaproteobacteria bacterium | reverse complement strand
GCTAGATTACTGCGCAAGGGGCCGCAACCCCCAAGCGCCCGTGCCACGGAATTGCCCGTTTGCCGGGGTATGGCGACCCGGCCCGCGGTGTAGGAGGTTGCCTGTCCATGTTGCCCCTGATCGAGACGTTTCGCCCGTTCCTCGTGCTTGTGGGCGGCGTCCTGCTGTTGCGCGCGCTCTGGGTGGCGACGCTGGGCGCGATGATGCGCCTTGGACGCCCGCGCGGGGTCCTCGTGCCGCTCTGGACGCTGGCGGCGCTGGCGGCGGGCTATGCCGTGACACCGATCGAGATGGTCCATAGCCCGGTGCTGGACCTGACGGCTCTGGTCGACGCGACCGTGCGCTCGCTGGAGACCATGCGCCCGGTGCCGCCGCCGGAACCGGAACTGGCCTTCGACCGCTTCGGCACGCTGCTGCGGTTCATCGAGGCGCCGCCCCTGGGCATCTGGGCGGCGGTGGCGGGAACCGCCGCGCTGAACCTCTTTCTCGCGCTGCGCCTGCGCTGAGTCGCGGCACCGGCGCACGATTCTTGTTCGGTATTGCCGTTTCGCGGGACATACTTCGCGGAAGGGCTGGCCGCGCGCCCGACTTTGCAAGACATCCCGCCCGCAAACGTGGAATCGTGCCTGAAACACGACGGAGCGCGCGATGATCGAGACACCCTATCTTCTGTTCCTGGGCGATGCGCCCGATCCGCTGGCCGCCAAGGTGGCGCAGGGCATCCGCGACTGGCGGCCGGAGTACGCCGTGGGCCAGTTCCGGATGGATGGCTGCAAGGCCGACCTTGGCCTGCCCGACATGGACCTGGCCGAGGCGAAGGCCGCGGGCGCGAAAACACTGGTCGTCGGTGTGGCGAACCGCGGTGGCGTCATCAGCCAGGCCTGGAAAAAGGTGCTGGTGACCGCGCTGGAGGAAGGTTTCGACCTGGCGTCGGGGCTGCACAACCTGTTGCGGGACGAAGCCGATCTTGCCGCCGTGGCCGAGGCGACGGGCCGCGCGCTGCATGACGTTCGGGTGCCCGAGGTGGACTATCCCATCGCCAATGGCGTGCCGCGCAGCGGCAAGCGCTGCCTGGCCGTGGGCACGGATTGCTCGGTCGGCAAGATGTACACCGCGCTGGCGATGGACCGGTCCATGCAGGCGATGGGGATGAAGGCGACCTTCCGCGCCACCGGCCAGACCGGCATCCTCATCACCGGCGAGGGCGTGCCGCTGGACGCCGTGGTGGCCGATTTCATGGCCGGTGCGGTTGAATGGCTGACGCCCGACAACGACGCCGACCACTGGGACCTGATCGAGGGGCAGGGCAGCCTGTTCCACGTGTCCTATTCCGGGGTGACCATGGCGCTGATCCACGGCGGCCAGCCCGACGCGCTGATCCTCAGCCACGAACCGACGCGCGCCCACATGCGCGGGCTGCCGGGATACGAGCTGCCGACGCTGGAGGCCTTGCGCGACATGGCGCTGCCGCTGGCGCGGATCGCCAACCCCAAGGCGCAGGTGGTGGGGATTTCCGTCAACACCAAGGCCCTGTCCGAGGATCAGGCGCTGGATTACCTGGAGCAGACGGAAAAGCGCATGGGCCTGCCCACGGTGGACCCGTTCCGGCAGGGCGCGGACCGGCTGGCGCAGGCGCTGGCGGCGCTGTAGCACGGGGGCGCGCCGCCGCGCGCGGGCGCGTTCGGGCAAGACAGAAGGGAGCGGGCATGACGATTGACCTGCGGGCCGAGACGTTCCGACTGGCCGAAGCCTTCACCATCTCTCGCGGGTCGCGGACCGAGGCGAAGGTGCTGACGGTTTCGGTGACGCGGGGCGGGGTGACGGGCCGGGGCGAATGCGTGCCCTATGCCCGCTACGGCGAGACGCTGGAGAGCGTCGCGGCGCAGGTCGAGGGACTGCCCGGCGAGGTGTCGCGTGCCGCATTGCAGGGGCTGCTTCCGGCGGGTGCGGCGCGCAATGCCGTCGACTGCGCCCTGTGGGACCTGGAGGCCAGGCACGCCGGGCGCCGGGTGTGGGAACTGGCCGGGCTGGCCGCCCCGGGGCCGGTGGTGACGGCCTATACCCTGTCGCTGGACACGCCCGAGAACATGCGCGCGGCGGCGGCGCGCCATGCGCACCGCCCGCTTCTGAAGATCAAGCTGGGCACGCCCGAGGACATGCCCCGGCTGGAGGCGGTGCGCCAGGGCGCGCCCGCCGCGCGGATCATCGTGGACGCCAACGAGGGCTGGACGGCAGAGGTCTATGCCGACCTGGCGCCGCACCTGGTGCGGCTGGGCGTCGAGATGGTGGAACAGCCGCTGCCCGCGGGCGCCGACGACATGCTGGGGGAGATCGCCCGCCCGCTGCCCGTCTGCGCCGACGAGGCCTGCCATGACCGCGCCAGCCTGCCCGCGCTGGCGGGCAAGTACGACATGGTGAACATCAAGCTGGACAAGACCGGCGGCCTGACCGAGGCGCTGGCGCTGAGGTCGGCGGCAGAGGCGGCGGGCTACCGGATCATGGTGGGTTGCATGGTCGGAAGCTCGCTGGCGATGGCGCCCGCGGTGCTGGTGGCGCAGGGTGTCGAGATCGTGGACCTCGACGGCCCGCTGTTGCTGGCAGAGGACCGCGCGGCCCCGCTGGTCTATGACGCCGCCGGGGTGCATCCGCCCGACGCGGCGCTTTGGGGGTAGGGCGATGGACAGCGCGGTGATCTGGGACGCCGAGTTCCTGACCGCCCCTGGCGCGCCGCAGAGGTTCTGGTGCGGTCCGGACGATCCCGACCCGGTTCTGGTGCAGATCGGCGCGGTGCGGCTGGCGTTGACGGCGGATTTTGCCATCGGCGAAAGCCTGTCCTGCGTGGTCGTGCCCCGCGACCGCAAGGGCGACAGATACCCGATCTCGGCGTTCTTCGCCGAACTGACGGGGATCTCGGCCCGGCGCGTGGC
>JAUIIC010000080.1 GCA_030431935.1 Alphaproteobacteria bacterium | reverse complement strand
ACGGTGATCTCGCTGACAGGGACCGAGGAGGAGGCCAAGGAACTCAAGCTATGGGCGGGCGTGAACCTGCCGCTTGTCCTGAGCATCGCGACCTTCCTGCTGGGGCTGGGCATCTACGCGACGCACCGGACGCTGCGCGCGGCGCTGGCACGGCTGGATGCCGCGACGATCAGCATGGACCCCTGGTGGGACCGTTTCATGAACGGGCTGAAGGCGCTGGCCGCCTGGCAGACCCGCCACCTGCAGACCGGCCGGATGAGCTGGTACATGACCGCGACCTTCGCCACGGTCCTTGTCGGCATGGGAACGGCCATCGCGCTTCGGCTGCCGCCGGTGTCGGTGGACCTCTCGGCGCTGACGTGGAAGCACACCGCGCTTTGCGGCCTGATCCTTGTGGGCACCGTGCTGGTGGCCGGGACACGCTCGCGCATCGCGGCCATCGCGGCGCTGGGTGTGGTGGGGATCGGCACCGCCCTGATCTTCATCTTCTTCGGCGCGCCTGACGTGGCGATCACCCAGCTTCTGGTCGAAACGCTGGTCGTCGTGCTGGTCGCCGTGGCGATGCTGCGGCTGCCCAGGCTCGACGACGGGCCGCGGCTGTTCCGTCCGGGCCATGCGGTGCTGGCCGTCGGGGTCGGCGCGGTGGTGTCGGCGACGCTGCTGGCGGTGCTGTCCGCGCCTCTCGACCGGCGGCTGACCGACTACTTCGAGATCACCAGCTGGCCCGAGGCCTACGGGCGCAACATCGTCAACGTGATCCTCGTGGATTTCCGGGCGCTCGACACCTTCGGCGAGATCGCGGTCGTGGTGATTGCGGCCCTGTCGGCCTACGCGCTTCTGCGCACCACCAAGGGAGCGGCACGATGAACAGCGTGATCCTCAAGGCGGGCACCCGCTATCTTGCGGGGCTTCTGCTGGTGTTCTCGGTCTACATGCTCCTGCGGGGCCACAACGAACCCGGCGGCGGGTTCATCGGCGGGCTGATCGGCGCCACGGGCTTCGTGCTTTACGCCGTTGCCGTGGGCACGGCAGATGCGCGCGCCGCGCTACGGGTAGAGCCCCAGTCGATCGCCATGGTCGGGCTTGGCATCGCGCTTCTGGCCGGGCTTCTGGCGGCGCTGTTCGGCCAGCCCTTCTTTACCGGCCAGTGGCTGTTTCTCGGGGCGACCGAGACCGACAAAGGGCTGCCGCTCTCGACGGTGCTGGTCTTCGACGTGGGGGTCTACCTCGTGGTGTTCGGGGCGATCCTGACGCTCGTGTTCGCGATGGAAGAGGAAATCTGATGGAAACGCTGCTGGCGCTGACCATCGGCGCGCTTGTCGCCGCCGCCGTCTACCTGATGTTGGCGCAGAACGTCCTGCGCTTCATCTTCGGGCTTGTCCTGATCTCGAACGCGGCGAACCTGACGATCTTCCTTGCCGGGCGGCTGACCGAGGGCGCGCCGCCGCTGATCGCCGAGGGCGCGGACATGCCCGCCGGGCTGGTGGCGAACGCGCTGCCGCAGGCGCTGGTGCTGACGGCCATCGTGATCGGCTTCGGCCTGTTCGCCTTCGCCATCGTGCTGGTGTTCCGGGCCTGGACCTCGCTCGGCACGCTCGACGCCGACCAGATGCGCCTGGCCGAACCCGAGGAGCCGCGCGCATGAGTTGGCTGCTGGCTGTTCCAATCGCGATCCCCTTCGCGACGGCGGTGTTCGCCTTCCTGCTGCGCAACGGTGCGGCGGGCCGCTGGGTGTCGGTGGCCGGGTCCGCGGCCCTGCTGGCGGCATCGGCCGTCCTGATGCAGGCGGTCCTGGCCGAGGGTGTCGTGGCCGGGCAGATGGGCAGCTGGCCCGCGCCCTTCGGGATCACGCTCGTCGCCGACCTGTTGTCGGCGGTCATGGTCGTCATCACCGCGATCATCGCGCTGGCGGTGTCGGTCTACGCGCTGGCCGACATCGGGCCGGCCGAGGAACGGCTGGGCTATCACGCCCTCTTCCAGGTGCTGATCGCGGGCGTGACGGGGGCGTTCCTGACCGGCGACCTCTTCAACCTCTACGTCTGGTTCGAGGTGATGCTGATCTCGTCCTTCGGCCTTCTGGTGCTGGGCGGACGGGCCGAACAGATCGACGGCGGCGTGAAATACGTGGCGCTGAACCTCGTGTCCACGATCCTGTTCCTGACGGGGATCGGCCTGCTCTACGGGATGACCGGGACACTGAACATGGCTGACCTGTCGATTGCCGTGGACGGCGCCGACCAGGGTCTTCTGACCGTGGTGGCGATGCTCTTCATGATCGCCTTCGGGGTGAAGGCGGCGGTCTTCCCGCTGTTCTTCTGGCTGCCCGCCGCCTACCACACGCCGGCCTTCTCGGTCTCGGCGGTCTTCGCGGGCCTGCTGACCAAGGTGGGCGTCTACGCGCTGATCCGCATGTTCACGCTGGTCTTCGACCATGACACGGGGCTCACGCACACCATCCTTCTGTGGGTCGCCTGCCTGACCATGGTGACCGGCGTTCTGGGGGCGGCGGCGCAGGGCGACATGCGCCGCATCCTGTCGTTCCACATCGTCAGCCAGATCGGCTACATGGTGCTGGGCCTTGCGCTCCTGACGCCGCTGGCGATCGTGGGGGCGGTCTTCTACCTGGTGCACCACATCATCGTGAAGGCGAACCTCTTCCTGATCGCTGGCGTGGCCGACCGGCTGACGGGGGGCACCGCCCTGTCGAGGATCGGCGGGCTTTACGCCTCGGCGCCATTGCTGGCCGCGCTGTTCCTCGTGCCGGCCTTCTCGCTGGCGGGCTTTCCGCCCCTGTCGGGCTTCTGGGCCAAGTTCCTGCTGGTCAAGGCCGCGCTCGAGATCGAGGGCTGGGTGATCGCCGCCGTCGCGCTGGCCGTGGGGCTTCTGACGATATACTCGATGACGAAGATCTGGGCCCAGGCCTTCTGGGAGCCGCACCCCGAGGGGCGCGAGCCGCGCCTGTCCGACCTGCCGGCGGGCCAGCGCTGGGCGATGCTGGCGCCGATCATGGCGCTGGCGGCGCTGACCGTCTTCATCGGGCTCTTCCCCGAACCCTTCGTGGCCTTCGCCGAGCGGGCGGCGGCACAGCTGCTGGACCCGACGGACTACGTCGAAACCGTGTTGGGAGACCGCGGATGAACGTCTTCACCATGAACCTCGTCCTCGCGGTCGCCTGGGCTGCCCTGACGGGCACCCTGTCGATTACCAGTCTCGCGACCGGTTTCGTCATCGGATACGGTGTCTTGTGGCTGATCCAGCCGCTGATCGGCGCCAGCACCTATTTCCGGCGCGTGCTGTCCTGGATCCGGCTGATCGTGATGTTCCTTTATGAACTGGTGGTGTCGAGCGTCGAGGTGGCCTGGGACATCATCACCCCCCGCCACAGGGCGCGGCCCGCCATCATCGAGATGCCGCTGTCCGTGACGTCGGATACGGGCATCCTACTGGTGACGAACCTGATTTCCCTGACGCCCGGCACGCTCAGTCTTGATGTGTCGGCGGACCGCAAGACCTTGCGTGTGCATGCCATGTTCGCCGACGATCCCGAGGCGCTGTGCGCCAGCCTGAAGAACGGGATGGAGCGGTGGGTGATCGACGCGGTGGAGGCCCCATGACCCCTGTTGAATTCCTGGACCTGTCTATCGAGATCGGCTTCATGCTGATCGTTCTGGGCGTGGTGCTGGCGCTGATCCGGCTGGCGCTCGGCCCCAGCCTGCCCGACCGGGTGGTGGCGCTCGACATGATGACGGTGGCCATCGTGGCCTATTGCGCGCTGGCGGCGATCCGGTTCGACGAACAGGCGTTCCTGGACGTGGCCGTGGTGCTTGCGCTGGTGGGTTTCCTGGCCACCGTGGCGCTGGCCCGTTTCGCAGAGCGCAACGTGTCGCGCCTGCGCAAGGCAGAGACCTTGGCGGACGAGGCGGATGACGGCACGCAAGCGGAGGGCGGGCAATGATCGAGATCCTGACGGGTGTGCTTGTGCTGGCGGGCGGCGTCTTTGCCGTCATCGGCGGGCTGGGTGTGCTGCGGCTTCCGGACGTGCTGATCCGGATGCACGCCTCGACCAAGATCGGGACGCTGTCCTGCGGGCTGATCGTGATCGCCGCCGCGATCCATTTCGGCGATGGCGACATCACGATCCGGTCGGTGGCGATCCTGCTGTTCCTGCTGCTGACGGCCCCGATCGGTGCGCACATGATCGGCCGGGCGGCGGTGAACACGGGCGTGCCTCTCTGGTCGCCCAAGAAGAAGGGCGACGCGGACTGACGCGGGGGGCGCCCGGTGCCGGGCTCAGCCCGGGACCTGCGCAAGAAACAGCGGTGTCGAGGCCGCGATGGACCAGGCCAGGATCAGGCCGAGCGCCGGCCACGACGCGCCAGGTCCGCGCCGCACGGCGATCCAGCGCGCCATCGTGCCGTAGACGAGCAGGTAGAGGACTAGCACCGGCAGGACGGTAAAGCTGATGCCCAGTGCGGTCGGTTGCGCCGTCATGGCCGCGCCGAGCGCGAGGATCGGCACGAGATGGACGATCAGCCGACGCCAGAGCGGGGCGCCGAACCCGAGTGTCGCCGCAGCGACGGCAAAGGGCAGGGTGCCAAGCGCCAGGATCGCCATCACCGCCAGCCGCGGACCCGTGGGCAGGAAGGCCGCGCCATAGCGGTCGAGAAGCAGCGCAAAGGCCCCCAGCCCGATGCCAAGCAGCACCGCCGTGCCAGGCGCATCGGGCCGGGCGGGGCGATGCCCGGCCACGGCCAGGATCGTCAGTTGCACCAGCCCGAAGACCGCGAAGAAGGCGGCAAGCTTGCCGAAGGCCGCCAGCCCGAAGACCGCGCCGCCGACGGCGACGGCCGCAAGCGCGGCGGGCAGCGCGGGCAGGATCGCGGCCGCCAGGAACAGGCGCAACGACAGCGTTGGCGGCGGCGGGACCTCGCGGCGCGGCAGCGCCAGCGACAGGGGCCAGGCGAGCGCCAGGACCGCGCCCAGAAGCAGCGCGATCCAGGGGCCGGTGCGCGCCACGGGCGACGCGGCGTCCCCCAGCCAGTCGCGCAGTTCCGCAAGGGCCGCGGCGGACCACAGGACGCCCACATGGCCGACGCCCGGCGCCACGGCCACCCGGCGGATCAGCCCGTCCGGCCCGCGCGCCGTCTCGTCCTCGCCGGCCGAGGGGTCGATCTGGTGCAGCTTGTCCAGCGCCACCTCGCGCAAGCGGGTCTCGCGCGCGCCCGACAGGATCAGCAGGCGGTCCGGGAAATCGGCGGTCACCGCATCGGAATACATCGAGATCGCGACCAGCCCGCCGACCCCGTCAAGCCGCTCGGCGGCGCGCACGATCACGTCGGTGGCCATCGAATGCCCCAGCAGCGAGATGTCCCCGCCGGCAATGCCCGGCAGGGCGCGCGCGGCGGTCGCCACGGCCACGGTCTGGGCCACCAGCCCCTGCGTCGTGCCCTCGATCACGGTCACCTCCGGCGACATGGCCTCGGTCATCCGCCCGTGTCCGAGAAAGTCGAAGGCCACCGCCCCCAGCCCGGCGCGCGCCAGCGTGAGCGAGATCGCCTCCATCATCTGGCGCGAGCCGCCGAACCCGTGCGCGATCACCACTAGCGGGACGGGTGCGTCGCCCGTCGGGCGGTAGAGCGTGGCCGGAGAGCCCGCAAGCTCCAGCTCCACACGCTCGATCCCGGCGCGCGCCCGGTCGAGCATGACGAGCGACAGCCCGCCGGCCAGCAGGGCCAGCACGGCGACGACAAGGGCAAGGGGGCGACGGCGCTGCATGGAGCGACTGTAGCGTCCAACGGGCCGGTGTCCCGTTCAAACCCGGGGGTGGCGAGGAAAAACGCCATGCGCTATCGCTATGGCGGCAACAGGGGGAGCCGATGCGCGACATGAAGGACAGTTCCGCCGAGGGATCCGGGCCGCTTCCGGTGCTGGCCGTCGACCTGGACGGCACCCTTGTGTCGTCCGACATGCTGTTCGAGACCTTCTGGGCCGCGCTTGCGCTGGACTGGCGCACGCCCTTCGCGGCGCTGTCGGCGCTGCGGCAGGGGCGCGCGGCGCTCAAGGCGATGCTGGCCGGGCGGGTCACCATCGACGTGTCCCGGCTTCCCTACACGCCGCAGGTGATCGAGTACGTGCGCGGCTGGCGCGCTGCCGGGGGGCGGGTGGCGCTGGTCACCGCCGCCGACCAGAGCGTGGCACAGCGCGTGGCCGATCACCTCGGCCTTTTCGACGAGGTGCATGGCTCTGACGGCACGCGCAACCTCAAGGGCGCGGCCAAGGCGGCGCTTCTGGTGGAGCTCTACGGCGCACGCGGTTTCGCCTATGTGGGCGACGCGGGCGCCGACCTTGCGATCTGGCGGGACGCCGCGCGGGCGATCACCGTGGACGCGGCGCCGGACCTGCGCCGGCGGGTGGACGCGATCGACCCCAAGGCAGAGCACCTGACGACCGAGACCCCGCGCGGGCCGGCCTATGTGCGCGCGCTGCGGCCGACGCAATGGCTGAAGAACATCCTGGTCTTCGCGCCGCTGCTGGCCGCGCACCAGTTCGCGATGGGCACCGTGCTGACCGGGTTCGTCGCCTTCCTGTCCTTCTCGCTCGTCGCCTCGGCGGTCTATGTGCTGAACGACCTGCTGGACCTTGCGGCGGACCGCGCGCATCCGCGCAAGCGCGCGCGCCCCTTCGCCTCGGGCGCCATCCCGATATCCCATGGCGCGATCATGGCGCCGGGGCTGCTGCTGGGCGGGCTGGCGCTGGCGCTTCCCCTGGGGTGGGCGTTCGTGGCGGTGATGGTGACCTATTTCGCCGCGACGCTCGCCTATTCGCTGGTGCTCAAGCGGCGCGCGATCCTCGACATCACGACGCTGGCGGCGCTTTATACCCTGCGCATCGTCGCGGGGGCGGCGGCGGTGGGGCTGTCGATCTCGGTCTGGCTGCTGGCGTTCTCGATCTTCTTCTTCTTCTCGCTTGCGGCGGTAAAGCGGCAGGCAGAACTCGCCGACCTTGCCCAGCGGGGCGAGACCGAGGCGCCCGGCCGGGGCTACCGCGTCGCGGACCTGCCGGTGGTGGCGCAGATGGCGATGGCGTCGGGTTACGTGTCGGTGCTGGTGCTGGTGCTCTACCTCGACAGCCCGGTGGTGCGGAACCTCTACGCCCAGCCGTCGATCCTCTGGGGGATCTGCGGCGTACTGCTCTACTGGCTGAGCCATATCTTCATGGTCACGCATCGCGGGCGGATGCATGACGATCCCATCGTCTATGCCCTGCGCGACGTGCAAAGCCTGATCTGCGTGGCGCTGATGACCGGGCTCGCCGTGGCCGCGACCCTGTGGTGACGCGCGCGCGCCCGCTTGCGGGCTGGGGGCGCCACCCGGTCCGCGACTGCACCCTTGCCGCCCCCGAGACCGAGGCCGAGGCGGCGGCGCTGGTCGCGGCGGGCCCCGTGATCGCGCGCGGCAACGGGCGCGCCTATGGCGACAGCGCGCTGGGGGTGCCCGCAACGCTGTCCACGCGGCGAATGAACCGGATGCGGGCCTTCGACCCCGCCACGGGCGTGCTGGAGGCAGAGGCGGGCGTGCTTCTGGCCGACATCATCGACACCTTCCTGCCGCGCGGCTGGTTCCCGGCGGTCACGCCCGGCACCAAGTTCGTGACGCTCGGCGGCATGATCGCCGCCGACGTGCATGGCAAGAATCACCACCGCGATGGCGCGATGGGCGAGACCGTTCTCTGGCTGGACCTGCTGCGCCCCGATGGACGCGTCGTCCGCTGCGGCCCGGGGCAGGAGCGCGCGCTCTTCGAATGGACCGTGGGCGGCATGGGGCTGACGGGCGTGATCCTGCGCGCCGCGATCCGCCTGCGCCCGGTCGAGACGGGCTGGATTCGCCAGGTGACGCGCCCCGCGCGCGACCTGTCCCGCGCCATCGCGCTCTTCGAGGAGAATGCCGAAGCCACCTATTCCGTGGCCTGGATCGATTGCCTGGCCACCGGCGCGGCGCAGGGCCGCTCTCTGGTCATGCTGGGCGAGCATGCCCGCCGCGACCAGTTGCCCGACGACCGCGTGGCCCGGCCGTTCCGCACCCGCGCCCGGCGCCGCCTGTCGGTGCCTTTCGACCTGCCGGGGTGGCTTCTGAACCGCTACAGCGCGCGGGCCTTCAACGCGGCCTACTGGAACGCGGGCCTGCGCGGCGCGGGCGTGCGGCTGGTGGACTGGGACAGCTATTTCTACCCGCTCGATTCGATCCTCGGCTGGAACCGGGTCTATGGCCGGCGCGGCTTTGCCCAGTTCCAGTGCGTGCTGCCGCTGGACGCCGCCGAGACCGGGCTTCAGCGCCTGCTGAACGAGATAGCGCGCGCCGGGCAGGGGGCGTTCCTGGGCGTGCTCAAGCGGATGGGGGCCGAGGCGCGGCGCTTTTCCTTCCCGATGCCGGGCTACACGCTTGCGCTCGACTTTCCCGCAACGCCGGGCCTGCCGGGGCTGCTGGCGCGGATGGACGACATCGTGCAGGAGCATGGCGGACGCTTCTACCTTGCCAAGGACTCTCACCTGACCGCCGAGACCCTGCGCCGGACCGACCCGCGCAGCGCCGCATTCGCCCGGATGCGCAGCGAGACCGGCGCCGCGGGCCGGTTCGTCTCGGCCCAATCCGAAAGGCTGTCGCTATGACCAAACCGCCCATCCTGATCCTTGGCGCCCGCTCGGACATCGGGCGGGCCATCGCGCACCGCTTCGCCGCCGAGGGCCATCCGGTGCAGCTTGCCGCCCGCGCGCCCGAGGCACTGGAGGCCGACCGCGCCGACATCGCCCTGCGCCACGGCGTCGAGGTGTCCTGCCATGCCTTCGACGCGCTCGACCATGCCGGACACGAGCCGTTTCTCGACGGTCTGCCGGAACTTCCGGGCATTGCCGCCTGTGTTGTCGGCCTGATGGGCGAGCAGGAGGAGAACGCCCGCGACATGGACGCGGCCCGGCTTGTGATGCGCAGCAACTACGAGGGCCCGGCCGAGATCCTCGCCCGCCTCGCCAACCGCTTCGAGGCGCGCGGCAGCGGGACGCTCATCGGGGTGAGTTCGGTGGCCGGAGAACGGGGCCGTGCCTCGAACTACGTCTACGGCTCGGCCAAGGCCGGGTTCACCGCCTTCCTGTCGGGCCTGCGCAACCGCCTGTCGCGGACGCCCGTGCGGGTCATCACCGTGCTGCCGGGCTTCGTCGCGACCCGCATGACAGAGAACATGGACCTGCCCGCCCCCCTGACGGCCGCCCCGCTGGAAGTGGCCGAGGCGGTCTGGCGCGCCCATGCCGGGGCGCGCGACGTGGTTTATGTCCGGCGAATCTGGGCGCTCATCATGGCCGTGATTCGCGCCATCCCAGAGCCGGTGTTCAAGAAGACGCGGCTTTAACCCGGTCTCCAGCACTGGATGATACGAGGCAGGGCGGCAGAGCCTTGCCGAGATACGCGGCAAACCGCCGAAGCAGGGTGCTTCGCGGCGAAAACCGAGTTTCCCGATTGCGCCCTGTCCTGTAGGGTCAAGGCCAATCAAAAAAAGAATGGGACTGTGGCGGAACATCCTCGCATCGACCTGACGACGGCAGAAGGCCCGTTCGTTCCCGGCCGCTACATGGCCGAGAAGCCGCGCTTTCGATTCGTTGAACCGACGATCGCCCCGGTCGTGGCGCCTCCGAAGTATCGCGAGGAGCCGCGCCTTCGGGTCGTCGCGCCGCGCCTCGGGCTGGCGCGCCTGTCGACGGGGTTCGCCGTTTCGCTGGGGATGCTCGCGGTTTTCGCGGTCATCGGCGTCGGCGGGCTCCTGACCCGGCCTGATGCGCCCGAGATCGCCGCCCTTCCGGCATCGCCGCCGGCAACGGCCGATCCGCGCCCGGCGGCGCCCCCGCGCGTGGCCCTGTTGCCGTCCCTGCCGCCAGAGGCGCTGGCGGTTCCGCCCGTCCGTCCCGCCGCGCCCGAGGCGGGCGAGGCGCCGCGCCTTGCCGCGGCGCCCTCCGGGCTGCGCCCGACCGCGCGTCCCGCCGCCCTGCCGCCGGGGCAGGTCCCGTCGGCCCTGCCGCAGACCGGCGCCCCGGCCGAGGCGCTGCGCCTCGTGGCCGTGTCGCCGCGGCCCTTGCCGCGCCCCGCGCGCGACGGCGCCCCCGCCGCCGCCGAAGAAAGCCTTCTTTCCGCGCTGGCCCGATCGCTGCGCCCGCTGCCGCGCCCCGAGGGCATCGCCGCCCTGTCGATCGCGCCCGCGCTTATCCCGACGCCCGCGCCCGCGCGGCTGGCCCAGCCGGAGGTGGTTGAAACCGTGTCCGCAAGTCCGACGCTCGACATCCTGCCGCCCGCTGCCGCATCCGGTTGCCCGTCCTCGCTGTCGCGCGGGATGCCGCGCCGGTCGGCCCGCGCCGAAACGGGCAGCCAGCTTGCAGCGCGCCTGTCCGGCCTTCAGGGGGCGGAACGCGACCGTCTGATCGCGGCAGAAGTCCTCAACGGCAACATGCCCGGTTTCCTGCGTGGCCTGACGCCCGTGACCATCTCGGGCAAGCGCACGGATGGCGCCAGCGTGTCGATCACGCTTTGCGTCACCCCCGATTACCTTGCCATCGGCAGCGACGACGACTTCTTCCGCGTCCCGCTGGGCCTGCCCGCTGCCGCGATGGTCGCCGACCGCATGGGGTTCCTCCTGCCGACCACGCGCATGGTGGATGCGATCTACGAACAGGCCCGCGTGCGCCTCGCGCCGCAGCCGATGACGCCGGGCGCCGCGATGACCACGACCCGCTATTTCTGGGCCCACAACCAGACCGTGGACGGGCAGGTGGGCAACCGGGCGGGCGCCCTGACGGCCGGCCAGAAGAAGGACATCGTCCTGTCCAACCGGCTGTATTCCAACCCGGGACGTATCGCGATCTACGGCTGGCACCGCACCAACGGCACGCCGATCCAGCCCCTGTCGACCGTTCACGGGGCCTATTACGCAGACTACAGCCACGGCGTCCGGCTGGTCAGCCGCACAGCCTATGTCAATGGGCGTGCCCGCCCGCTGGCCGAGATCCTGTCCGATCCCGCCTATGCCGGCATCCTGTCCAAGGAAGGTCCCATCCAGGCGCCAGAGCGTCTGATGGCCGCACTTTACCGTTAGGCCCGGCTTTGGCCGCCGCGGGCGGGACAAAGCGGTTGCGGTCCGCCCTCCGGGCTGGCTAGGGTTCTGCCGCCGACAGACCCGACCCTGACCGGAGGACCCCGTGCCGAACCGCCTATGCCTTGCCGTTTCCGCCTTTGTCATGCTGGCCTTCGCCGGGGGAGCGGGCGCGCTCGACATGCCGCCGCCCGCACAGGATGTGCTCGACACCCAGCGCGCGGCCTACGAGGCGCGGGGGACCAAGACGATCCTCGACCTTCAGCCCTTCCGCTCTGCCCAGTCCGTCGACCTGGCCGAGGGCGGGGCGGTGACGCTGATTTCTCTCAACCCCGCGGTGCGCGCGTGGTTCCTGCTGGAGTTGCGCGGCGCGGACGGGCAAACCGCGGTCTATCACCTGGAAAACCCGGACCCGGCGCGACGGGGCGTGGCGCTGGAGGTCGGGACGGCGCCCGCGCTCGTGGTGGGCGGCGACGGCGGGACAGAGACCTGCACCCCCTGGGAGGGCGCGCCCTCGGCGCTGGAGGAGGCGCGCGACAGCGGCCTGCCGTACGCCCCGCTTTGCGGCGGCGCGCTGCACCTGCGCAACGATGTTGCAGGGTCACGCACCAGCCGCGAGCGCGTGGCCGAGTTCCTGCGCGACAACGTCTGGTTCGGCGAAGAGATCGTGGGCCTCGTCAAGCGCACCTTCTACGACGACGCCTTCCTGCGGTCGGGCGAGACCCGCGACGATGTCGATCCCGGCGCCATCGTGGATGCGCTCGGACAGGCGCCGATGGCCGACCGCCCGGTGATGTCGGCCGCGACCGGGATCGAGATCGAGGGCGGCGAGCGCAGCCGAATGGAGATGGGCAGCTGGTATGCCGTCAAGGATGCCCCCGGCGTCTATGCCAGCGTCATCCATCCCGGGCGCATCCATCCCGACATCCTGAACCGGCGGGGCGAGACCAATGCGCTCGACTACGTGGAACGGGCCGCGGATACCTACCTGCTGGCCTTCGACCTGACCGACGTAGAGATCGGCTATGAACGCGGGACGGAACATCCGCGCCTCGACTGGTCGCCGCGTCCGCAGGGCAATGCGCGCGACTGGAACACGCCAGGCCCCGACGGCGTCGGCAGCGCCAAGCCGCTGGAGATGGTGGGGATGCTGAACCCGGCCCATGCAGACCGGGTGATCGCCACCTTCAACGGCGGCTTCAAGCGCGAGCATGGCGCCTTCAAGTTCCGCGACCTGGCCACCTACAACGGCGGACATCACTATGGCTTCGTCATCAACGGCGTCGTCCTGTCCAAGCTGCAACCCAGCCTCGCGACCCTCTACACCCTGACCGACGGCACCATCGGCATGAAGGCCTGGGAAGAGGCGGACAACGAGACGCTTCTGCCTCGCATCCGCTTTGCCCGGCAGAACGGCGTGCCGCTGATCGTGACCAACGAACAGGGCGAAAGCGTGCCGGGCGACCGGGTGCGCGACTGGCTCGGCGGCAACTGGTACGGCAACGCGAACGCCGAGATCCGCACCGTCCGGTCCGGGATCTGCCTGAAGGAGGCGGCGGGCCGCCAGTTCCTGATCTTCGGCTATTTCTCGTCCATGACGCCCTCGGGCATGGCGCGCACCTTCCAGGCCTACGGATGCAGCGACGCGATGCAGCTGGACATGAACTCGCTCGAACACACCTATGGCGCGATCTATGTCGAGGACGAGGGCGGGGGACTCACTGCCCGCCATATCGCCAGCCAGATGGCGGCGATCGACGCCAAGGCGCGCGACGGTTCACCCATACCGAGATTCGTGGGCTTCCCGGACAACCGTGACTTTTTCTACCTGTTGCGGAAGGTGGAAAAAGACTGACCGGTCGGACGGGAAAAATTGCCGCGACACGTATCAGCCGATGGACCGCCGTGAATCCTTGCTCTAGACTTTTCGGTGGGACGCTTCGTCGACGGTCACGTCGCGGGGCAGGGAACCCGGTCCGGAAACGGCGGAGGACGCCGCCCCGGATGGTCACCAAGGGAGGTTACATGGAACTCAAGACCACACTGACGCGGATCGCCGCGGGCGCTGCCATCGCGGCGTCGACCAGCTGGGCCGCCATGGCGCAGGACACCACGCTCACCATCACGTCCTGGGCCCCGCCGACCCATGGCATGAACGCTATCTTCTTTCCCCAGCTGATCCAGGAGATCGAGGCCGCCACCAACGGGCGCGTCACCGCCGAGATCAAGTACGGCCTGGCCTCGCCGCCCGCCCAGTACGACCTGGTGCTGGACGGTGCCGCCGATATCGCGTGGATCTTCCACGGCTACACCCCCGGCCGCTTCGTCGCCACCAAGCTGATCGAGCTTCCGGGCTACGAGGGGTCCGCCGAGGCCGCCTCGGTCGCGCATTGGCGCGCCCATGAACAGTTCCTCGCCGGCCTGAACGAGCATATCGGCGTCAAGGTCATCGGCCTGATGACCCATGGCGTGGGTGTCCTGCACACCAATGCCGAGCTTGGCTCGCTCGACGACATCTCGGGCATGAAGCTGCGTCTTGGCGGCGGCGTGGCCGGTGACGTGGGCACGGCGCTGGGTGCGTCGGGCATCAACGTGCCCGCCCCCGAGGTCTATACCACGCTGGCCTCGAACGCCGCGGACGGCGTCATGATGCCGATGGAGGGCAAGGCCAGCTTCAAGCTCTACGAGGTGGCCACGAACACCTACACCGTGCCGGGCGGCTTCTACCGCGGATCCTTCGCGATCATCATGAACCCGGACACCTGGGACGGCCTGTCGGACGAGGACAAGACCGCGCTGGAAGGCGTGTTCGGCGAGAACACCTCGCGCATGGCCGGCGCCATGTGGGATGCGATCGACGACGTGGGCCTGAAGTCCATCGACGAGAACGCCAACAACTCGCTGACCGCCTTCGAGGGCGCCGAGGCCGAGAAATGGGCCGCCCTGCGCCAGCCCATCATCGACGCGGTGCTGGCCGAAGTGGCGGCCAAGGGTGTCGATGCCGCGGCGGTGCGCGACTTCATCGCTTCCGAGATGGCCAACTACTGATGGCCGACTGCTGATCCGTCCCGCGGGACGTGACAGGCGCGCGGGGCCCTTCGGGGCCCCGCCGTTCCAAGACAACCCGCATCGCGCCAATGGAGGTGTCCATGTCAGAACCGGATGTCGGGCCCGACAACGCCGGGGCCAGCCTGAAACAGCCCACGCCCTGGCACTATGTCGCGGTCTTGCCGACCTGGCTTGCGGCGGTGACGCTCTTCGCGCTGATGACCATGACCTTCGCCGACGTCATGATGCGCTCGCTGCTGAACAACCCGATCGAGGTGGCGTCGGAGTTCACACGCTTCTTCATGGCGATCATCGTCTTCTCCTCGCTGCCGATGGTGTCGTGGAAAAGCCAGCATATCGTCGTGGATCTGCTCGATCCCCTGTTCTCGCGCGGTCTTGCGCGGGTACGCGACATCCTTCTGGACCTTGTGTGCGGGGCGATGCTGCTCTGGCCGGCCAAGCGGGTCTATGAACTGGCGGAACGCTCTGCCATGTTCGGCGACCGCACCGAATACCTGGAGTTCCCGGTGCATTACATCGAATACTTCATCGCCGTTTTCACGGGGCTGACCGCCCTGACATTCCTCGCGCGCGGTATCGTGCGCGCTGTCGCCCCATCGAGGATCGCCGCCTGATGTTCGAAGCATTTCTCGGATTCGTCGCCGTTCTCGTCCTCGTGCTGCTGCGCATGCCCATCGCCCTGTCGATGGGACTCGTGGGACTGGTGGGCGTGTCCTACATGACCAACTTCAAGGCGGCGATCTCGATGGCCGCGCGGCTCATCATCGACACGGCACAGGATTACGGCCTGTCGGTGGTGCCGCTGTTCATCCTGATGGGGCTTTTCGTCAACAAGGGCGGCCTGTCGCGAGAACTCTACCAGGTGTCCTTTGCCTTTCTCGGCCATTTCCGGGGCGGGCTGGCCATGGCGACCATCGTGGCCTGCGCGGGCTTCTCGGCGATCTGCGGGTCGTCGCTGGCCACCGCCGCGACCATGTCCAAGGTCGCCATGCCGCAGATGCGCAAATACAACTACGCCGACCGCCTCTCGACCGCGTCGATCGCGGCGGGCGGCACGCTTGGCATCCTGATCCCGCCCTCGGTGATCCTGGTGATCTACGGCCTGCTGACCGAAACCTCGATCGGCAAGCTCTTCATCGCGGGGATCGTGCCGGGGCTGCTGGGCGTGCTGCTCTACCTGGTGGCGGTGAAATACACCATCACGCGCGATCCCGACGCGGGCCCCGCCGGTGAACGGACCTCCTGGGCCGACCGCGTCAAGGCGTTGCGCGGGGTCTGGGCGGTGCTCTTGCTGTTCTTCATCGTGATCGGCGGGCTTTACGGCGTCTTCGATTTCGAGCCGCTGAACCTGACCTTCTCGCCGACAGAGGCGGCGGGCATGGGGGCGGCGGGCGCCTTCCTGATCGCGCTGGCGCGCGGCACGCTGACCTTCAACTCGACGATGCAGGTGCTGACCGAAACCGCGATGACCGCGGCGGCGCTGTTCGCGGTGCTGATCGGGGCGTGGATGTTCTCGAACTTCGTCAACCTCGCCGGCCTGCCCGAGGGGCTGCGGGCCTTCGTCAGCGGGGCAGGGCTGTCGCCCATGTCGGTGATGCTGATGATCCTGCTGGTCTACATCCTGCTGGGCATGGTGTTCGAGAGCCTGTCGATGCTGCTTCTGACAGTGCCGATCTTCTTCCCGCTGGTGACGTCGCTCGGCTTCGATCCGGTCTGGTTCGGCATCGTTGTGGTCGTGGTGGTCGAGATCTCGCTTATCACGCCGCCCGTGGGCCTGAACGTCTTCGTGCTGAAAGGCGTGGTGGGCGACGTGTCCACCGGCACGATC
>JAUIIC010000079.1 GCA_030431935.1 Alphaproteobacteria bacterium | reverse complement strand
CTTCTGCCCGAGCAGTTCGCCCGCCCCGACCAGATCGGGTATCCGCCGGCCCCGTTCGAAGTGCCGGCCCCGATCCTGAACCCGGTCGAGGTTCAGGGCCTTCTGGAGGACGCCCGATGACCCGCACGCCGCTGCGCCCGCTGGCCCGCATCCTTGACGCCCGCCGCAAGGGCGAAAACCCCGACAGCATCGAGCGCGAGAACATCCGCCTTCGGCAAGAGGCGCAGCGCGACCGCGACAGGGCGCGCGCGCAGGGTCGGTTGATGATGATGGGCGTGCTGTTCTTCTGCGCCTTTGCCGCGGTTGGCGGCAAGATGGGACAGCTCGCCGCGTCCGAACCGGCAGAGCCACGCACCGCCGCGCCCGGGGCCGTCATCGCCGCGCAGCGGGCAGACATCGTCGACCGCAACGGCCGCATCCTCGCCACCAACCTGACAACGCATTCGCTCTACGCGCATCCTCAGGACATGATCGAGCCGGAACGCGCGGCGCGCGAACTGGCCGTGATCTTTCCCGATCTCGAAGAGGAACGCTTGCTCGACTGGTTCACCGGACCCTCCAAGTTCCGCTGGATCAAGCGCAAGATATCGCCCGAACAGATGCAGGCGGTGCATGACATCGGCGAGCCGGGTCTTCTGTTCGGTCCGCGCGAGATGCGGCTTTATCCCAATGGCCGGCTTGCGGCGCATATCCTGGGCGGCGCAGGCTTCGGCCGCGAGGCGGTGGCCTCTGCCGAGATCGAGGGGCGGGCGGGGATCGAGAAGGTCTTTGACGACTACCTGCGAGACCCCGCCAACGGCGGTGCCCCGCTCACGCTGACGCTGGACCTGACGGTTCAGGCGGCCGTCGAACGGGTCCTGGGCGGCGGCATGCGGCTGATGAACGCCAAGGGTGCCTCCGCCATCCTGATGGAGGCCGCCACCGGCGAGATCGTGGCCATGGCATCGCTACCCGACTTCGACCCGAACGACCGGCCCGCCCCGCCGACAGAGGGCGACCAGTCCGACAGCCCGCTGTTCAACCGCGCGGTGCAGGGGGTCTATGAACTGGGCTCGACGTTCAAGATCCTGACGGCGGCGCAGGCGCTGGATCTGGGCCTGGCCAACCCCGAGACGCTGATCGACGCGAACGCGCCGATGACCTGGGGCAAGCACAAGATCGGCGAGTTCGAGGGCAAGAACTATGGCCCGCGTCTTTCGGTTACGGACATCATCGTCAAGTCGTCCAACGTGGGCACGGCGCGGATGGCGCTTCAGATCGGCAAGGAACGGCACCAGGCCTTCCTCGACAGCCTGGGCTTTTTCGACCCGACGCCGGTAGAGCTTATCGAGGCCCCGATCTCGCGCCCGTTCCTGCCAGACCGTTGGGGCGACATTCACACGATCACGGTGTCCTATGGCCACGGCATGTCGGCCAGTCCGCTGCACCTGGCGACGGCCTATGCCTCGGTGCTGAACGGCGGGCTTCGGGTGCGCCCGACGCTGGTCCGCGGCCAGCCGCACGAGATTGGGCCGCGCGTGGTCTCCGAAGAGGTCTCGGAAGCGGCGCGCGACATGCTGCGGCAGGTCGTCGTGCGCGGCACGGCCAGCTTTGGCGAGGTGCCGGGCTATGCCGTGGGCGGCAAGACCGGAACGGCTGACAAGCCACGCCGCAACGGCCCGGGCTATGAAGAGGACAAGACCATCACGACCTTTGCCAGCATCTTCCCCGCCCACGATCCCAAATACGTGCTGGTGGTCACGCTGGACGAACCGACGCAGATGGTGTCCGGAGAACCGCGCCGCACTGCGGGATGGACGGCGGTGCCCGTCGCGGCCGAGATCATCCGCCGCACCGCACCGCTTCTGGGGCTGCGGCCAGAGATTGAACCCGTTCCCCTTGATCGGGTAACACTGACGTCGAACTGATACCACACGGGCGGGGTTTGGCGGTGAAGGCCAGGGCACGGACATTGGCGGCGCTGGGCCTGACGGCCCGCGGCGGCGCGGACGCGACGGTGACGGGCCTTTCGGTGGACAGTCGCGACGTGCGCGACGGCCACCTTTTCGCGGCCCTTCCCGGCAGCCGGGCGCATGGCGCGACCTTCATTCCTACGGCGCTGGACCGGGGCGCGGCGGCGGTGCTGACCGACCGCGAGGGTGCGCGCATGGCGGCAGCCGAACTTGAGGAGGCACGCGTGCCCGTGGTGGTCGCCGAAGACCCCCGGCAGGCGCTGGCCTATGCTGCGGCGCTCTGGTTCGGGCGCCAGCCCGATGTCGTCGTCGCGGTGACGGGCACCAACGGCAAGACATCGGTCGCGACCTTCGCTCGCCAGATCTGGACCGCGCTTGGCCTGCCTTCGGTCAACCTGGGCACCACCGGGATCGAGGGCGCCTACGAGGCACCGCTGAGCCACACCACCCCGGAACCCATCACGCTGCATCGCGTGCTGGCCGAGATCGCCGACGCCGAGGTGGACCATGTCGCGATGGAAGCCTCCTCGCACGGGCTGGTCCAGCGCCGGCTGGACGGCGTTGCCCTGACGGCGGCGGCGTTCACCAACATCTCGCAGGACCACCTCGATTACCACGCCAACTTCGACGAGTATTTCGCCGCCAAGGCCGGACTGTTCGACCGCGTGCTCCCCGAAGAGGGCGTGGCCGTGATCAACATCGACGATCCGCGCGGCCCCGACATGGTCCGCATCGCCGAGGCCCGGGGCCAGGACGTGATCCAGGTGGGGCGCGATGCGCTGGCCCATCTGCGCATCCTGGGGCAGCGGTTCGACGCCACGGGGCAAGAGCTTCGGTTCTCGTGGAACGGTGTGACCCAGCATGTGCGGCTGGGCCTTATCGGCGGGTTTCAGGCCGACAACGCCCTGGCCGCGGCGGGTCTTGTCATCGGCTCTGGCTGCGACCCGGTGCAGGTGTTCGGCGCGCTGCCGCGCCTGACCGGGGTGCGAGGGCGGATGCAGCTGGCCGCGCGGCGCGCCAATGGCGCGGCGGTCTTCGTGGATTATGCCCATACGCCCGAGGCGCTGCGCACCGCGCTCAAGGCCATGCGCCCGCACGTGATGGGGCGCCTTGTCGTCGTCTTCGGTGCCGGCGGGGACCGCGACACGACCAAGCGCCCACTGATGGGCGCGGCGGCGGCGGAATGCGCCGATCTTGTCTTTGTCACCGACGACAACCCGCGCAGCGAGGTGCCCGCCGATATCCGCGCCGCCGTCCTGGCCGGATGCCCCGACGCAACAGAGGTCGCCGACCGGGCCGAGGCGATCCTGCGCGGGGTCGATGCCCTGATGCCGGGCGACGCGCTGCTGATCGCCGGCAAGGGGCATGAAACCGGGCAGGTCGTGGGCGACACGGTCTATCCCTTCGATGACGTCGAACAGGCCAGCGTGGCGGTGGCCGCGCTGGACGGGCACGTGGCATGAGCGCGCTTTGGACGGCGGCAGAGGCCGCGGCGGCGACGGGGGGACAGGCGCGGGGCGACTGGCAGGTGACGGGCGTGTCCATCGACACCCGCACGCTGGCGCCGGGTGATCTTTTCGTGGCCCTGACCGACCAGCGCGACGGGCATGATTTCGTGGCCGACGCCCTTGCGCGCGGCGCGGGCGCGGCGCTTGTGTCCCGCGTGCCGGATGGCGTCGCGGCGGACGCGCCGCTTCTGGTGGTGCCAGACGTGCTGGCGGCTCTGGGCGATCTGGGCCGGGCAGCGCGTGCGCGGACAGACGCGCGGGTGATCGCCATCACCGGTTCTGTGGGCAAGACATCCACCAAGGAGATGCTGCGTGCCGCGCTTGCCGGGCAAGGCAAGGTTCATGCGGCGGAGAAGAGCTACAACAATCATTGGGGCGTGCCCCTGACCCTGGCGCGGATGCCCGCCGACAGCGATTTCGCGGTGATCGAGATCGGCATGAACCATCCCGGCGAGATCGCGCCGCTGTCGCGCATGACGCGCCCGCATGTGGGCGTGGTGACAACGGTGGCCGCGGCGCACCTGGCGGCCTTCGATGACCTTGCGGGCATCGCGCGCGAAAAGGGCTCGATCTTCGAGGGGCTGGAGCCGGGCGGCACCGCCATCTTCAACGGCGACATCGAGACGGCACCGATCCTGCGCGCCGCGGGCGAGCGGGCGGGGGCGGCGCTTCAGACGTTCGGAGAGAAGGCGTCGAACTTCCACCGGCTGACAGAGGCGCGGATCGTCGAAGACGTGACGGTGGGGCAGGGCCGCATCTGGCGCACGCCGGTGGTGTTCCGGCTGGCCGCGCCGGGCCGGCATTTCGCGGTGAACGCGATGGCGGTCCTGGCAGCGGCACGGGCCGCGCGGGCCGATCTTGCCCTTGCCGCGAACGACCTTGGCCGCTGGGCCCCGCCGCCCGGGCGCGGTGGACGGGAACGGCTTTGCATGGACCCGGTGGACCCGGCCGTCAGCTTCGACCTCATAGATGATGCCTTCAACGCCAACCCCGCCTCCGTAGCCGCCGCGCTGGAGGTGCTGGCGGGCACCCATCCTGTGGATGGGGTCGGGCGTATCGGTGCGGGGCGGCGGATCGCCGTGCTTGGAGACATGCTCGAACTGGGCGACACCGAGGCCGATCTGCACCGCGCCCTGGCCGACCTGCCCGCGATGGCGGCGATCGGCACAGTGCATTGCGTTGGCCCGCTGATGCGTCACCTGCACGAGGCCTTGCCCGACGGCCGGCGGGGGCTCTGGACCGCGACCGCGGACGAAATGGCGCAGCGCGCGCATGCCCTGGTGGACGCCGGAGACGTGATCCTGGTCAAGGGCTCGAAATCGAGCCAAGTCAGCCGCGTTGTTGACGCGCTGCGCAAATTGGGTCATCCGCTGCCGAACGATCGGCAAGGGACCGACTGATGCTCTACTATCTCACGCTGCTGTCCGACGGCGGGGACGTGTTCAACCTATTCCGGTACATCACGTTTCGTGCGGGCGGCGCGTTCTTTACCGCGCTCTTGTTCGGGTTCATGTTCGGGCGCCCCCTGATCAACCTTCTGAGGAAACGCCAGAAGCGCGGACAGCCGATCCGCGACGATGGACCCGAAAGCCATCTTCTGACCAAGGCCGGTACGCCGACGATGGGCGGTGTCCTGATCCTGGGCGCGCTGGTCACGTCGACGCTGCTGTGGGCGCGGCTGGACAACGGCTATGTCTGGATGATCCTGCTGGTGACGGTGGCCTTCGGGCTGATCGGCTTTGCGGACGATTACGCCAAGGTGTCGAAGAACAACCACAAGGGCGTTCCGGGCCGCATCCGGCTCCTGATCGGGCTGGTGATCGCGGTGGGGGCCGGGGCCTGGGCGGCGGCGCTGCATCCCGACGAGCTTGCGCTTCGGCTGGCGCTGCCGTTCTTCAAGGACGCGCTTCTGAACCTCGGGATCCTGTTCCTGCCCTTCGCCGTGCTGGTGATCGTTGGCGCGGCCAACGCGGTGAACCTGACGGACGGCCTGGACGGACTGGCGATCATGCCCGTGATGATCGCCTCTGGCGCGCTGGGCGTGATCGCCTATGCGGTGGGGCGTGTCGATTTCACGGAGTACCTCGACGTCCACTATGTCCCCGGCACGGGCGAAATCCTGGTCTTCGTGGCCGGCCTGATCGGCGGCGGGCTGGGGTTCCTGTGGTACAACGCGCCGCCGGCCGCCGTCTTCATGGGCGACACCGGCAGCCTTGCCCTGGGCGGTGCCCTGGGTGCCATAGCGGTGGCCACGAAGCACGAGATCGTGCTGGCGATCGTCGGCGGGCTCTTCGTGGTCGAGGCGCTTTCGGTCATCATCCAGGTGCTGTATTTCAAGCGCACCGGAAAACGCGTGTTCCTGATGGCGCCGATCCATCACCATTTCGAGAAGAAGGGCTGGGCCGAACCGCAGATCGTCATCCGGTTCTGGATCATCAGTCTGATCCTGGCGCTGATCGGGCTGGCCACGCTCAAGATCCGCTGATCCCGCGACCCTTGCACCCCGGGTGACGTCCGGCACAGGCGGGCGGTCCAGCCGACCCGCGTGTGATGCGCGGCACAGAAGCGCCAGGACTGTCGGCGCAAGTTGGGGCATCTCGGACATGCGAGGGACCGGAATGCAGAACGACATCAAGGATTTCACGGAACAGCTTGCACGGGTCTTCGGCCACGCCGTTGAGCCGAGCGGTCCGGATCGCGTCGTGGTGATCGTGAACGGCCGTCAACGGCTGGAGGTCGTGCTGGGCGATGAGGCGGCGACGATCACCACGCCCTTGGCCGAGGCGCATGACGGACTGCCCGACACGCTGCACCGCTGGCTTGTGTCGCGTAACTTTCCCGGTGGCGGGCTGGCGGGCGGCATGCTGGTCCGGCCCGAATTGAGCGACCGGCTGTCCATCGTGAACACGGTTCCGGCGCGGGCGATGTCGATGGCGGACCTTGCGTCGCTGGCCTGGAACCAGGCGCAGGCCGCGATGGAGCTTGACGATCAGATCGCCGCCCGGGTGGCCGCCGAGCTTGCGGATGCAGGCGCATAAGGGAGGGATGAGGACATGACCGGAGGCGTCGGAGGCATCGGCACGCAGGGGGTGTTGCCCCAGCAGCAGGTCGGTGGCCAGGACAATGCGCAAGGCACGCAGGGCAAGAGCATCGGCCAGAAGGTGGCCAGCTTCTTCAAGGCGGTCGGATCGATCATCGCCGCACCGTTCAAGGCCTTGGCGAACGCCATTTCCAACATCGGCAACCACGCCGCGCAGGGCGGGCGAGGTGCGCAGACGGTGGAACAGCCAAGGCTGAGCCAGGAACAGAAGACCCAGTTGCTGGCCGAGGTGCGCGAGACACCCTTCTTCAAGGCGATCCAGAACAGCACTTCGAGCATGCTGGACGAGACCGGATTCATGGGCGCCGCGCGCAGCCTGCTGGAAACGCCCGAGGCGGTGAAGGCGATGCAAACCCACGGCGTCACGCTGGGCGAGGCGGTGGCGATCTCGATGTATACCTCGCAGGCGTATGTAGAGATCAACGGGCAGATCCGGTCGGGCAACGAGACGCCCGAGGTTACCCAGTTGAAGGAGGCCTTCATCTCGGGGCTCGACAAGCTTCCGTCCTTCGAGGGCACCGTCTATCGCGGCTCGCACCTGCCCAAGGATGTTGGCCTGCAGCACCAGGAAGGCAATGTCGTCACGGCCACCGGCATCTATTCCACGACCCAATCGTCCGACCAGGCCTTTCCGAATGCGAACTACAGCATCACCATCGCGGTCAAGGAAGGCTCGGGCGGCAAGGACATCGCGATGTTCTCGGACAAGCCGACAGAGCAGGAGGTCGCCTTTCCGCCCGGCACGCAGTTCCGCGTGACCAGCCGGGTGCTGGAAGGCAGGGAAGAATTCAGCCACATGCATCCGCCGGATTACGGTGGCATACCCTCCGGGGTAATCACCCTCAGGATGGAGGAAGTCTGATGTCCGACGCCGAAAAGAAAGAACGCCCTGCCAAGCGGCTTGCCTCGCAGTCCTTCGTCGACCGGATGACCTCTGGCATGGCGGACCCGGACGCCTGGAAGGAAGACGAGATCACGGACGAGGAGCGGCGGGTCTTTGGCCTGCCGCCTGCGGACGAGGACAAGGCGGGCAAACGTTGACATGGCAAGCAAGCTGACCCCACAGGCCACGGCGCTTCTGGCCGAGATGGCCCGGGACCACGGGCTTTCCAGCCTGGAGCCGAACGACGACGGGCTGATCCCGATCACGCTGGACGACGGGTTCGTGTTCACGCTGGCCTTCGATGGCGTGAACAACGCGGTCTTCGTGATGACGGCCCTTGCCACGGCGGATGCGACCGATGTGCCCGACTGGCCCACGTTCGGGTGGAACACCGGAACCGCAGAGCGGCGCACGCGGATCGCCCGCGCGCCTGACGGGGCGTTGGTGCTGATCCGCGACATGCCGCTGACGGGACTGGAATACTGGTCCTTTGCCAAGGGGTTGGAGACGTTCATCTCCGATGCCTCGGACGCGGCGGCGGCCATCGGTTTGGGCCCGGCACCGGCTGCGACGGGCGGCGATGGGCTGACGGCATTCTCGCCTGACGAGATGGTCATCATCCGTCCCTAGGGCGTTTCGCACCCAATCGCCTCCACCAGGGCAAACGAACGTGTTTGGCCTCGCAAACGCTGCCTCGTCTGCCCTGGTGAGGTCTCGACTCCGGTTGAGTGCGCTACGCCCTGGGCCGGGCCCGCGCGGCCTTGCGGGGCGTGCCGCCGCGGGGCACCCTGCGCCCGCAATCGGGGAGGTCGGGGCATGATTCCCATTCAGGGCTATGACGGGCATCGCGTGCTGGTGCTGGGTCTTGGCCGGTCCGGCATGGCGACGCTGTCGGCGCTGGCCGCGGGCGGGGCGGTGCCGCTGGCCTGGGACGATTCCGCGGAAGGACGCGCGCGTGCCGAGGCGGCGGGCCATACCCTGCACGATCCCTCGCGCCCCGGGGCCTTCGAGGGTGTCGCCGCCCTGATCGTGTCCCCGGGCATCCCGCATCTCTATCCGCAGCCCAATGCGGCGATCCGCGCGGCCTGGGAGGCGGGTGTGCCGGTGGACAACGACATCGGGCTGTTCTTCGCCTCGTTCGGGCAGCGTGACTGGGCCGAGTTCGACACCGCGCCGAGGGTGGTTGCGGTGACGGGTTCCAACGGGAAATCAACGACTTCGGCGCTGATCCACCACGTCCTGGAGGGGGCAGGGCGGCCCACGCAACTGGCCGGCAACATCGGGCGCGGGGTGTTCGACCTCGACCCGCCGCGCGATGGCGAGGTCGTGGTGCTGGAGCTGTCGTCCTACCAGATCGAACTGGCGCGCGCGCTGACGCCCGACGTGGCGGTCTTCACCAACCTGTCGCCCGATCATCTGGACCGGCACGGCGGCATGGGCGGGTATTTCGCGGCGAAGCGGCGGCTTTTCACCGAGGGGGCGCCGGACCGGGCGGTGGTGGGCGTGGACGAGGACGAGGGGCGCTATCTGGCCAACCGGCTGGCGCACGGGGCGGGCGACGACCGGCTGATCCGGGTGTCGGTGGCGCGCAAGCTGTCGGGGCCGGGCTGGAATGTCCATGCAAACAAGGGGTTTCTGGCCGAGTTCCGCAAGGCGCGGCAGGTGGGGTCGATCGACCTGCGGGGCATCCGAGGGCTGCCCGGGCGGCACAATCACCAGAACGCCTGCGCCGCCTACGGGGTGCTGCGCACCCTGGGGCTCGGGCCGCGGACGATCGAGGAAGGGTTCAAGGATTTCAAGGGCTTGCCCCATCGCAGCCAGGTGATCGCCGAGCGGGACGGGGTGGTGGTGGTCAACGACAGCAAGGCCACCAACGTGGAAAGCGCGGCGCAGGCGCTGCAGGCCTTCGGGCGCATCCGCTGGATCGCGGGGGGCCTGGGCAAGGACGGCGGCATCGCGGCGCTGGCGCCGCACCTGCGCGGCGTGGTCAAGGCCTACCTGATCGGCCATTCGGCGCGCGAGTTCGCGCTGCAACTGGCTGATACGCCTCATGAAATCTGCGAGACGATGGAGCGCGCAGTGGCCGCGGCGCTGGCCGAGGCCGAGCCCGGCGACACCGTCCTGCTGGCCCCGGCGGCGGCCAGTTTCGACCAGTATCCCGACTTCGAGAAGCGCGGCGAGCACTTCATGGCGGCGGTGCGCGAGACCCTGGGCGCGAATCAGGGTTAACAGCCTGATTCTGCTGAATTTCGAGCTGCGGCATCGCGTCGGCACAACGTCGGCATCACGTCGGCGCGGGCGGGCCGGACAGCCCGGTTAACGCTGCGCGCGCCGGCGGTGGATCGCCGAGTGCCGCCGAGGCAGGATGCGTGGTCCCGGCCTTGTACCGGGTCGGTCCGACCGTCGCGCCGCGCGCTGGCGGAGGGCAAGCGGGAGACAGGGGGCTGTCCGCCCCCTCTGCGCCTGCGGCGCATTCACCCCCGAGAGTATTTTTGAACAGAAGAAGACGGGGCGGACGCGAGGGCGGGCTGCCGTGGAGCTTGCCGCCTGTTTCGGGCCTGCGTCAGACGTCCATGTCGAGGAAGCTGCGCACGGCGGCTTCGAACTCGCGCGGGCGTTCGGCGTGAAGCCAGTGGCCCGCGCGCGGGATGGCGGCGAAGCGGATTGCGGCGAAGCGGGCGGCGGGAAACCGGGCGGCGGATGGCCGTGGGCGGCTACGGGGACGCGCGTGGTCCTCAGGTCATGCCGGGCAGGTTCGGCCGACCTTCGCGCGCGCTGGCGGAGGGAATGGGCCAGGGAGGGGGCTGTCTGCCCCCTCTGCGCCTGCGGCGCATTCACCCCCGAGAGTATTTCGGAACAGAAGAAGACGGGCGTCCGTGCGGGCGGACCTGCGCTGCCCGGGCCGCCTGCGGCGGCTGATCCGGGCAGGCAGGCGCCGTAGGAGGGAGCCGTGGAAGGGCGGTGCCGGGTGTCCCGCATTGCACGGCGCCTTTCCGGGTGCGGTGTCAGGCGTCCATGTCGAGGAAGGTGCGCACGGCGGCCTCGAACTCGCGCGGGCGTTCGGCATGAAGCCAGTGGCCCGCACGCGGGATGGCGGCGAAGCGGGCGGCGGGGAACCGGGCGCGGATCGGCGCGCGGGCGTCGCGGGGGACATAGTCGCTGTCGCCGCCGGTCAGGAAGAGGGACGGGCCCTCGAACCGCCCCTGTGTGCCGGGCCAGCCGGTCAGCGTGGACATCTCGGCCTGCAGCACGTCGAGGTTCAGCCGCCAGCGCCCGGCGGGCGCGTCGAGCGATTGCAGAAGGAAGGCGCGCAGTTGCGGGTCGGGGACGCTGGCCGCCAGTTGCGCGTCGGCCTCGGACCGGCGGGTGACGGCGGCGAGGTCCACCGCGCGCATCGCCTCGATCAGGTGCGACTGGCTGTGGCCATAGGCCATCGGCGCGATGTCGGCCACGATCAGCCGGCCCACGCGGTCCGGGTCGGTCAGCGCCAGCTGCATCGCCGCCTTGCCGCCCATGGAATGGCCGAGCACGTCCATCCGCCCGCCATGGGCGGCGATGACCTCTGCCAGGTCGGCGGCCATTTCGGGATAGGTCTGGGTGGCCGCGCGGGGGCTGGTGCCGTGGTTGCGCATGTCGACGGCGACCACAAGGCCCCGGTCGGACAGGCGTTTGGCGATGACGCCCCAGTTGCGGGCCGAGCCGAAGAGCCCGTGCGCGATCAGAAGCGGCGGGGCGCCGGTGGGTGTGCCGTGGATGTCGCAGGTCAGCATGGCGCTGTCCTATCGCCTTGGGCGAGCGCTTTCCAGAGGCCGTGCGGGGGGATAGCCTGTGTACCAGGTCCTGTGGGGGGATGAGCATGACCATGACCGTCGATCAGCAAGTGCATGACAAGAGCGCCGCCTTGTCGAAGGCCTTTGGCAAGCGGCTGGGGGTGAGCGGCGCGACGCTGTCGGACTGGCTGGGCCGGGCCGGGCGCGCGGTGCCGAAATCGGTGCGGCGCGAGGCGCGGGCGCTGATCGAGGCCGAGGCGATGCTGGCCCATCCCAAGCTGCGCCGCCAGGTGGACCCCAAAAAGCTGGACCGGGCCTACCGGGTGTCGTCGTCCTGGCTGGGGGGCGTGGACCGGGGCGAACGGCGCACCGACCGGGTGCTGGGGCTGATCGCCGTCAACGTGGTGAACCTTGGCCTGCTGGCGGCGGGGATCACGGCATTCGCCATGTGGCGCGGGTTGATCTGAGGCGTCTGTCGGTCTGAAGGGGGAGAGGCTGCGCGCGGGAACGCGCCCCTGGCGCGTGCGCTGCGCGCGTGAGTATTTTTGCAGAGAAGAAGAGGGGGGCGCCGCCCCGGGGCGGTCCGGGGGCGGCGCGGTGTTTGCGCGTCGTTCAGAGGCCGGGGTAGATCGGGAAGCGGCCGCAGAGGTCGAGCACCTCTGCCCGGACCTTGTCCTCGACCGCGGCGTTGCCCTCGGGGCCGTTGGCGGCAAGCCCGTCCACCACCTCGACGATCCAGCGGGCGATCTGGCGGAACTCTGGCTCTCCGAAGCCGCGGGTGGTGCCGGCGGGGGTGCCGAGGCGGATGCCGGAGGTGACGGTGGGCTTTTCGGTGTCGAAGGGGATGCCGTTCTTGTTGCAGGTGATATGCGCGCGGCCGAGCGCCTTTTCGGTCTCGTTGCCCTTGACGCCCTTGGGGCGCAGGTCGACGAGCAGGAGGTGGCTGTCGGTGCCGCCGGTCACGAGCGCGAGGCCGCCGGCCATCAGTTCGTCCCCGAGCGCGCGGGCGTTGGCGACGACCTGGGCCTGGTAGTCCTTGAACTCGGGGCGCAGCGCTTCGCCGAAGGCGACGGCCTTGGCGGCGATGACATGCATCAGCGGGCCGCCCTGGATGCCGGGGAAGATCGCCGAGTTGATCTTCTTCGCGATCGCCTCGTCATTCGTGAGGATCATGCCGCCGCGGGGGCCGCGCAGGGTCTTGTGCGTCGTCGTGGTGGCGACATGGACATGCGGGAAGGGCGAGGGGTAGACGCCCGCCGCGATCAGGCCCGCGTAATGCGCCACGTCGGCCAGCAGAAGCGCCCCGACGCTGTCGGCGATCTGGCGGAAGCGGGCGAAGTCGAGCGTGCGCGGGATGGCGGAGCCGCCGGCGATGATCATCTTCGGCTGGTGTTCGGCGGCGAGCGCGGCGATCTGGTCGTAATCCACGTCGAGCGTGTCGGGCCGCACGCCGTACTGGATGGCGTTGAACCACTTGCCCGACTGGTTCGGCGCGGCGCCGTGGGTGAGGTGGCCGCCGGCGTCGAGGCTCATTCCCAGGATGGTGTCGCCGGGTTTCAGGAGCGCGGTGAAGACGCCCTGGTTGGCCTGGCTGCCCGAGTTGGGCTGGACGTTGGCGAAGCCGCAGCCGAAGAGCTGCCTGGCGCGGTCGATGGCCAGCTCCTCGACGATGTCGACGTACTGGCAGCCGCCGTAGTAGCGCCGGCCGGGGTAGCCCTCGGCGTACTTGTTGGTCATCACGCTGCCCTGGGCCTGGAGCACGGCGGCGGAGACGATGTTCTCGCTGGCGATCAGTTCGATCTCGTCGCGCTGGCGGCCGAGTTCCTTCTCGATGGCGCCGAAGACCTCTGTGTCGCGGGTTTCGAGACGCTCGGTGAAGAAGCCGGTGTCGCGGTGCGGGGCGTTCATGGGACAGCATCCTTTCGAGGGGCAGGCGGAATGGGGGGTCCATACAGCAAGCGAGATAGCCGAAAAAGCCCGGAAAGCGACGGTTGCGGCAATCGGCGCGATGCGCGGTGACGCGGATCGGCGCTTGTGTTTCCGATGGGCGCTTGCAATCTGGACCCCGGAAACCGGAGAGGCCGCATGCCCGGACGCAAGACCATCGCCCTGACCGACAGCGGGTCCGAGATCGCGCGGGCGGCGCGGGCGGAACTGGACGCGCGTTACGCGACCGTGCCGCTGGAGGAGGCGGACGTGATCGTGGCGCTGGGCGGCGACGGCTTCATGCTTCAGGCGCTGCACGGGACGATGCACCTGGACGTGCCGGTCTATGGCATGAACTGCGGCACCATCGGGTTCCTGATGAACGAGTATTCCGCCGACGGGCTGATGGAGCGGGTGGCGGCGGCCGAAGAGACCGTCATCAACCCCCTGGCGATGCGGGCGGTGGCGCAGGACGGCACGGTGCACGAGGCGCTGGCGATCAACGAGGTGTCGCTGCTGCGCGCGGGCCCGCAGGCGGCCAAGCTGCGGATCACGGTGGACGGCAAGCTGCGGATGCAGGAACTGGTCTGCGACGGCGCGCTGGTGGCGACGCCCGCCGGGTCCACGGCCTACAACTATTCCGCCCACGGGCCGATCCTGCCGATCGGGACGGACGTGCTGGCGCTGACGGCGGTGGCGGCGTTCCGGCCCCGGCGCTGGCGCGGGGCGCTGTTGCCGCGCACGGCCAAGGTGCGCATCGACGTGCTGGAGCCGGAGAAGCGCCCGGTGATGGCCGAGGCGGACAGCCGCGCCTCTGTCGGGCGGGTCGCCTCGGTCGAGGTGGGCACGGACCGCGACGTGGCGCACCGGCTGCTCTTCGATCCCGGCCACGGGCTGGAGGAACGGCTGATCCGGGAGCAGTTCGTCTGAGGGGGCGTCGCCCCCGCTATCCCGCGAGCCTTGAATACAGGATCAACTCGGGCCGGTATTCGAAGTGCATGCCGTCGAAGTGGTGCCACTTGCCGCCCCAGATGAAGCCGTAGCGCTCGAACGCGGCGACAAGGGGTTCGGGCATGCGGTTGTCGTAGGCGGCGGCCGCGCCGGGGGCTGCGCCGGACCAGCGCCAGTAGCCGCCGAGGTCTGTGTTCAGGTCCACCGCGATGCCGAAGCTGTGGACCGAGAGGCGGTCGGTGCCCGCGATGGTGCGCCAGTTGAAGCTGCCGCCGGAGTTCTCGAAGTAGACGTCGAAGGCGGGGCCCATGGCCGCGATGGCGTCGAGGGCCGCGGCAAGCTGGGCGTGGACGCAGTGCTTCGTCGTCACCTGGAAGCGGGTGGTGCGGGTCTGGCCGGTGTAGGCCACGGTGGTCAGGCTTTGCCGGGTGGCGCGGGCGCTGTCGAACCAGAGCGCGCGGAAGAAGGCGTCGTTGCGCAGGCGACCGGGGTCCTGCCACGGGGTGCGGCGCGCGTCGAGGTCGAAGGCGAGCGGGTAGATATAGGTGAACTGGTCGCCCAGGGTCGCGTCGTCCAGCCGGTCGGCGGGGGAGACGTCGCGCGGGGGCTCGAAGGGCAGACTGACGCCATCGGGCAGGGTGAGGGTGCCTGTCGTGCGGTCTGCCTCCAGCCCCGGATAGGCGGCCTCCAGCGCCGTCGCTACGGGGTCCGAGGTGACGGGAAGCGGCACGGCCCGCCAGTCGGTCGCCACGCAATCGGCCAGCGCCCCGGCGGCCCAGAGCGCGAGCGCCAGCGCCGCGACCAGGGCGCGCATCAGAAGACGTCGATGCGCAGGTAGGTGGCGGCACCGCCGCGGCCGTAGATTTCCACGCGGATCAGCGCCTCGCCGTTGACGATGGCGGCGCGGGCGGCGGGCGAGATGTAGCCGTCGCGGATCATCGCCTCGGCCCGCGCGCGGTTGTCGGCGCTGGCAAAGAAGCTGTCCCATTCGTCCAGCGCGTCGCGTTCCCCGAAGCGGTGGAAATTGGCGCGGTCCTGGCGGATCACCTGCCACGGCTCGGTCAGGCGGGCGCCGTTCGAGTTGAAATGGTCGTTCCAGCTGAGATAGGCGCGGTAGGTTTCCATCAGCACGGTGTCGCCCTGCGCGGGGGCGGCGCCCTGAACCGTGCCGCCGCCGACCACGTCGACGCGGATCGCGGTGCCGGTGGTGCCGCGCCCCCAGATTTCCACGGTCACAAGCGCCTCTCCGTTCACGATGGAGGCGCGGGCGGCGGGCGAGATATAGCCGTTGGCCAGCATCCGTTCCGCCGCGGCGCGGTTGTCGATGCTGGCAAAGAAGCTGTCCCATTCGTCGAGCGGGTCACGCTCGCCAAAGCGGTGATAGTTGGCGCGGTCCTGGCGGATCACCTGCCACGGCTCTGTCAGGCGGTCGCCGTTCGAATTGAAATGATCGTTCCAGCTGAGATAGGCGCGGTAGCTTTCCAGAAGCTGCTGGGCGCTGGCCGCGGCGGGCAGCAACAGGATCAGGCCGAGGGCGAGGAGAAGCCGGCGCATTGGGGTCTTCCTTTCCTTGGCCGCGCATGCGGCATCGGGGGCAGCGTAGGGCCCCGCGGGGGCGGGGCACATGACGCGGATCAAACGGGCTCAGGCGACCTGGGCGAAGACCTGCTTCAGCGCGGCGCGCAGCTTGTCGAACATCTCGTCCATCTGCGCCTCGGTGATGATGAAGGGCGGGCAAAGCACGATGGACTGGCCCAGCGGGCGGCAGATCAGCCCGTGGTCGGTGCAGGTGTTGGCGATGCGCTCGCTGACCGAAAGGCTGCCGTCGAAGGGGGTCTTCGTGGCCTTGTCGCGCACCGCCTCGAGCGCGCCCATCAGCCCCTTGCCGCGCCATTCGCCGATGTTGGGGTTGTCGGCCAGGTCCGCCAGCCCGGCCTGGAAGCGCGGCGTCAGGCGGCGGACGTTGTCCAGAAGCCCCTCGTTCAGGATGACGTCGATGGCCTTGAGCGCGATGGCGCAGCCCACCGGATGCCCCGAGGCGGTGAAGCCGTGCGGAAACTCCTCGACGGCCTGCGCGGCGGCGTCGAGCCGGTCGCACA
>JAUIIC010000298.1 GCA_030431935.1 Alphaproteobacteria bacterium | reverse complement strand
AGCTCTTGCGCCGCCGGAAGGACGATCACGGCGCCAAGGACCCACGGAACCGCCCCCGCGCTGACCGTGGGCCGGGCCTCCGGCGGCAGGAACAGCACCCAGGCGATCCCGGTGGCCAGCCCCGCCAGCATCGCCGGCACGCCCGGCAGCACCGGCGCGCGCAGCCACAGGCGCGCCGCGGGCAGCAGCGCCAGGCCCGTCGCCGCCGCGATCGTCACGAACCCGTCCTCGGGCACCGGCCAGATCAGCGAGGCCAGCAGCGTTGCCGACAGTAGGGCCAGGATCGGCAGGATCTGGGTCACCGATCCGTCGGCCGCCACCCCCCGCGTCCCGTCGCGCGGCCGGGCGGCAGGCCCCTGCGCGCGCGCGCGCAGGCCCCAACGGCTGGCCCACATCAGCGCCAGCGCGGTCAGCAGGAACCCGGTCCAGCCGGCATAGGTGTGAAAGCCCTGCAAGGCATGCGCCGGCGAGACATATGCCCCGATCAGCACCAGCCCCGCGATCCGCACCACGTTCAGCGTCCAGGACATCAGCAGCGCGGCGGGCACCAGCACCAGCCAGTAGCGCAGGGGCCGCAGCTCTCCTCGCCGCATGATCGCCAGAAGACCCGCGAAGCCCAGCGTCAGAAGCAGCCCCTCGAAACCCGAACAGGTGGCGATGATGTCGACGTGGAACGCGTCGATCCCCACGATGCGCGCGTCGATGTTGGTGGTCACCGGCTGGCCGATCGCCAGAAGAAGCAGCGTGCTCGCGAAGAAGGAGGCATCCGTCAGAAGGTTCAGCGCCAGGTGACGTGCGGGCACGGCGACCGCCAGCGCAAGGACGACACCCGCGACCAGCGCCAGCGGAAACCGCCCGCGGCTGGCGCGCAGCCATCCCAGCCAGTTCGAACCGCTCAGAAGCGCACGCGCCGCCCCGGCAAGCATCAGCGTCGCCCCCGCCCCGAGCAGCGCCAGCACCGCGTCGAACCGCGCGATCAGCATCGCGTCGCTCCAGATCACGCCGGGGATCAGCGCAACGCCCAGACCCGCAAGGTTCAGGGCCACGCCGACCCGGCGGCGCGGCGCATGTCCCAGCCGCGCCAGCAGGTCTTCGCGGGCCGCCCGGTCCAGCGTGAAGTAGAGAAGCGTGGCCACCAGCACGGCCATCCCGATCCCCGGCGCGCTGCGCAAGCCCGCGCAAAGCGCCTCCAACGCCACGGCGGAACAGGAAATCACCTCGCGCCCGCGGTAGACCCCCGCCAGCACCGAGGCCTCCGCCACCAGAAGACCGAGGATCAACGCCGCCGGCAGAACCGGCAGCCGCGCGAGGACGCCCGAAGCGGACGCCGATCTTGTCAAAGGAAACCATTCACCGGACAACATGACCGCGCCCATAGCCGGAAATCATGGCAGATTTGTGGATGTTCCGCGTGCGGGGACGCGCTCCATTCGGCGATTGCAGCGCCCCGCGAAATCCTTACGCTCGCCGCGAAAAACAGGATGACCCGCCCCATGACCCTCGCCGAACGCTCCTGGGTGCCCACCGACAGCGAAGCCCTGGTGCAGCGTATCGCCCACCGGACCGCCGCCGCCACCCCGACAGAGCTCCTCGGCCGGGTCGAGACGCTTGCCCGCCGCAACCGAGAAATCCACGAACGCGACTGCTTCAACCTCAACCCTGCCACCAACGTCTTGAACCCCAGGGCCGAGGCGCTCCTTTCGGCCGGCATCGGCTCGCGCCCCTCGCTCGGCTATCCCGGTGACAAGTACGAAACCGGCCTCGACGCCATCGAGGAGATCGAGGTCATCGCCGCCGAACTGGCGGCAGAGGTCTTCGGCGCCCGCTTTGCCGAGATCCGCGTCGCCTCGGGCGCGATGGCCAATCTCTATGCCTTCATGGCCACCTGCAAACCCGGCGACACGATCATCGCCCCCCCGGTCGAGATCGGCGGCCACGTCACCCATCACATTGCGGGCTGCGCGGGACTTTACGGGCTGAGGATCGTCCCCGCGCCGGTCCATGCGGACGGCTACAGCGTCGACACCGACGCCCTGCGCGACCTCGCCCGCCGCGAGCGCCCGCGGCTTCTGACCATCGGCGGCAGCCTCAACCTCTTCCCGCACCCCGTGCGCGAGATCCGCGCCATCGCCGACGAGATCGGCGCGCATGTCCTTTTCGACGCCGCCCATCAATGCGGGATCATCGCCGGCGGCGCCTGGCCCAACCCGTTGGCCGAGGGCGCGCACCTGATGACCATGAGCACCTACAAAAGCCTCGGCGGCCCCGCGGCGGGCCTGCTCGTGACCGATGACGCAGAGCTTGCCCAAAGGCTGGACGCCATCGCCTTTCCCGGCATGACCGCGAATTTCGACGCCGCGAAATCGGCGGCGCTGGCTGTCACCATGCTGGACTGGCGTGCCCATGGCCCCGCCTATGCCCGCGCCATGATCGACACCGCCCAGGCGCTGGCCACGGCCCTGTCCGACGCGGGCCTGCCGGTCTTCGCCGCCGACCGGGGTGCCACCCGGTCGCACCAGTTCGCGGTCGAGGCGGCCGGCTTCGGCGGCGGGCAGACGGCCTCCAGGGCGCTTTACCGCGCGGGCATCCTCGCCTGCGGCATCGGCCTGCCCCTGCCGCCCGTGCCCGGCGATCTCAACGGCCTGCGGCTCGGCACGCCCGAGATCGTGCGCTGGGGCGTCGGCCCCGAGCATGCCGCGCGCCTTGGCGGGATCATCGCCGACGCGCTGCGGCGCCCCGATCCCGAGACGCTCGCCCCCGAGACCCGCGCCTTTCGCGCGGGCTTCGACCGGCTCCACTACATCTTCACGCCCGATGCCTGATCCCCGGCGCCGGCCGCACCGGGCACCCCGCGCATGAGCCCTCCACAGCCCCCGCACGGCCCCTGGCGCTGGCGGATGCTGGCCGGTGTCTGGCTGATCTATTTCTGCTTCGGCCTGACGACGGCCAGCCTCGCCCCGCTGGTGCCGCTCCT
>JAUIIC010000078.1 GCA_030431935.1 Alphaproteobacteria bacterium | reverse complement strand
CGTCGATGTCGGCCTGGTTGCCGGTGGAGATCCAGTTGGCGAGGCCGAGGCCGCGGTCGCGCAGCTGGGCGAAGATCTGGATGCCGACGGCGCCGGACTGGCTGGCGACCGAGACCGTGCCCACCTCGGGCCAGCCCTGGCCGTCGTTGTGTTCGGGCGCCGAGGTGAAGCTGGCGACGAAGCCCGAGGCGAGCGAGATCACGCCCATGCAGTTCGGGCCGATCATCCGCATCCCGTAGCGGCGCGCGATGGCCAGAAGGTCGTCCTGCCGGGCGCGGCCGTCGCCGCCGGCCTCGGCGAACTGGGCGCCGTAGACGATGGCGACGCGGGCGCCGCGTTCGCCCACCGCGATCAGGTTGTCACGCACCTGCGGCGCGGGCACGGCGATGACGGCGATGTCCGGCGCCTCTGGCAGGTCGGCCACGCTGCGGTAGGCGGGCACGCCCTGCACCACGTCGTTCTGGGCGTTGATCGGATACATCCGGCCGCCGTAGCCGCGTTCGAGGCAGAATTTCAGCGCGCGCCCGCCGAATTTCATCGGGTTGGTCGAGGCGCCGACGATGGCCGCGCTTTCGGGGCGGAAGCAGAGGGCGAGCTTGCCGTACTCCGCCGGGTCGAGGGTGTGCATTGTCAGGCGGGCTCCGACGGTTTGCGGGTGACCGAGAAGGTTTCGTTGACGAACCAGAGGCCGCCGTGCCGGGCCAGCACCTCGGCGGTGACCTGCAGGTGGCGGTCGCCTTCGCGCATGGCGGCCTGGGCCAGTTCCTCTTTCACCTCGGCGAAATAGACGGCGTTGTTCCAGGCCGACGACAGCGACAGCGCGCCGATCTTCTGTCCTTCCATCACCGGCAGCGTGTGCATGTCGAAGCGGAAGAGCGAGCGCGCGTCGGTCAGGCCGCTGAAGGTATAGTCCTGCTGGCGGGCGCCCAGCGCGCGGCGCAGGTCGCGCATGATGTCGTAGCGGCTGACCGAAGGGATCGGCTGATCGGGCCAGACGGTGCGCACGATCTCGTGCGCGGGGTCGTCGCCGTGGCTTTGCACCACGGTCATCTGGCCGCCGGGCGCCAGCGCGCGCACCACCGGGTTCAGGATGTGGTCGATCCGGAACTTCATGGTGTGGCTGTGCAGGTAGGGGTGATTGAGCAGGCAGTAGTCGTAGCGCCGCTGGCGCTGGCCGGGTTTGGGGATGATGTCGGCCAGCGGAAAGCGGTGGTCCTTGCGGTAGATCGTGACCACCGAGGGGCGTTCATAGACCGGCTGGCCATGCGCGCCCTGGTGGATCAGCCATTCGCGCGACAGGTCGCCGTAAAGCCGGGCGATCTGTTGCTGGAAGTCGTAGGAGCGGTTGCCGTCCAGCGCGACCTCGCGCCAGGCCAGATCGTGGGGGCTGTCCTCGGACATCTTCACGAGGTCGAGCGCCTCGCGGACGTAGAGGTTCGTCATCACGAAGACTGACAGCGGGTGTTCGGCCAGCCGGTCGACGAGCCGGCCCATGGTGTTGCGCAGGTCTTCCAGCCCCCTGCCCTTGAGCACCACGAGGACGGGCACGTTCGGAAAGGCGGCGTGCAGTGCGCGCAGGGTGCGCGCCAGCGTGATGCCGTTGTCCATCGGGGCATAGAAGATGCGGATGCCGGGCGGGCCGGGTTGCAGGCCCTGCAGGTCTTCTGCGATGCGGTCGGCCAGCACCCAGGCCTCGTTCGTGGTGTTGGCGAAGACGTGGAAGCGCTGGCGCTGTTCGAAGAAGGCGAAGCTGCCGGGCGTGCGGATCGAGGTTTCCTGGCTGATGAGCTCGGCCATGGTTTCCGCGTTCGATTCGGTCTTCTTGCGGCGGGGACGGCCGCGCAGGCGGATGTCGCCCCGGTCGGCGGCGTCCATGAACTCTGCCACGCGGCGGGCGGTTTCGGGTTCGATGCGGCTGCCGGCGTCGATGCGGCTGACGAACTTGCCGTCGTTGACCGCGAGCCGCCCGAAGGTTGATTCCGCGATGCCGTAGCGGTCGCAGAAGGCGCGGATGATCTTGACGATCTCTTTGGGTGTGTCGGTCAGGTGCTGAAGCATCTGACCCGCTTGCGGCTGTTCCAAGGGTTTCCGGTCCAAGATCGTCCCACTTTCGTCCCACTAGATTCCCGCACTGTGCAGGAATGTCAACGGCTATGGCCTGATGTGAAAGATGCCCTCGATCTCGACCGGCTGTCGATCCACCAATCCTGCGACGCCTACGGAAGACCTGGCATGGCACCCGATCTCGGGCCCGAAGACCTGAAAGAAGAGGTCGCTGGCGCCGTTCAGCACGCGGTTCTGCCGTTCGTAGTCGGGATGTGCGTTTATCATCCCGAGGATCTTGACCACCCGCGCCACGCGGTCGAGGTCGCCGACGTGGTGCTTGACGGTGGCGATCATCTTGATCGCCAGCGCGCGGGCGGTGGCCTGTGCCTCGGCCTCGGTGATGTCGAGATCGACCTTGCCGCGCCGCCGGACGCTGTCGTCATCCAGCAGCGCCGCGCCGTGGCCGGAGACATACAGCATCTCTCCGATCTGCACCGCACTGGTGCGGTTCTCGCTGGGCAGAACGAGCGGGGGCGGCAGGACGATGCCCAGCTCTGCCAGGCGGGTTTCTATGCGGGACATGGGTTGTCCTTTCCTGTTTCGGGGCCGCGCGGGGCGGCGGTGGAATTTCCACTTGCGATTCTGCCCATTTTCTGCCCACTAGTAAACAACGGGAACGACGCCGCCCTTTCGCCTGCGCGCCGGCGGCCACAGAAGGGAAACAGACCGATGACCGCACCGTCGCTGCAAGACAAGATCGCCGCCGCCGGAAACCCGGTGGAGATGCTGCGCAACGCCCTCGCCGGACCCTACCAGTTTCCGATCAAGGCGGAATTCACCAACTGGCGCGACGAGCAGGAGGCGTGGCGCAACGGCGCAGTGCTGTTCGACCAGTCCTTCCACATGACCGACCTGTACATCGAGGGGCCGGACACACGTAAGCTGGTGGAATACCTGGCGATCAACTCGATGGCCAACTGGCGGCGCGACGTGGCCAAGCAGTTCGTCCATTGCACCGAGGACGGGTACGTGGTGGGCGACGCGATCATGTTCATCCTGGAAGAGAACCGGGTGAACATCGTCAACAAGCCGTCGAACGCCAACTGGGTGATGTACCATGCCGAGAAGGAAGGCTTCGACGTCTCGTTCGACCTCGACAGCCGGGCGCTGGACAACAGCGGGCGGCGCAAGGGCTACCGGTTCGAGGTGCAGGGGCCGAACGCCTGGGGCATCCTAGAAAAGCTGAACGGCGGGCCGATCGAGGGGATGAAGTTCTTCGGCATGGGCGAGATCACAATCGCCGGGCGGCAGGTGCGCGCGCTGCGCCACGGGATGGCGGGCGCGGCGGGGCTGGAGCTTTTCGGGCCGTTCGAGGACTACGACCTGATCCGCGATGCGATCATGGAAGCGGGCGAAAGCGAAGGGCTGCGCGCAGCGGGGTCCAAGACCTATTCCACGGTGGCGCATGAAAGCGGGTGGTTCCCCTCTCCGCTGCCGGCGATCTACACGGGCGACGTGCTGCGGCCCTATCGCGACTGGCTGCCGGCGGACGGGTTCGAGGGCTCGCTGTCGCTGGGGGGATCCTATGTCAGCGACCGGGTCGAGGATTACTACCTGACGCCCTATGACATCGGCTACGGGCATATCGTGAAGTTCGATCACGAGTTCATCGGGCGCGACGCGCTGATGGCGATGCAGGGCCAGCCGCACCGGCACAAGCGCACGCTGCGCTGGTCCAAGGAGGATGTGGTGCGCATCTTCGCCTCGCAGTTGGGCGAGGGCGAGCGGTTCAAGTTCATGGATATGCCCGCGTCGCACTACGCCACCTGCCCCTATGACATGGTGTCCATGGATGGCCGGATGGTCGGGATCTCGCACTACCCCGTCTACACCGCGAACGTGCGCAGCTGGATCTCGCTGGCGCTGCTGGACGAGGAGGCCGCCGCGCCGGGGACCGAGGTGACGCTGACCTGGGGCGAGCCCGATGGCGGCACGCGCAAGCCCGCGGTGGAGCGGCATGTACAGACCGAGGTGCGCTGCACGGTAGAGCCCTGCCCGATCTCGGTCACGGCGCGCGAAAGCTATCGGCGCTAGGCGCGGACGGATGGACGCCGGATACGATCTGGACCCGCATTCGGCCTCGGCCAATGCCGCGCAGGCGGACTATGTCGCGCGGTCGGCGGCGGTGGCCGAAGCGGAGGGCGCACGGCTGGACCTGGCCTACGGGGCGCATCCCCGGCAGCGGCTGGACGTGTTCGGCGCGGGCGCTGGCGCAGCGGCGATCCTGTTCTTTCACGGCGGATACTGGCGGGCGGGATCGAAGGACAGCCGCCGCTTTCCCGCGCCTGCGTGGGCCGCCCGCGGGGTGGCGTGGATCCCGGTGAATTACCGGCTGGTGCCGGATGCCACGCTGGAGGACGCGGTGGCGGATGCGCGCGCGGCGCTGACCTTCGTGGCGGCACAGGCCGGGGCGTTGGGGGTCGATCCCGCGCGGCTGCACCTGAGCGGGAACTCCGCCGGGGCGCATCTGGCGGCGATGGCCGCGGCGGAGGGCTGGCCGGGGCGGCCGCCCGTGGCGTCTCTGTCGGTGGTGAGCGGGCTTTTCGACCTGGAGCCGCTGTTGCAGGCCGGGGCGAACGACTGGCTGGGGCTGGATGCAGGAAGGGCACGGGCGATGAGCCCGGTGCATCACCTGCCGCCCCGCGACCTGCCGGTTCTGGTGGGCTGCGGCGGGGCCGAGACGCAGGCGTTCAAGGCACAGGGCGAGAAATTCGTTTCGGCATGCCGGGCGCGGGGCAACCCGGTGGCGGGTTTCGAGGCGCCGGGGCACGACCATTTCCAGGTGATCGGCGACTATGCCGCGCCGGGCAGCGGGCTGTTCGACGGCTTGGCGCGGATGGTCGGTGTCTGACATGCGCTAGATGTAGTGCGTCACGTCCTTCTGCGTCGGCCCCACCGAATAGCGCGGGCGGGGGCGCGCGTCGCCCCAGCGGTCGGTTTCCATCGGTTCCAGTGTGACGCGGTGGCTGAGGCTGCGGTCCCGTTCCGGGTCGTGCAGCAGCGCCTCTGTCGTGTTGCCGGGGGCGGTGCGGATCAGCATGTAGCCGCGCGGCAGGGCGTCGTCGGTGCCACCGGCGGCGGCGATGGTGTCGGCGGGCGGGCCGAAGGTGGAGAGCGGCGCGCCGTTCAGCGTGACGCGGTCGGCGTGGCCCGACAGGGAGGAGAAGCGCCACGCCGCGCGCGCCACCACCAGCGGGCCGGAGGCCAGCGCCAGCACCGGGGCGATCAGCGCGCCGCCCCCGAGGGCGACAAGGGCATAGCCCGCGCGCCCGGTGTCGTCCTTTGGAGCCTGCTGCCAGGCGTTGCTGGTCAGAAGACCAAGCGGGCGCAGGGCGCCGTCGACGTGGACCCGGTCGATGAAGACATCGGGCGTGGTGACGGCGCCCTCGGGCCCGGTGACATGCGGCTTGTAGAGAAAGAGTGACATGGCGCTTGCCTTCTTCAGCCCGGGACCGGGGCCCAGGTGATCATGCGGATCTCGCCCAGCTCGCGGGGCATTTTCTGCCAGCTTGCGCCGCCATCGGTGCTTCGGAAGATCTGGCCGAAGATGGTGGCGGCGAACAGCAGGCTGGTGTCGGCGGCGTTGGTGCCGATGGACCAGAGCGTGGAATTGGCGGGGTGGGACATCTGGCAGACCTCCCATGTCTCGCCGAAATCCCGGCTGATGAGCAGGTCGCCCGCCTCTCCGGACGGCTTGTCGCCGACCGAGGCGATGACGGTGTCGCTGTTTTCCGCCGGTTGCTTGAGGCTGCGGAAATAGTCCCAGCGGGCCTGCGGGATCGTCAGTTGTTCCCATGTGGCGCCATTGTCGGTGGAGCGGTGGACGCCGTCCTCGGTCGAGCAGAGGATGGTGCGGCGGCCGTCGGGGTAATCGCGGAAGACAAGGTCGTGGGTGTCGTTGTCGTGCAGGCCGCGGATGATGAGTTGCCATGTCCGCCCCCGGTCGGTGGAGCGGATCACGCCGTCGATTTCCACGGTGATCCAGATCGTGTCGGCGTCGCGCGGGTCGAAGTGGATCGAGGTGACGCGGCTGGTGTTGATGAACCAGCATTCGGTCGAGGCGTCGAGATTGGCGCGGGTCCATGTGGCGCCGTTATCCTCGGACAGGAAGATCTCGCCGGGGCGGGTGCCGCAGACGATGAAGTCCGGGTCGCGCGGGTCCTGCGCGATCTGCAGGATGTGCAGGTCGTCCATCGGCGAGGGGATGTAGTCGAAGCGCCCGGCCTGCGGCGTATAGCGGTAAAGGCCCTGGTCGGTGCCGGTGAGAACCTCGCCCGGGCGGTCGGGATGGGTGTGGACCGCCCAGGCGCGGGCTTCGTTGTAGAAGCCGCCCGTGGGGGTCAGCAGGCGCGCCCAGCTTTGCCCTTCGTCATGGCTGAACCAGACGCTTTGCATGGTGGCGGCGTAGGCCGTGTACTTCATCTGCGCCCCCTGCCCTTTCCTGTGCGATGCCGGTGCGGGATCCTGTTCTGCCCACTATGCGCCCACTAGTTTGAATGTCAATCGGCAACACGCGGGCGTGCCGCGCCAAGGCGCGGTCCGGCGGACACAGGGCTGGGGTGTTCAGACCGAAACGCTGGCCAGCAGCCTGTCGCGGTCGAGCGTGTCCTTGCGGCCGCTCAGCTTGACCGCGCCGCGTTCGATGACGTGGAAGGCGTCGCCGAGGTCGTAGGCGAAGCTGAAATACTGCTCGACCAGGACGATGGCCATGTCGGCGCGTTCGCGCAGGTGCGCGATGACGCGACCGATCTGCTGGATGATGTTGGGCTGGATGCCCTCGGTCGGTTCATCGAGCAGAAGGAGTTTCGGCCGCGCGATGAGCGCGCGGGCGATGGCAAGCTGCTGCTGCTGGCCGCCCGACAGGTCGCCGCCGCGGCGGTTGAGGAAATCCTTGAGGATCGGGAAGAGCTCGAAGATCTCGTCGGGGACGTGGTGCTCTGTCCGGGGCAGGCAGGCGAAACCGGTCTCCAGGTTCTCGCGCACGGTCATCAGGGGAAAGATGTCGCGGCCCTGGGGGACATAGCCCACGCCCTTGCGCGCCAGCACATGCGCGGGCACGCGGCCAAGGTCCTCTCCATCCAGCACGTAGCGTCCGCCGGACCGGGGGTGCGTGCCCGAGATGGCCTTGAGCAGGCTGGTCTTGCCCACGCCGTTGGTGCCCATCACGCAGGTCACTTCGCCCACGCGGGCACTCAGGTCGATGCCGTTCAGGATCTGGCTGCCGCCGTAGTGCAGCGTCAGGCCTTCGAGTTTCAGGAGTTCAGCGGCCAAGGTAGACCTCGATGACTTTCTCGTTCTGCGTGACGTGGTCGATGGAGCCTTCGGCCAGCACCGAGCCCTCGTGGAGCACGGTGACCTTGCAATCGAGGCGGCGGACGAATTCCATGTCGTGTTCCACCACCACGACGGCGCGGGTCTTTGCCGCCTCGCGCAGAAGGTCGGTTGTATGTTCGCGTTCGGCGGGCGTCATGCCGGCGGCGGGTTCGTCGACCAAGAGAAGACGCGGTTCCTGCGCCAGCAGCATCCCGATTTCGAGCCATTGTTTCTGGCCGTGGCTCAGTTCTCCGGCCTTGCGGTGCAGCGCGCCGGACAGGCCGATCTCGGCGGCCAGTTCCTCGACCCGGGTGCGGTCGGCGGCGCTGGGCTTGAAGAACAGAACGGCGAAGGGGCCACGATCCTTCTTGAGCGCCATCATCAGGTTGTCGGCGACGGACTGGTCCTCGAACACGGTCGGACGCTGGAACTTGCGGCCGATGCCCGCCTGCGCGATCCGGCTTTCCGACATCGACAGCAGCGACAGGGCGCGTTCACCATAGGTCACGCGGCCCTCGTCGGGACGGGTCTTGCCGGTGATGATGTCCATGAAGGTGGTCTTGCCCGCCCCGTTCGGGCCGATCACCGCGCGCAACTCGCGCTCGGCGATCTGGAAGGACAGGTTGTTGATCGCCTTGAACCCGTCGAACGAGACGGAAACGCCGGAGACCTCGAGAAGCGTGCTCATTGGTCGGCCTCCTTTTCGCGCAGGGCGCCGGGTTCGGGGCCAAGGGCGGCGCCGTGCCGGTTGGGGCTGCGGCGATCGGCAAGCAGGTCGACAAGCCCGCCTATCCCCTTGGGCGCAAAGAGCGTGACGGCGACGAAGGACAGGCCAAGCAGCACCGTCCACCAGTCGACCCACTGGATTCGCAGCGACCCGATGACGATGTCCGGTGCCTGCCCGCCGGTGAACCAGGTGGACAGAAGCGACACGAAGGCCGCGCCGATCACCGCGCCATAAAGCCGCCCGCGCCCGCCGATCGCCACCCAGACGGCCAGGTAGATCGAGGCGATGGGCGCGATCTCGGCCGGGTTGATGATGCCCGCCTGCGGGTAGTAGAGCGCCCCCGCGATGCCCGCGATGACCGCGGTGAGGGTGAAGACGACCAGCTTGAAGCCCTCAACCGGGTAGCCGAGGAAGCGCACGCGTGCCTCGTCGTCGCGGATCGCGCGGATGACGGACCCGAACTTGCCCGACACCAGCCAGGCGCACAGAAGATACCCTGCCCCCAGCGCGAAGGCCGAGGCCCAGAGAAACCAGACCGAGACGATGGCCTGCGGCGTGTCGTCGAGGCCCGGCAGGTTCTGCAGGCCCGACAGGCCGTTGTTGCCGCGCAGGCCGCTGTCGTTCTGGAAGAGATAGAGCGACAGCGCCAGCGTCATCGCCTGCGTCAGGATCGACAGGTAGACGCCCGTGACGCGGCTGCGGAAGGCGAGCCAGCCGAAGACCAGTGCCAGCAGTCCCGGCACCAGCACGACGGCGGCCAGTTGCAGCGGCAGCGAATGGGCGAAGGCCCAGATCGGCGGAAACTCGGACGCGCCGACGACGCCGAAGATCTGGGTGGCGATGCCGTCGGAAATCTCTTGCGCGGTGGGCGGCAGGTCAGCGGCGGCAAGGCTCTCGACCACGATCATCTCGGTCCGGGCATACATCAGCCACATGCCGATGGCGTAGCCGCCGATCCCGAAGAAGGCCATGTGCCCCAGCGACAGGATCCCGCAATAGCCCCAGACCAGGTCCATCGCCAGCGCGACGAGGCAGAGGCACAGGGTCTTGCCCAGCGTCTTGACGAAGCTGGTCGAGATCACGCCGATGCCGAAGCCCTCGGACAGGACGGTAACGCCAAGCGTGAAGAGCGCCAGAACGGCCAGGAAGATCATCACGCTGGGATAGCGCAGCGCAAAGGGCCGGCGGACGGGCGTGGCAAGGGTGGTGTCGGCCATCTATGCCTCCGCCGCGCGGCCCTTGAGGGCGATGATGCCCCGCGGCCGGAACTGGATGAAGAGGATGATGAAGAGGATCATGTAGGTCTGCGCGGCCAGCGTGTTCGAGGGGTTCAGCCACTCGATCCCCTTTTGCAGGCTGCCCACCAGCGCGGCGCCCACCAGCGTGCCCCAGATGTTGCCCACCCCGCCGACGACCACGGTCATGAAGGACTGCACGATGTAGTCGGCGCCCATCTCGGACGTGACCTTGGCATAAAGCCCGATCGCCACGCCCGCGATGCCCGCGATGCCGGAGCCGAGCCCGAAGGTCAGCATGTTGATCTTGTCGGGGTTGATGCCCATGGACGCGGCCATGCGCGGGTTCTGGGTGACGGCGCGCACCTCGAGCCCGAGGCGGGTGCGGTTCATCACGAAGAGGAACAGGGCAAGGAAGACGAGCGCCAGAACGAAGATCGCGATGCGGATATAGCTGATCGAGACGATGTCGTTCATCACCAGCGACCCGTCCAGCCAGGCCGGAGAGGTCAGCGGGCGGGCCTGGGTGCCGAAGATGTTCTTGGCGATCTGCTGCAGCGCGATCGAGATGCCGAAGGTCGCCAGCAGGGTCTCCAGCGGCCGGTGATAGAGCCAGCGGATCACCAGCCGCTCCATCGCCACGCCGGCCCCGAAGGTCACGGCAAAGGCCAGCGGCAGGGCCACGAGGATCGAGACGGTATAGTCGGGGATGATGAGTTGCACCACGTAGCCCGTGTAGGCGCCCATCATGATGAACTCGCCATGCGCCATGTTGATGACGCCCATGACGCCGAAGGTGATGGCAAGCCCGATGGCGGCGAGAAAGTAGATCGAGGCGAGCGAAAGCGCGTCAAGCGTCAGGTCGAGGGTGCGGTTCAGCGCGACGCGCGTCTCGATGTCCTGAAGCGCGGCCAGCGCGGCGAGAGCCACCTGCGGTGGAGCGCCGGTAAAGCGTTCGTAGAACACGTGGCCGGACAGCGCGTCGTCGATCTCCGTTTCCAGCGCCACTGCCGCGACGACGCCGGCGCGGGCCAGTTCGGCATAGGCCAGATCGCGCGCGGCCTCGGTGTTCAGGTCGGCCACCTGGATGCCGGCCACGGCCCCGTCGGCGATGTTGGCGACAAGGGCGGCGCGCTGGTCGGCGCGACTGATGGCGGGCGGGGCAAGCCCGGCGTCCACCAGCAGCGCATAGGCGGTGTCACGCGGCAGCGCCTCCGTGCCGGGGGACAGGGTGCCCGCGATGTCGTCGCCTTCCGGCAGGGTCGTGGCGGCCTCGATGCGGGTGGCGACCAGCGGGTTGAGCGTGGCGCGCACGTCGACGCCGAGATCGCCCGCGAAACTTTCGATGGCGGCAATGCGCGCCGCGTCGTCGGTGTCGAAGCGGATGGTGAGCAGGCGTTCCAGCCGCTGCTTGCGAATCTTGAGCGCTGCGTCGGGTTCGCTGTCGATGGCGGCGCGCAGGGCGGCGAGGTGCGATTCCTCGGCGTCGCGCTCGATGGCATCGAGCGCGGTGGCGCGGTTCACCGGGTCGGGATCGCTGAGCTGGAACTGCACCAGCGCGGCACCGATCAGGCCGCGGATGCCCGAGTTCGGCTTCAGCTGGTCATAGCCCTCGTCCGGGACAAGGCCGATCTCGGTTCCGTCGGCAGGGTCGAAAATCCGGATGGTGTCGCGGTCGATTTCCTCGGCGAAGACAAAGAGGCCCGTTTCCTCGTTCAGCCACATCTCCTTGGCCTGCCAGCGTTCCAGCACCTCTTGCGCGGCGGGCAGCCCGCTGGAGGCCAGCGCCTGGATCGCGGGCTCGATCGTGCGGCGAGAGCTCTTGGCGATGATCTCGCCATGCTCTTGCAACAGCTGCTGGATCGGGGCGTCGGCGTTCTGGGCCGTGGCCGGTGCGGCCAGAAGGCACAGCACCGCTGCGGCAAGCCGCAGGAAGGGCATTTTCATCTGCTGGGTCCTCGACCGGGGGACCGGGGGCGGGATGCCGCCCCCGGCGAGACGTTCAACTCAGGTCAGTAGTTCGACTTGATCTGCACGCAGGTCTTGGTTTCGGTGTTGTACATGCCGCAGCCGAGATCTTTCCAGTCCGAGACCAGGACGGCGGATTCCGGCAGATAGTCGGTCCAGGCGTCGCCCGGGACTTCCGCCGTCTGGCTGATGATGTCGAACTGGCCGTCGGCCTGGATCTCGCCGATCAGGACCGGCTTTGCCAGGTGGTGGTTCGGCAGCATCACGGCGGTGCCGCCGGTCAGGTTCGGAAACTCCTGCCCGTACATGGAGGTGCGCACGGCGTCCACGTCGGTGGTGCCGGCGGCGGTCGCGGCGTTCACCCACATGTTGAAGCCGATGAAGTGGGCTTCCATCGGGTCGTTGGTGACGCGATCTTCACCCATGCGGGCCTTCCACGCGGCGACCCATTCCTCGTTCAGGTCGCTTTCGGCGGACTGGAAGTAGTTCCAGGCGGCGAGGTGACCGACGAGGTTCGAGGTGTCGAGACCCGAGAGTTCCTCTTCACCCACCGAGAAGGCGACGACGGGGATGTCGTCGGCGGACACGCCGGCGGCGGCCAGTTCCTTGTAGAAGCCCACGTTGGCGTCGCCGTTGATGGTCGAGATCACGCCCACCTTCTTGCCGTCGGCGCCCAGCGCCACGACGTCGGCCACGATCTTGGACCAGTCGGAATGGCCGAAGGGCGTGTAGTTGACGAAGATGTCCTCGGCCGGGATGCCCTTGGAGATCAGATAGCTTTCAAGGATGTTGTTCGTGGTGCGCGGGTACACGTAGTCGGTGCCCAGGAGCGCGAACTTCTCGACGCCGAGTTCCTCGAGGAAGTAGTCGGTGGCCGGGATCGCCTGCTGGTTCGGGGCGGCGCCGGTGTAGAACACGTTCTTCGAGCTTTCCTCGCCTTCGTACTGGACGGGGTAGAACAGCAGGCCGTTCAGTTCCTCGATTACGGGCAGGACCGACTTGCGGCTGACCGAGGTCCAGTTGCCGAAGATCACGTCGACCTCGTGGACGGTCAGAAGCTCGCGCGCCTTTTCGGCAAAGAGCGGCCAGTCCGAGGCAGGGTCGACGACCACGGCCTCGAGCTCGCAGCCCAGCACGCCGCCGGCCGCGTTCTGCTGATCGACGAGCATCAGCATGGTGTCCTTCAGCGTCGTTTCCGAGATCGCCATGGTGCCCGAGAGCGAGTGCAGCACGCCCACCTTGATCGGGCATTCGACGCCCTGGGCCATCGCCGGCAGCGTGGCGGCGAACAGCGCGGCCGCGGTGGTGGTGGTGAGAAGGGGTTTCGACATCGCAAGTTTTCCTTCATGCGGTGCGCGCAGACCCTTGTTTGGCGGCTGAAAGACGCCAACATGCGGCCCACGCATCTTTTTGCGGAGTGCGGTGGTGCCCTGCTTGACCGGCCGGCGTCACCGCACGAGATGCGCCCCCGTTTCGGGCGGCGCCCTTTGCTTGCACGGGACAGCGTGGACTCAGGAGAGGGCAACAGGGTCGGGCCCAGCGGATTCCGAGACTTTGTGCATTCTTTGTGCGCACCGGGGGATTGCGCACAATTTGTGAGCGAAAGAGATGCGGTTTCGCGTCGAGGGATTCGCTGCGGCGCAGCGTGATCAGCCGAGAAGCAGGGATGCGCAGGCGGCGATTTCATCCTCGGCCCGGCGCCGGGCCCATGCGGCATCGGCCGCGTCGGCATTGAACGTCGCGCGCGCCAGCAGGAGCGACTGGGCATGTTTTGCGCTGACCCGGATGTTGAGCGCCGCGGCACGGGTCGCCTCGTCCGGGCCGACCAGCGAAACAAGTTCCAGCATCGCCGCGCGCACCTGCTCGGTGCGCTCGGCCTCGGGGTCCTGCATCAGCCACTGATGTTCCATCTGGGCCGACAGGCGTCCCGCACAGACCGAAAAGGTACGAAGCAGGTCGTCGGAGGCGCGCGCCGGCACAGAAGCCGGGCCGAGGACCACAAGCGCGAGAAGAAGTGTTTTCAAACCGCTCATGAATCGAGCATGACACAGCATTTTGCGCCAATCAATTCATCTGTTTGAAAACTCTTGTGACTTGCCCACGATGAAGAACGGCCCGTCTGTCCGGCGACACGGACGCCTGTTTCGCCGGACCGGCGCGCGCCAGGCCCGGGACAGAAGGAGGGGCCACGCCACCCATTCCCCACGCGACGGCCGCCCTCGTGCCGGCGGCAGCCACCGGGGCCGTGTCGCGCGCGGCACAGGGGCCGGATGCGCTCGTCCCCGCCCCGCCAGAGCCGACATGCACCGCGCGCCTTCTCGCGATGCAGCTGTGCTGTGCTTTCCGGCGACTGGCGCCGATCATCGCGCTGGCGCGGCTTCTGTCGGTGCTGCGTCTGCGATCCGCGTCGGCGCCCGATGCGCGGGCCGCTTTCGTTCTTGTCCGCGCGCATGTCCGGCACGCCCCGGTCTGTCAGCGGTGCCCGCCACGGCAGGCAGGTGACGATGGGCGATCCCGAGCGGCACCACGGCTGATTGCGATTGGCCGGAACAGGTGTGCCGTGTAACCTTCTCCCATGAAGAGCCATGCGGAGGTTTGGACCATGCGCTTCCTTGTCGCCCTTACGGTTTGTTTCCTGGCGTTCGCCACGACGGCAAGGGCGCAGGATTTCGACAGGGGCTATGCCGCATACAAGGCCGGCAACTTCGCCGTTGCGCTGGCAGAGTGGTATCCACTCGCAAAGCATGGGTATGCCTCGGCACAGATCGCCCTGGCGGTCATGTACCGCAACGGTGAGGGTGTTCCGCAGGACTTCGCCGAGGCGGCGCGCTGGCATCGGCGGGCCGCGCTTCAGGGGCATTCCAATGCGCAGACCAACCTCGCCTGGATGTATTTCTACGGTGACGGCGTCGCGCAGGATTTTCTCGCCGCGCACATGTGGTTCAACATCGCGGCGGCAAATGGCGAACCGGGCGCGGCGGTCTTCAGGGACATGGCGGCACGGCAGCTGACACGCGCCTACGTGGCGGAGGCCCAGAGGCGGGCCCGTGTATGCATGGCGTCCCACTATGCCAAGTGCGGATAGCCGCTGGCCAGGGCACTCTCCTGAAATCCGGTCGCCGCATTGGCGCCCCACTCGACCGACACCCAAGCGCACGGCCTGATCCCGGGCCCAAAGGCAGTCCCTGTTGCCGGACTGCTCTTTCCCGATCGGGCGCAAGAGATCCCCGTTCGGGTGCTTAGGGAATTCTCGGGCAAGCAGTTGAAACCATGCCCACTTCTAGGCCTCAGATTTGGGAGAACCGGCCAGTTTGCCCGAAGTTCCCTGTAGATTGCCCGTGAGCAGGGAAGACACCGAAAGACCGAACCGCGCGTTGCAGCCCGGCCTTCCATGAACGCCGCTACGCCATGGGATGAGTCCATCCGAAAAGGCTCAGATCCGCCCTGGATCGGTATGATCCGACCAGAATGCAGTTACATCGGTATCGCGCGCCCGCAGGAAGCTGGTGAAATCAGGGGGCTTGCGGGTGTCCAGCTGTCGGCATCGCCGACCCTGGCGTCCGCGACCAGGTGCGTGCCGTGAAGCGCCTTCTTGGCCGCCTGGCTCAGATGAGGTCGCGGCGGGCGAGATTGCGCATCAGCGCCGCCATGCCGAAGGTCCATTCCGGCGCCACGGTGGACAGCGTCACGGTGTTGCGCAGGGTGCCGAGTTCAGGGCAGGCGATGGTGACCACGTCGCCCAGCTTGTGCGTGAAGCCCGCCCCCGGCGCATCCCGGTCCTGCGTCGGCGCGAAGAGCGTGCCCAGGAACAGCATGAGCCCGTCGGGATACTGGTGATGCCGCCCGATCGCCTGGGCCACCAGATCCTCGGGATCGCGGCTGATCTCGGCCATCGAGGATTGTCCTTCGAGCCGGTAGCCTTCCGGCCCGTCGACCGTCAGCGTCAGGACGGCCCGGCGCACGTCGTGCAACCCGAACCCGTCATCGAACAGCCGCAGGAACGGCCCGATCGCGCAGGAGGCGTTGTTGTCCTTGGCCTTTGACAGGAGCAGCGCCGAGCGTCCCTCGACATCGCGCAGGTTCACGTCGTTGCCCAGCGTCGCGCCGACGATCCGCCCACGCGAGGACACCGCAAGCACCACCTCGGGTTCGGGGTTGTTCCACGACGACGACGGGTGCAGCCCGATCAGCGCCCCCTGCCCCACCGAGGACAACGCCTGCGCCTTCGAGAAGACCTCGGCATCCGGGCCGATCCCGACCTCCAGGTACTGGCTCCAGAGCCCCTCGGCGATCAGCGCGGCCTTTGCCGCCATCGCCGCTTCGGATCCCGGGCGGATGTCGCGCAGCGATCCGCCGATGGCCTCGCCCACCCGCGACCGGATCGCCTCGGCCCGGGCCGGATCGCCTGCGGCCCGCTCCTCGATCACGCGCTCGACCATGGACCCCACGAAGGTCACGCCGCAGGCCTTCACGGGCTGAAGATCGCAGGGTGCCAGAAGATGGGGCGCATCGGCGGCGGGGCTCTCGACGGAATTGGCCGCAAGCGCGGCAAGCGTGCACAACCGTCGTCCCGGCGCATTTCGGGCCACCTCTGCCGGCGCGGGCAGGTCGAGCAAGGCCTGAAGCGTCGGGATCTCGCGAGAGGTGATGTCCAGAACCTCTTCGCCCTCGACACGGACGATCATGGGCCCGTCGGCCGATGGGCACCAGGCACGGCCGACGAAAAGGCCGGACGGGGGCAGGTCGAAGGGGCGGGTCATGGCGTTCAATCCCTCTGGCAGAGTGACGTCCTGGGCGACGGGACCGATCAGTCCGGTCCTTCGCAGATGACGAAGTCAACCTCGGCGACGCGAAGGCCGTCAACGACTTGTTGACGCAAGGCGCGTGCGGCCTGCGACGCAGGCGCTTCGTAGCAGGCAAGGGCGCTGGCGTAGTCTGGGAACTCGACGATGACCGTGCGCTTGCGGACGCTGCCCTCGACCGTGCGCGACAGGCCGCCGCGCACGAGGTAGCGGTGCTCGAAGGCGGCGAAGGCCACCTCGTTGGCCGCTCGGTAGC
>JAUIIC010000077.1 GCA_030431935.1 Alphaproteobacteria bacterium | reverse complement strand
CAGTTCTCGCTTTACGGTCAGGCGGCCGCACTGGCGCCCGAGGGCCGCGCGGCGGACCGGCTGGCGGCGCTCGTGGCCGACGCGCAGGCGGCCTTCGGGCGGTTGCGGTAGCGCGCTTTTCCTTGCCTGGCCCGGGGGGCTCTGCTTTCATCGCGGGACAGGGGCGGCGAGGGACGGCATGGCGGCAGCACCGAGTTTCACCATGGGCATCGAGGAGGAATACCTTCTCGTGGACACCGGCACGCTGGACCTGGCCGAGGCGCCGGCTGCGATGATGGACCAGTGCAGCGCGGCGCTTCAGGGGCAGGTCAGCCCGGAATTCCTGCGCTGCCAGGTCGAGATCGGCACCGGCGTCTGCGCCACCATCGGCGAAGCACGCGAGGACCTGCGCCGCCTGCGCGGCACCGTGGCCGAGATCGCGGCGCGCTACGGGCTGGCGCCGCTGGCGGTGTCCTGCCATCCCACCGCCGACTGGAAGACCCAGCACCACACCGACAAGGACCGCTACAACGCGCTGGAGCATGACCTGGCGGGCGTGGCGCGGCGGATGCTGATTTCGGGGATGCATGTCCATGTGGGGATCGAGGACCCAGACACCCGCATCGACCTGATGAACCAAGCCAGCTATTTCCTGCCGCACCTGCTGGCGCTGTCGGCCTCCTCGCCCTACTGGCAGGGGCAGGACACCGGGCTGGCCAGCTACCGATTGACCATTTTCGACAATCTGCCACGGACGGGCACACCGCCCCGGTTCTCGTCGTTCGCGGAATATGACAGGTCTGTCAGAACCATAGTGGCGACAGGTGCCATCGAGGATTCCACCAAGATCTGGTGGGACATGCGGCCGAGTTTCAGATTTCCGACATTGGAAAGCCGGATCTGCGACAACTCTCCCCTCATGGAACACGCCCTGTCGATCGCTGCGGCGACCCAGTGCATCCTGCGGATGCTGTGGCGTCTGAGGGTGCGCAACCAGCGCTGGCGCATCTACGACACCTTTCTTGTGGGCGAGAACCGATGGCGCGCGCAGCGCTACGGGATGGAGGCCGGGCTGATCGATTTCGGCCGGGGCGAGGTGGTGCCTTTTGCCGACCTGATGGACGAGTTGCTGGAGGCAACCGCCGAAGATGCCGCGGCGCTGGACTGCGAGGCAGAGGTCGAGGGCCTCCAGGCCATTCTGGCCTCGGGCAACAGCGCGGATCGCCAGCGCAAGGTCCATGCCGCCACGCTGGAGCGCACCGGCGGCGACGTGGCCGCCGCGCACCGGGCCGTGATCGAAAGCCTGATCTCGGAGTTCACGGCAGACCTCTAGTCCGCCGGCAAGGCTCCGCCGGGTCACGGGGTTTTGTTGTCGGGTGACGATCTGCCCTCTGGACGCGGCGGACTCCGATGCTCATATGGCGAAAAACGCATGAAGCAGAGCAGGTTTCACGCCGATGAGCAGACGACGTATCACGCGCCGCGCAGCGCTTGCCGGGCTGGCCGGCACGCTGGCCGCCGCTGCCCTTGCGCAGGTGCGCGAGGAGCGCCCGATCGACCCGACCGCCAAGCGCAACATCTCGCATTTCACCACGCAGAACTGGCAGGACCATTTCGAGACGCTGGGCAAAGTGACGATCGTCGCCGACACCGGGGCACGCTGCCTGCACTACTGGAATGCTGATGGCAGCGACTATCGCCTGTATCCGACCTCTGTTCCGCTGACCGACGAACTGACGCGGCTGGGCTATACCGAGGTGGTGCGCAAGAAGGTCGGGCCCGACTGGACGCCCACCGCCTCCATGCGAGAGCGTGACCCGACGCTGCCCGCCTACATGCCTCCGGGGCCGGACAACCCGCTGGGGACGCACGCGCTGTACCTCGGCTGGCCCGCCTACCTGATCCACGGCACCCATGACACGCGCAAGATCGGGCGGCGGTCCTCGTCGGGCTGCATCGGGCTCTACAACTATCATATCGCCGAGTTGTTCGAGCTTGTGCCGGTCGGCGCCCAGGTCCGGCTGATCTGACACGCTCCTGCCTCGCGTCACCCGGAACCGGGGCCCACGCCTGTCGCGGGGACCGGCTGCGACCTGTCCGCGTTAGCGCAACCGTTTCCGGTGCGGCCCTCGCGCGCCTTGCATCCCGCCGCACGGGGGGCATAAGTGAACGCATGTTCAGTTCATGCGGCGCCGGGGAGGACACGTCATGGATTTCGCACTGACCGAGGAACAGCAGGCCATCTTCGACATGGCCCGTGCCTTTGGCGAGGATCACATCGCCCCCCATGCCCGCCAATGGGAGGCCGAGGGCAGCATCCCCAAGGACCTGTGGCCGCGCCTGGCCGAACTGGGCTTCGGCGGGCTTTATGTCTCCGAGGAGAGCGGCGGTTCGGGGTTGAGCCGTCTCGATGCCACGCTTGTCTTCGAGGCGCTGAGCCGGTCCTGCGCCTCTGTCGCGGCCTTCCTGTCGATCCACAACATGTGCGCGGCGATGATCGACCGTTTCGGGTCGGACGCCGTCAAGGCGCGTTGGCTGCCGCCGGCGCTGTCGATGGAGACGGTGTTCTCCTACTGCCTGACGGAACCGGGCTCGGGCTCTGACGCGGCGGCGCTGAAGACGCGGGCGCATCGCACCAACGAGGGCTACACGCTGAACGGGACCAAGGCCTTCATCTCGGGCGGGGGCTATTCGGACGCCTACGTGGTGATGGCCCGCACCGGCGACGACAGCCCCAAGGGGATCAGCGCGGTGATCGTCGAGGACGGCACGCCGGGGCTGTCCTTCGGCGGGCTCGAGGACAAGATGGGCTGGCGGTCGCAGCCGACGCGACAGGTGCAGTTCGACGACTGCCGCATTCCCGGTGACAACCTGCTGGGAGCCGAGGGGCAGGGTTTCACATATGCCATGATGGGGCTGGACGGCGGGCGGCTGAACATCGCGGCCTGCTCGCTTGGACCGGCACAGGCGGCGCTGGACGCGACGATGGCCTACATGGCCGAGCGCAAGGCCTTCGGGCGCACCATCGACCAGTTCCAGGCACTGCAGTTCCGGCTGGCCGACATGGAGATCGAGCTTCAGGCGGCGCGGACTTTCCTGCGCCAGGCCGCGTGGAAGCTGGACCAGGGCGCGCCCGACGCCACAAAGTTCTGCGCCATGGCCAAGAAGTTCGTCACCGAGGCGGGCAGCCGCATCGCCGACCAGTGCCTGCAGCTGCACGGCGGCTATGGCTACCTGGCCGATTACGGCATCGAGAAGATCGTGCGCGACCTGCGCGTGCACCAGATCCTCGAAGGCACCAACGAGATCATGCGGCTGATCGTGTCGCGCCAGATGCTGGCCGACCGGGCATGAGCGATGTCCTGATCCGCAGGGAGGGGTGCGCGGGGCGCATCACGCTGAACCGCCCCGAGGCGCTGAACGCGGTGACCCATGACATGGTCCTGGCGATCGAGGCGGCGCTGAAGGCGTGGGCGGGCGACCCCGATGTGGTTCTGCTGGTCATCGACGCGGCGGGCGACAAGGCGTTCAGCGCCGGCGGCGACATCGCCGAGCTCTACCGCACGGGCAAGGCCGGCGACCTGGCCTTCGGCCGGAGGTTCTGGCGCGACGAGTACCGGATGAACCGGCGGCTGTTTCACTTCCCCAAGCCGGTGGTCAGTTTCCTGCACGGCTTCACCATGGGCGGCGGCGTCGGCGTGGGCTGTCACGCCTCGCACCGGATCGTGGACGACAGCGCGCGCATCGCGATGCCCGAATGCGGCGTGGGGCTGGTGCCGGATGTCGGCGGCTCGCTGATCCTGGCGCGCGCGCCGGGGCGGCTGGGCGAGTACCTGGGCACCACGGGCTTCCGCATGGGGCCGGGCGACGCGATCCACGCCGGCTTCGCCGACTACTTCATCCCGCGCGACCGGTGGGAGGGGCTCAAGGCCGAGCTTTGCGCCAGCGGCGACTGGGAGGCGGTGGACCGCGCGGCGGAGCCGGCCCCCGACAGTCCCCTTGCCTGCGAGCAGGGCATGATCGACCGGCATTTCGGCGGCGAGCGGTTCGGCGATATCCTGCGCTCGCTGCGGTCAGAGCGGGGCGAGGACACGGCGGCGATCCTGATGGCCTTCGACCGCAACGCGCCCCTGTCGATGGCCTGCACCGTCGAGATGATGCACCGCCTGCGTGGCGAGGCGGCCACGATCGAGCGCGCGCTGGACCTCGAATACCGCTTTACCTGGCGCGCGATGGAGCACGGGGATTTTCTCGAAGGCATCCGCGCCGCGATCATCGACAAGGACCGGTCGCCGACATGGCGCCACCGGCTGGAAGTCGTGCCGCCGATCGCGGTGTCGCAGATGCTGCGGCCGCTCGGCGCCGACGCACTGACCTGGGAGGAGTGAGATACAGATCGGGTTCATCGGGCTGGGCAACATGGGCGCGCCGATGGCGCGCAACCTGGCCGCCGCCGGGCACAAGGTATCGGGCTTCGACGTCACCGGCGTCACGGTCGAGGGCGTGACGCCCGCGGCCAGCGCCGAGGCCGCCGCCGCGGGGGCCGAGGTGGTTGTCACCATGCTGCCCAACGGCGCGATCCTGCGGCAGGTGGCGGACCAGGTGATCCCGGCGATGGCGCCCGGTGCGGTGCTTCTGGATTGCTCCACCGTCGACGTGGAAAGCGCCCGCGCCGTGGCCGCGCAGGCCGAGGCGGCGGGGCTTCTGCCGCTGGACGCGCCGGTGTCGGGCGGCGTGGGCGGCGCGTCGGCGGGCACGCTGACCTTCATGGTGGGCGGCCCCGGGGCGGGCTTTGCCAAGGCCGCACCGCTCTTCGAGGTGATGGGCCAGAAGGCGGTGCATTGCGGACCGGCGGGCAACGGACAGGCCGCCAAGATCTGCAACAATATGATCCTGGGCGTCACCATGATCGCCACCTGCGAGGCCTTCGCGCTGGCCGACAAGCTGGGGCTCGACCGTCAGGCGATGTTCGACGTGGTCTCGACCTCGTCGGGCTACTCCTGGACGATGAACGCCTATTGCCCCGCCCCCGGCGTCGGCCCGCAAAGCCCCGCCGACAACGGCTATCGCCCCGGCTTCGCCGCCGACCTGATGCTCAAGGACCTGCGCCTGTCGCAGCAGGCGGCCGAGGCGGCGGATGCCGACACGCCGATGGGCGCCGCCGCCATGGCGCTTTATGCCCGCTTCGTCGAGGAAGAGGACGGCGCGGGGCGCGATTTCTCGGCCATGTTGCCCCGGTTTGAAAAGCGCGGACGTGACGGCTGACGCCGCGCTGGTCAAGGCCGCGACCGACGCGCATACTCGCCGCCGATGAAGAGGAGCATCACCGCAGTCTTGCGCGGCAGGCGCCTGGTGCAGGCCCTTGCGGGGGGGCTGGCGCTCCTTGGCGTGCTCAGCCTGCTGGCCTTTCCCCGGATCGAGGCGTTCTTTCTGGCCCAGACCACCCAGCGCGCCGCCGCAACCCTGCGGCTGGCGGTGGACGGGCTGTCCACCACCATCGACAGGTACAAGCCGCTGCCGGCCCTGATCGCCGAACGCCCGCTGATGACACAGGCGCTGAAGGACCCCGACAACCAGGGGGTGCTGCCTTTCCTGAACGAACAGTTGCGCCAGACCGCGTTCCGCATCCAGGCGTCGGACGTCTACCTGATGGACATCTCGGGGCTGACGATCGCCGCATCCTCGTACCGCAAGGAGCTGTCGTTCGTGGGCCGCAACTTCGGCTTCCGGCCCTATTTCCAGCAGGCTGTCGAGGGCGGGATCGGCCAGTTCTTCGCCCTCGGCACCACGTCCGGAGAGCGGGGCTATTTCATCGCCGCGCCGGTTCTGGACGATGCGCGCATCATCGGCGTGGTGGCGGTGAAATTCACCGTCGATGCCTTCGAGGAAGCCTGGCGCAGCGGCCCTGACGAGATCATCGTGACCGATCTGAACGGCGTGGTGTTCATGTCGAGCCGCGAGGACTGGCAGTTCCGCAGCCTTGCGCCCCTGACGCCCGAAGCGCGGACGCGGATCCGCACGACGCGCCAGTACCCGCTCGAGGCGGTGCAGCCGCTCGACACGCGGGACGCGGCCGGAGCCGAGACCACGGGGCTTCTGACGATTGCCGGCACCGGCGGCGCAACCACCTACGCCATGCAGAGCGAGCGCATTCAGGAAGCGGGCTGGACCGTGTCGATCCTGTCGCCCACCGCCCCGGCCTTCCGGCAGGCGTTAATGGTGATGGCCGGGCTGTGGGGAGTGGTCCTGCTGGCCGGACTGGTCACCGCGAACGTCCATCAGCGCCGCGCCCGGACCGAGGAACGGCTGGCGGCGCAGGCTGCCGCGCAGGAAATGGCCGAGGTGCGGGTGGCCGAGCGCACGGCGGAACTCAACGCCGCCAACGACCAGCTCAGGCGCGAGGTGGAAGAGCGCCGGCTGACCGAGAGGCAATTGCGCAAGACACAGGCGGATCTTGTGCAGGCGGCCAAGCTGGCGGCGCTTGGCCAGATGTCGGCGGCGCTCAGCCACGAGATCAACCAGCCGCTGGCCGCTGTGAAATCCTATGCCGACAACACGCTGGCGTTCCTGGACCGGGGCCGCACGGACGAGGCCCGGGAAAACGTGGGCCGGATTTCCGAGATGGCCGACAGGATGGCGTCGATTTCGAAATACCTGCGCAACTTCGCGCGGCGCCCGCAGGACAAACTTGGCCCCACCCCGGTTCTGAGCGTGATCGACGACGCGGTGGCGCTGATGTCGTCACGGCTGCGCGCCGAGGGCGCCCGGATTGATTTCGACCGCCCGGCAACGGAGCTTTGGGTCACCGGGGGGTCGGTGCGTCTGCAACAGGTGATCGTGAACCTGATCGCCAATGCGCTCGACGCCATGACGGGGCAGGAGGCGCCGGTGATCCGGATCGCCGCAGAGTGCGACGGCGACCGTCTGTGCCTGACCGTCGCCGACACCGGCCCGGGGCTCGACGAGGCGACGATGGCGCAGGTCTTCGACCCGTTCTTTTCCACCAAGGGGCCGCATGGTGGCCTGGGGCTGGGCCTGTCGATTTCCTACAATATCGTGCGCGACTTCGGCGGCCGCCTTTCGGTGCGTAACGCCGAGGGCGGCGGCGCGATCTTTACCCTCGACCTGGCGCGCTGCGATCCGGCCACCCGCGACGCCGCGGCGCGGATGGTGGCCGAATGACCCCGGGATCGGTCCTCTTTCTGGACGACGAGGACCATATCAGGCTGGCCGCCGAGCAGACGCTGGGGCTGGCCGACCTCGCCATCACCTGCTTTGCCGAGCCTGACAAGGTGCTGCCCGAGATCGGGCGGCATGTGGACGCGGTGCTGGTCACCGACATCCGGATGCCGGGGATGGACGGGCTTCAGCTGATGGCGCGGGTGCTGGAGATCGACCCGGAATTCCCCGTGGTGCTGATCACCGGGCACGGCGACGTGGACCTGGCGGTTCAGTCGATGCGCGACGGGGCCTATGACTTTCTGGAGAAACCCTATGCCCCCAGCCGACTGGTCGAGACCTGCCGCAGGGCGCTGGACAAGCGGCGGCTGACGCTGGAGAACCGCGCGCTGCGCCGTCAGGTGGGCGGGCGCGACACGGTCGAGGCGCGGCTGGTCGGCCGCAGCGCGCCGATGGTGGCGCTGCGCCAGTCGCTGCGCGCGGTGGCCGACACCGAGGCGGACGTCCTGATCGTGGGCGCCACGGGCACCGGCAAGGAGGTGGCCGCGCGCGCCCTGCACCGTGCCGGCGCCCGGGCCGAAAAGCCCTTCGTCCCGATCAACTGCGCCGCCCTGCCCGAAGCGCTGATCGAAAGCGAGCTTTTCGGGCACGAGGCCGGCGCGTTCCCGGGCGCGACGCGCGCGCGGTTCGGGCGGTTCGAGCACGCGCGCGGCGGCACCGTCTTTCTGGACGAACTGGACAGCCTGTCCCTGCCGTTGCAGGCCAAGCTTCTGCACGCGATCCAGGACCGGGCGATCACGCGGCTGGGCTCGAACGAGCCGGTGCCGCTGGATGTCCGGTTCATCGCGGCCTCCAAGACCGATCTGGTGGCCGAGGCCGAGGCGGGCCGCTTCCGGTCGGACCTTGCCTATCGGCTGAACGTGGTGACGCTGCGGATGCCGCCCCTGGCCGAACGGCGCGAGGACGTGCCGCGGCTGTTCATCCATCTCGTGACCGAGGCGGCCGCGCGCTACAAGCGTCCGGTGCCCGAGGTGCCGGGCGCGGTGCTAGCGGCGGTGGCCGGACGCGACTGGCCCGGCAACGTGCGCGAGTTGCGCAATGCCGCCGACCGCTACGCGCTGGGCCTGCCGCTGGATCTGCGCGACGGCGCAACCGACCCCGATGCGTTCGGGCAGGGTGCGTCTCTGGCGGACCAGATGGCCGCGCATGAAAAGGCGCTGATCTCTGCCGCGCTGGCGGCCCACGGCGGCAGCCTGCGCGCCACCTACGAAGGCCTGGGGCTGTCGCGAAAGGCGCTTTACGAGAAGATGCGCAAGCACGGCCTGACCCGCGACGAGATCCCGCAGGACGATTGACCGGCGCCGACGTGTCGGATCGGTAACGACTGTTAGCGCCCGCTGTTCCCGATCCGACCCAATGCCGCGCCGCAGCGTGATTTTTCGCGCGTTCCCGGGGATCGCGGCGATTGAATCACACGCAATTGCACCGGACACCCGGCAACGACCGCGCGCCTTGTAGGGGGGCGGGGCCGTTCCGGTGACGAGCGCCGGCACGCAACGACGCACCGGGCCCGCGCCCTTCGCGGCGCGTCCGGGCAGAGGAGGAGAAACCACATGAAACTGACCACCATCGCAATCGCGGCCGGTGTCGCGATCACCGCGACCGCCACCGTCGCGCAGGACCGCACCGGCTGGCCCGAAAGCTTCACCGTCGGCACCGCCTCGCAGGGCGGCACCTACTTTGCCTATGGCTCGGGCTGGGCGAACCTGGTCGCCGAAGAGCTGGGCCTTTCCGGCGGCGGCGAAGTCACCGGCGGCCCCATGCAGAACATGGCGCTCGTGCACACCGGCGACGCGGCCTTCGGCATGACCACCATGGGCCCGGCGGCGGAATCGCTGGGCGGCACCAACCCGATCGCGCCCGGTCTGGCCATGGACAAGGCCTGCGCCATGTTCCCGATGTACCAGACGCCGTTCTCGATCACCGCGCTGTCGTCGTCGGGCATCACCTCGATCTCCGAGATCCCGGCCGGCGCCAAGATCGGCTTCGGCCCCGCTGGCTCGACCTCGGACACCTACTTCCCGCGCATGATGGAAACCCTGGGTGTCGAGTTCGAGCGCCGCAACGGCGGCTGGTCGGACCTGGGCGGACAGCTGCAGGACGGCCTTCTGGACGTGATCGCCTTCGCCGCCGGTGTGCCGGTGCCCGCGGTCAGCCAGCTCGAGGTGCAGACAGACATCAACATCATCGAGTTCACCGAGGAAGAGCAGGCGCAGATCCTGGCGGCCTTCCCGGTGTCGCAATTCGAGATCGCGGCGGACACCTACGCCACGCTGGAAGCCCCGGCGCGCTCGGTGTCGATGTGGAACTTCACCATCGCCAACTGCGACCTGCCGGCCAGCTTCGTCGAGGCCGTGGTGAACGTGGTGATGTCGGACAACGAGCGCATGGTGAACATCCACCGGGCCGCCCGCTCCACCCTGCCCGAGAACTGGGACAAGAACGGCGTGCTGAAATGGCACCCCGGCGCGGCCAAGTGGTTCAAGGAGAACGCCGGCGCCGATATCCCCGACAGCATGATCTACGGGATGTGATCGACCAAGGGTGACGATCGCACGGGCCGCGCCGGATCGGCGTGGCCCGTGTTCTTTCCGGTCCGGCGCCACGGCGCCACGGGGCCGCACAACCTGAACAAGAGGGACAGATGTCCGACCAGACCGCAGACGACGACCACCTGATCGCCGAGGGTGTCGACGAGGAACCGATCGAGGCGAACCGCCGGATGTTGGAGGGCTGGGGGGCCTGGACCATCGCGGCCCTGGCCACGCTTTATGCGGCGTTCCACATGGCCGCGCTGAACGGCGTGTCGATCTCGGACTATACCGGGATCGAGATCCCGTTCCTGCCCAGCTTTCCGCTGGAAACCTGGAACTTCCGCATCGTCCATGTGGCGGGGGCGCTGTTTCTCGGCTTTCTCCTGTTCGCATCGAACCGGTTCGGCGAGGAACAGGGCAAGGACACCCCGGCCCTGGGGTATCTGTCCATCGCGCTGATGGCGCCGGCGCTGTTCTCGGCCGGCGTCGCCATCTGGTTCGGCCTGCAGATCCAGGGGGGCGTGATGTGGAACGGCATCGACGCCACGATCAGGTTGCGCGAGACCTGGTTGTTCGGCGCGCCGCTGATGGCGGCGACGGTCGGCGGCATCGTCCTGTCATGGGTCCACCGCCGCCACCGCGAGGGCTTTGCCGCGCCCGACCTCGTGCTGGGGGTCTGCGCGATCGCCGTGGCGATCTACCTCATCACCATCTACGGCACGCTGATGCGCAACTCGACCGGGACGCCCTTTGCGCCCATCGGCATCTCGATCGCCGCCGTGGCGGGCACCCTCCTGATCATGGAGCTGACGCGCCGCATGGCCGGCATGGCGCTGGTCGTCATCGCGACGGTCTTTCTGGCCTATGTCTTCCTCGGCCAGTTCATGCCCGGGTTCCTGAACTCTCCGGCGATCACCTGGCAGCGCTTCTTCAGCCAGGTCTACACCGATGCGGGCATCCTCGGGCCGACGACGGCGGTGTCCTCGACCTATATCATCCTGTTCATCATCTTCGCGGCCTTCCTGCAGGCGTCCAAGGTGGGGGACTATTTCGTCAACTTCGCCTTCGCCGCGGCGGGCCGCGCGCGCGGCGGTCCGGCCAAGGTGGCGATCTTCGCCTCGGGGCTGATGGGCATGATCAACGGCACCTCGGCGGGCAACGTGGTGGCCACAGGCTCGCTGACCATCCCGCTGATGAAGAAGGTCGGCTACCAGAAGAAGACCGCGGGGGCCGTTGAAGCGGCAGCGTCCACGGGCGGGCAGATCATGCCGCCCATCATGGGCGCGGGCGCCTTCATCATGGCCGAGATCACCGGCATTCCCTACCAGGAGATCGCCATCGCGGCGATCATCCCGGCGGTGCTCTACTTCGTGTCGGTCTACTTCATGGTGGACTTCGAGGCGGCCAAGCTGGGCATGCGCGGCATGCGCGAGGACGAGCTGCCGAAGTTCAACAAGATGGTCCGGCAGATCTACCTGTTCCTGCCCATCGTCATCCTGATCGTCGCGCTCTTCATGGGCTATTCGGTGATCCGGGCCGGCACGCTGGCCACGATCTCGGCCGCCGTCATCAGCTGGCTGACGCCCTACCGGATGGGCCTGCGCTCGATCCTGCACGCCTTCCAGCTGGCGGGGATCATGTCGATCCAGATCATCGCGGTCTGCGCCTGCGCGGGCATCATCGTGGGGGTCATCAGCCTGACGGGCGTGGGCGCGCGGTTCTCGAACCTGCTTCTGGGCCTGGCCGAGGCAAGCCAGCTCCTGGCGCTGTTCTTCGCCATGTGCATCGCGATCCTGCTGGGCATGGGCATGCCGACCACGGCGGCCTATGCTGTGGCGGCCTCGGTCGTGGCGCCGGGCCTTGTCGAACTGGGGATACCGCAATTAACCGCGCATTTCTTCGTCTTCTACTTCGCCGTGCTCTCGGCCATCACGCCGCCCGTGGCGCTGGCCAGTTACGCGGCCGCGGGGATATCGGGCGCCAACCCGATGGAGACCTCGGTGGCGTCGTTCAAGATCGGCATCGCGGCCTTCATCGTGCCCTTCATGTTCTTCTACAACTCGGCCATCCTGATGGACGGGCCGTGGTACGAGGTGGCGCGCGCAGGCGTGACGGCGGTGTTCGGTGTCTTCCTGCTGTCGGCCAGCGTGCAGGGCTGGTTCATGGGGCGGCGGGTGTCGCTGACAGGGCGGCTGATCCTGCTGTTCGCGGCGCTCTTCATGATCGAGGGCGGCGGGATCACCGACCTGATCGGCATCGCGCTGGCGGGACTTGCGTTCTTCGTCCAGCGGGTGATCCGGCCCGATCCGGACGCGGGGCTGGACCTGCGCGGCGCGGACTGATCCTTGCGGCCCTGGCCCTGATGATCGGGGCCGGGGCCGCCTGCGCCCGGGACGTGGCCGACGATATCGGGCGGCTGAACATCCTGGGCGGGCCCGAGGAACAGCACTGCACCGTCTCGCTCGTGGCGCCGGGGGTGCTGGTCACCGCGCGCCATTGCCTTCCGCTCGATCCCCGGCGACAGCTGAACGCGCTTCTGGGCTACGAGCGTGGCGCGTTCCGCCGCCTGGTCAGGTCGGTCGCGGGCGACTGGAAGCGGCTGCCGCTGCGCGATCTGGCTTTTCTTTGCGATACCGGGCTGGACGGTGGGCTGGACCTGTCGGGCGTGCCCATCGAAGGCATGGCGGTGACCCCGCGCGGCTATGGCACGCCGCGCCCGCACGAGTTGTCGGCGCGCCGCTGCCACGTGCTGACGCCGCCCGCGGTGGGGCTTGTCTACATGGACTGCACCGTGTCGCATGGCATGTCCGGGGGGCCGCTTCTGGCGGGGCGCCGGATCGTGGGGACGATCATCGCGCGGGGGCCTGACTATGGCATCGCCGAGCGGCTGGACGCCGAGACACTGGCCGCCGCCTGTCCCGGGCGGATCACAGCGGCAGCGCCGTCTCGGCCTTGATCTCCTCCATCGAGAGAAGCGCGGTCACGTTGTAGACGCGCACCTCGGAAATCAGCGCCTGGTAGAAGGCGTCATAGGCGCGGGCGTTGGCGACGCGGACCTTGAGGATATAGTCGATCTCGCCGGCCAGACGGTGCGCCTCCAGCACTTCGGGGCGGTCGAGCAGCGCCTTGAGAAAGCGGCGCTGCCAGTCGGCCTCATGCTCGCTGGTGCGGATCAGGACGAAAAAACACGCTTCGAATCCAAGGGCTTCAGGGTCGAGGATCACGGTCTGGCGGCGGATGACGCCGGCCTCGCGGAGCTTGCGGATGCGGTTCCAGACGGGGGTTTTCGAGGAGCCGACGGTGCGGGCGATGTCCTCGAGCGACTGGGCGGCATCGCGCTGAAGCTCGGACAGGATTTTCCGGTCGAGCGCGTCGAGGCGGACGGGCGTTCGCTGTGGCGCGGGGTCACTGGACATCGGTTCGCCTTTCTGCGGAATCTGGAACATATGTCCTTATCTAGCCGCGCATCTGGAAGAAAGACAGGAAAATATCCTATGTTCTGACCTGAAATCACGGGAAACGGACGATGCAGCATTTTCCAATCTTCCTCGATCTGGCGGGCCGCCGGGTGGTCATCGTGGGCGGCGGCGCGGCGGCCTTGGCCAAGCTGCGCCTTCTGGACCGGACCGAGGCGCGGATCACCGTTTTCGCCGAAAATCCCGATCCGGCCATTGTCGGCATCACGTCGGCACAACGTCGGCATCTGGTCGGGCGCGATTTCGGCCCCGGCGATGCGCTCTGCGCCGCGCTGGTCTATGCCGCGACCGAGGACGCCGCCGAGGATGCGCGCATCGCCGCCATCGCCCGGGCCGAGGGCGCGCTGGTCAACATCGTCGACAACCTGGAGGACAGCCAGTTCATCACGCCGGCCATCGTCGACCGCGACCCGGTGACCATCGCCATCGGGACAGAGGGCGCGGCGCCGGTGCTGGCCCGCTCGATCAAGCGCGACCTCGAAGACCGCCTGCCCGCCACGCTGGGGATGCTGGCGCGGATCGGCAAGGCGTTCCGTCCGCTGGCCGAGGCGCTGCCGATGGGTGCGCGCCGCCGCGACTTCTGGGCCGAGTATTACCACGACGCGGGCCCCCGCGCCGCCGAGGCGGGCGAAGAGGGCGTGAAGGCCGCCCTGCCCGCCCTGCTGGAGCGGCACATGGCCGTCGCCCCGCGAAAGGGCGCCGTGGATTTCGTGGGCGCCGGCCCCGGCGACCCCGAGCTTCTGACGATGAAGGCCCGCGCGGCGCTGGACCGTGCCGACGTGGTGATCCACGACCGGCTGGTGCCCGCCGCGATCCTGGAACTCGCCCGCCGCGAGGCCACGGTGATCGAGGCCGGCAAGACCGGCTTTGGCCCCGCCATGCCGCAGGACGAGATCAACGCGCTGATGGTGGCCCATGCGGGCGCGGGCGCGCAGGTGGTGCGGCTGAAATCGGGCGATCCCACCGTCTTTGGCCGCCTCGACGAGGAGATCGAGGCGCTGGAGGCCGCGGGGCTCGACTGGCGCATCGTGCCGGGGATCACCGCCGCATCCGCCGCCGCCGCCAGCCTGGGGCAAAGCCTGACGCGGCGCGGGCGCAATTCGGACCTGCGGGTGCTGACGGGGCACGACATCGACGGCTTCGCCGACCACGACTGGCGCACGCTGGCGCGCCCCGGCGCGGTGGCCGCCATCTACATGGGCAAGCGCGCCGCGCGCTTCCTGCAGGGGCGGCTGATGATGCATGGCGCGGACCCGGCGACGCCGGTCAGCGCGGTGGAGAACGCCTCGCGCCCCGACCAGCGGGTGTTTCGCTGCACGCTGGGCACGCTGAACGACGACCTTGCCGCCGCGGGCCTGACCGGCCCGGCGGTGCTGATGCTGGGGCTGGCGCCGCGCGCGGCGGAAACCGCCCTGACCGCAACCGAGACACAGGAGATCGCGCTATGAGCCGTGGCTTCACCCCTTCCGTCGTCACCGCGAACGACCTTCTGCGGGGCGACGTGGTCTGGCTGACCGCCGACGACCGCTGGTCGCGCGACATCGCCGAGGCCGAGCTGATCGAGGACGAGGCGCACGCCCAGATCCGCCTGCTGCACGCCCAGGCCCAGCCCGGCACCGTCGTCGGCGCCTACCTGGCCGAGGCCAAGGCAGGCCCGCGCGGCCCGCAACCGATCCACTTCCGCGAGGCGATCCGCGCCTCCGGCCCCACCATTCCAGCGACCCCGACCCCGACGGAGACGGCCCATGTATGAGTATTCCGATTTCGACGCCGCCTTCGTGCGAGAGCGTGTGCGCCAGTTCCGCGGGCAGGTCGCGCGCCGCATCGACGGCAGCCTGACCGAGGACGAGTTCAAGCCCCTGCGCCTGATGAACGGCCTTTACCTGCAACTGCACGCCTACATGCTGCGGGTGGCGATCCCCTATGGCACGCTGTCGGCGGACCAGATGCGCCAGCTTGCCCTGATCGCGGACCGCTGGGACCGGGGCTACGGGCATTTCACCACGCGCCAGAACATCCAGTTCAACTGGCCGCAGCTGGCCGATGTGCCCGACATGCTGGACGCGCTGGCGGATGTGGGGATGCACGCCATCCAGACCTCGGGCAACACGATCCGCAACGTCACCGCCGACCATTTCGCCGGGGCCGCCGCCGACGAGATCGAGGACCCCCGCCCCTATGCAGAGCTGATCCGGCAGTGGTCCACCGACCACCCCGAGTTCCAGTTCCTGCCGCGCAAGTTCAAGATCGCCATCACCGGGTCGCCCAACGACCGCGCGGTGACGCGCGCCCATGACATCGGGCTGCGCATGGTCCGGCGCGGGGCCGAGACCGGGTTCGAGGTGATCGTGGGCGGCGGGCTGGGCCGGACGCCGATGATCGGGCAGGTGATCCGCGACTTCCTGCCGGTGGCCGACCTGCTGCCCTACCTGGAGGCGATCGTCAGCGTCTACAACCTGCTGGGACGCCGGGACAACAAGTACAAGGCGCGCATCAAGATCACCGTGCACGAAAACGGGATCGAGACGATCCGCGACCTGGTCGAGGACCGCTTCGCCATGCTGCGGGCCGAATTCGGCGGCGCCGACCAGGCGGTTCTGGCGGCGATCCGGGCGCAGTTCGCGGGGCCCGACCTGGCGCCGCGCGAGGCGGGCGCGTTCGACGCCGCTTATGCCGCCGACCCGCTGTTCCGCAGCTGGGCCGACACCAACCTTGCGCCGCACCGGGTGCCGGGCCATGCCATCGTGTCGGTCAGCCTGAAGGCGCATGGCAAGGCGCCGGGCGATGCCAGCGCGGCACAGATGCGGGTGCTGGCGGACCTGGCCGACCGTTACGGGCACGGCGAATTGCGCATCAGCCACGAGCAGAACGTCATCCTGCCCCATGTGGCGCGCGCCGATCTGCCCGCGCTTTACGCCGCGCTGCGGCCCGCGGGGCTGGCCACGGCGAATATCGGGCTGGCCTCGGACATCATCGCCTGCCCCGGCATGGACTATTGCGCGCTGGCCACCGCGCGCTCGATCCCCATCGCGCAGGAGATCGCCGAGCGTGTCGAGGCGCTGAAGATCGAGCACGAGGTGGGCGAGCTCAAGATCAAGATATCGGGCTGCATCAACGCCTGCGGGCATCACCACGTGGGCCATATCGGCATCCTCGGGCTGGATCGCGCGGGGGTCGAGAACTACCAGATCACGCTGGGCGGCGACGCCACGGAAACGGCGGCCGTGG